>NZ_JAVREH010000024.1:0-57881 GCF_031845305.1 Jatrophihabitans lederbergiae | reverse complement strand
TTCGGCACACTGTTGAGTTCTCAAAGAACAGGCACACACCATCACAGACCACCAAGTCCACTCCGGGGCAACCCCACAAACACTACCCGACACAACCCACCAAGTCAAAACCCAACCCAGGCACGTCTCGGTGTTACCTCTCGCAGCTTGTGAAGCACGATCAGGCAACCTATAAAACTATACTCGGTACGATTCGCAAGTGCAAAAATTGCCTCGCTCGTCCCGGCTGCCGCGTTCACCCGCTCGTTGAGCGCGTCCCTGCGACTTCTACGACGATACCTCCGATGCCGTGGGAACTCCAAATTCGCTGGTGGTTGCAGCGTCCACGATCGAGATTGAGTCCTCTACGCAAGGTCAACTGGTTCAGAGCGTCGCCTCTGGAGCGCCGTGTTGGCGGATCCACGCATGCATGGCAATCCCCGCCGCGACACCGGCGTTGATGGAGCGGGTGGAGCCGAACTGCGCGATGGACAGTGTCACGGCAGCAGCCCGACGGGCGTCCTCCGTGAGTCCCGGTCCCTCCTGGCCGAATAGGAACACCACCTGGCGGGGCAGTTCCGCCGATTCGATGGGCCGTGACCCCGCGGTGTTATCGATGCCCACGATCGTCGACCCGGTCGTGCCCGCGTGCTGGACGAGGTCGGCGACCGTTGGTACGTGACGAACGTGCTGGTACCGGTCCGTGACCATCGCCCCTCGTCGATTCCAGCGTTTTCGGCCCACGATGACCACCTCTCGGGCAAGGAAGGCATTGGCGGTGCGCACGACCGTCCCGATGTTGGCGTCGTGCTGCCAGTTCTCGATGGCAACGGAGAAGGCATGCCGACGGGTATCGAGGTCGGCCACGATTGCCGCGACCGTCCAGTAGCGGTAGTGGTCGCGTACGTTGCGGCGGTCCCCCTGCGCCAACAGGTCAGGGTCGTATTGCACACCGACGGGCCACGGCTGGGGGTGCGGGCCCACTCCGACATCGAGGTCGGGCGTCGCGTCGCCCATGCCGGCGAGTTGGTCAGACACCCGTGCCCGTTACGCGAGACCGAGGTCGGCCAGCGAGAAGGCCGACCGGCACTCCAGCCCAGCATCCTGGATGGCCGCGGTGGCGCCGCGATCCACGATCAGGGCCACGCCGACCACCTCAGCGCCCGCTTCACGCACAGCCGCTACAGCGGTGAGCGGGCTGGATCCGGTCGTCGACACGTCCTCCACGACCAGCACCCGACGGCTACCGACCTCGGGGCCTTCGACCCGGCGCTGCATCCCATGCTTCTTCTCGGCTTTGCGGACCACGAAGGCATCCACCTCGCCCGCGCTGGCATGCATGATGGCGGTCCCCACCGGGTCCGCTCCCAGGGTCAGGCCGCCTGCGGCGTCGTACGTCCAGTCCGCCGTGAGCTCCCGCAACACCCGCCCGACCAGCGGCGCGGCCTTGCGGTGCAGCGTGATCCGGCGAAGGTCGATGTAGTAGTCGGCCTGCTGGCCGGAGGACAGCGTCACCGCACCCTGCACCACGGCCAGGTCTTTGATCAGTGCAAGCAGTTCGTCCCGATCGCTCATGGCGCAACCCTAGCGACGGCGGTGTGCCCGGTCAGCGACGAGCCACCGCCTTGCGCACCACCGACCGCGGCAGCAGCTTGATGAGCACCAGGATGGCCCGGTAGCGCCTGCTCGGCACGCTCACCACCTTGCCCGCGCGGGCATCGGCCAATCCGTCGGCCACCACGCGGTCGGCGTCGAGCCACATCCAGGACGGGGTGCTGCTCATGTCGGCGGCCGCTCGGGCGTGAAACTCGGTATGCGTGAAACCGGGGCACACCGCGGTGGCACGCACCCCGGTTCCGTCGAGCAGCGAGGCGACCCCCTCGGTGAACGTCGTTACCCAGGCCTTGCCCGCGGCGTACGTCGTCGCCCCGCCCCGGGGCACGAACCCCGCCACCGACGAGATGTTTATGATCTCGCCGCGTCCGCGGGGGCACATGGCGTTGACCGCGGCATGGGTCAGGGCAAGGACTGCCCGGACATTGACGTCCAGCAGGCGCTCCTCTTCGGCGAGGGAGGCCTTGCCGAAGGCCCGATACAGTCCGAAGCCGGCGTTGTTGACGACGCTGTCCACCGACCGGTCGACAGAACCGATCCGATCCGCTACCGCCGTCCGGCCGTCCTCTGTACCGAGATCGGCGGACAGCACCTCGACCTCGACGGGATAGCGGCTCCGCAGGTCGGCGGCCGAGGACTCCAACCGCTCGGCGTCGCGAGCGACCAGCACCAGGTCCCGTCCCTCCGCGGCGAACCGGCGGGCGAACGAGGCCCCCAACCCGGCGGTCGCGCCGGTGATCAGGGCGAACCCGGTCAGCTGCGCGGCGTCCGGCTGCTGCGTCCAGCTCATTCGGTGCGCTGCTTTCGCGACTTCGCGCGGGGAGCCGGACGCCTCGGGAACGGTGAGGTGGCCGACGCCTGCGCTGGCGACTCAGCCGTGGCGGGATCGACCGTTCCTGAACCGGAGGTACCCGAGCGGGAACTGGCGGGGGTGCGGAGCGGCTGCGTGCGGGCACCGAGGAGCGCACGCAACGGCGATACCGCCACCGTGCCGGGGCGCCGGAAGTGCGCATTCGAGGCAGGCAGGAACAGCAGCACCAGGGCGGCGGCGGCCGACAGGCCGGTCAGCCCCGACAGCACCCGGAAGGCAACGCTGCCGCTGGCGAAGAAGCCGAACACCCGTTGCACGTCACCGAGAACGATGAAGACCAGCACCGCGAACAGCCATCGTGACCAGTTGCGGCCGTCGCGGATCAGCTTGGCCAGCAACAGCACCAGCAGGATGGAGACGATGGTGACCACCATGCTGGACCGGAACGCCGAGGTGATGTAGTCCTCGATCTGCCGGGCCGTCCAGGTGGGGTTTGCCCTGGCCACGGTCCGTCGTGCATCGGCGCGGGTGCCGTACAGCGCGAAAGCCGCACCGAGTGCGAAGACGCACCGGGCAAGGATCGCCCACACCGCGTAGTCGATGCTGCGGGGACGGGCGGGCCGGACGGGTTGGCCCGATCCCTCCGGAGCCGCCGGGGCGGGGTTGATGCTCATCTGCAGCAGCGTACCGGCGGCTCAGACCGGCGGAGCCAGCCACGATCCGGCGGGCAGGTTTCGCAGCACCGTGAAAACAACGGCCATCCCGAACAGTGCCCACCGCGCCGCCCCGGGCAGCGGGTGGTGGATCGGCTGGCCGTCGCGTACCCGGTGCCATCCGAGGAGCACCACCGGCGGGATCGCGCACACGAGCAACGCATTGTCGTGCAGGGCGGTGCCGAGGTCGCCGTGCAGCAGTGCATGGGTCGCGCGAGTGGCACCGCAGAACGGGCACCACAGCCCTGTCAGCGCGTGTAGTGGGCACAGCGGCACGTACGTGGAATTGGGATCGATCACGTACAACGCTGCCAACGCCGCGAGGGCGGCACCGGCAACCGTCGCGGGTACCACCCTCACTGCGTGGCGCATGTTCGTGGCGTGTTATTTGGCCGAGATGACGAAGTCGCGCGCCGCCTTGTCGTGCCAACCCTGGTACCGCTTGGTGCCGTCGAAGAACGGCGAGATGTAGCCGACGAGGCACAGCAGCCCGGTCAGGGCTTGCACCAGGTAGCGCAGCAGGCCGCGGCCGACGCCGATCGCGCCACCGCTCGACGCGTCGACGACCTTGATACTCAGCGCCATCATTCCCACGGTCTGCTGGCGGACACCGATCAGGTAGCCGAAGTAGCCGAAGTCGATGACGAGCGAAACCAGGATGCCGGTGAGCGACGTACCACCCGAGGTTCCGAAGATGGACCGGATGATCGTGTTGATAATGCCGAGGATGATGAGGTCGATGAGCAAGGCGAGAAATCGGCGGCCCATGTTGGCCGGCGCTCCCGGCCCGGCCACGGGATACTGGTTGTACCCGTAAGGAGGCGGCGCGGAGCCGTAGCCGGCCTGACCGTAGGGCTGTTGGCCGTATCCCGGCTGCTGACCGTAGGGCTGTTGGCCGTATCCCGGCTGCTGACCGTACGGCTGTTGGCCATAGCCAGGCTGCTGCTGGCCATAGGGCTGCTGGCTGTAATTCGGCGGCTGTTGGCTGCCCGGTGGCTGCTGGCCCGGTTGCTGCTGGCCCGGTTCCTGTCCTGACTCCGGTGCGGCCCAGGGGTCCGGCTGCTGCCCCTGCTGCGGCGCCGCCCAGGGATCCGGCTGAGACGGCTTGTTCTCGGCCGAGTCGCCGTTCGGGTCGCTTCCCCACTGCGTCATTGCTGTCTCCTCAGCGATTAGGCAATGCACCGGACCGGCGCTTGCCGCCAGAATCTATCGAACTTCTTCGCTTCGGGGACCGCCATCGGGAATATGTCGCCCGTCCGGTGGGTCAGGACGCTGCGCCGCATGGTTCATCCGGGTTACCGTCACCGTATGGCAGCAGCACGGCATCGTGGCGCGCCGGAGAGAGACGCGCGCGAACTGGCGGGAACGCCGACGACCGATCCGTACCGGGGCAGCCTGGCTGATCCGTACAACGTCACCATCCCGACACCGGCTCCGGCAGCACGCACCGACACGGTGGCGGCGGACGAGTACCACGCGCGTTCCAGGCAGCACCAGCAGGGAGCCCCGGGACCCGCCACCATGGCCGGGATCATCGCCATCGCGCTCGGCGTCACGCTCGGGTTACTGGCAATGGTGCTGCTGGCCATCCTGGGGCTGCAGGATGACTACGGCGCCCCGGACCGGTCGTTCTACCGGGGCACGGACTCCGGGTACGTGGTGATGGCGCTGGTCAACTTCGGCCTCGCTCTCGCGTCGTCCCTGGGCGGTCTTGCACTTCTGACCGGGCGGCTCGGCGGGCGGATCGCGATGACCGCCGCCGGCACCGGCATCCTCGTGCTGAGCGGCTTCTGGTGGCTGCGTGGCGACGTGAGCGCCGGCGTCCCCATCGTCATCGGCCTGCTGGCGCTGATCATGCTGGCGCTCAGCTACCAACGATCGGTCACCAGGTGGCTCGGCGTGCTACCCGCGTCGCAGCCCGAGTAGCACGCCGGTCCACCAGCACGGTGCCGTCAGTGGACGTCGTTCACCGTCAAGCCCGATCGGTCCTCCGTGACGTCGATGAGGACCTTGTCACCGTCGGTGACCTCGCCGGCGATCAGCGCACGGGCCAACCGGTCACCGATCGCGGTCTGGATCAGCCGCCGCAGCGGCCGAGCCCCGTACAGCGGGTCGAAACCGTTGAGCGCCAGCCACTCACGCGCCGCATCGGAGACGTCCAGCACCAACCGGCGACCCTCGAGCCGCCGCTGCAAGGCAGCGAGTTGCACGTCGACGATGCCGGCCAGCTCGACCGTGCTGAGCGGATCGAACACCACGATGTCATCGAGGCGGTTCAGGAACTCCGGCTTGAAGTGCGACCGGACGATCTCGAGCACCGCTTCCTTCTTCAATGCGTCCACCATCTCCGAGACCAGAATGTGCGACCCGAGGTTGGACGTCATCACCAGGATCACGTTGCGGAAGTCCACCGTCCGGCCCTGACCGTCGGTCAGCCGACCGTCGTCGAGAACCTGGAGGAGCACATCGAACACGTCCGGGTGCGCCTTCTCGACCTCGTCGAACAGCACCACCGAGTAGGGCCGGCGGCGGACCGCCTCGGTGAGCTGCCCACCCTCGTCATAACCGACGTAGCCGGGCGGGGCACCGACGAGCCGGGCGACCGAGTGCTTCTCGGAGTACTCACTCATGTCGATGCGGACCATCGCCCGCTCGTCGTCGAAGAGGAACTCCGCGAGCGCCTTGGCCAGCTCGGTCTTTCCGACACCGGTCGGGCCGAGGAACAGGAAGGAGCCGGTCGGGCGGTTGGGGTCACTGATACCGGCCCGGGCCCGGCGGACGGCGTCGGACACTGCCTGCACCGCCTGCCGCTGGCCCTTGACGCGGGCGCCCAGTCCCTCTTCCATGCGCAGCAGCTTTGCCGTCTCGCCCTCCATCAGGCGTCCGGCGTTGATACCCGTCCAGGCAGCAACCACCTCGGCGATGTCATCGGCGGTCACTTCTTCTTTGACCATGACGTCCGCTGCCGGTGCCTGCTCGCTCTCCGACGCTACGGCGAGCTCCTTCTCCGTCGCCGGTATCTCGCCGTACATCAGCCGGGACGCGGTTTCGAAGTCACCTTCGCGCTGCGCGCGCTCGGCCTGCGTCCGAAGATCGTCCAGCTTCTCTTTCAGCTCGCCCAGGCGGTTCAGGCCGGACTTCTCGCGCTCCCAACGGGCGTTCAGCGCGTCGAGGGCCTCGGTCTTGTCGGCCAGCTCACTTCGCAGCGCCGCGAGCCGCGCGATGGAGGCCGGATCGGTCTCTTTGGAGAGTGCCAACTCCTCCATCTTCAACCGGTCGACCGCGCGTTGGAGCTCATCGATCTCGACCGGACGGGAGTCGATCTCCATCCGCAGCCGGGACGCGGCCTCGTCGATCAGGTCGATGGCCTTGTCAGGCAGGAACCGGGACGTGATGTAGCGGTCGGACAAGGTGGCGGCGGCCACCAGCGCGCCGTCCGAGATCTGCACCTTGTGGTGGGCCTCGTAGCGGCCGGCCAATCCGCGCAGGATGCCGATGGTGTCCTCGACGGACGGCTCGCCGACGAGGACCTGCTGGAACCGGCGCTCGAGAGCAGGGTCCTTCTCGATGTGCTCGCGGAACTCGTCCAGGGTGGTGGCGCCGACCATGTGCAGCTCACCGCGGGCCAGCATGGGCTTGAGCATGTTGCCCGCGTCCATGGCGCCCTCGCCGGTGGCACCGGCTCCGACGACGGTGTGCAGCTCGTCGATGAAGGTGAGGATCTGGCCGGCGGAGTCCTTGATCTCGGTGAGGACGGCCTTCAATCGCTCCTCGAACTCGCCGCGGTACTTGGCACCGGCGACCATCGCGCCCAGGTCCAGAGAAACCAGCCGCTTGCCCTGCAGTGACTCCGGAACGTCGCCGGCCACGATGCGCTGAGCCAGGCCTTCGACCACGGCGGTCTTTCCCACGCCTGGCTCGCCGATCAGCACCGGGTTGTTCTTGGTGCGGCGGCTGAGCACCTGGATGACGCGCCGGATCTCGGAGTCCCGCCCGATGACGGGATCGAGCTTGCCCTCACGGGCGGCCGCGGTCAGATCGACGCCGTACTTCTCCAACGCCTGGTAGGTGCCTTCGGGATCGGGGCTGGTCACCCGGGTGGAGCCCCGGACCTGGGTCAGCGCCTCTCGGAGCGCGCCGGGCGTCGCGCCCACCCTGGTCAGCAGCGCCGAGACCTCGGACGTGACCTCGGCGAGGGCCAGCAGCAGATGCTCGCCGGAGACGTACTCGTCACCGGCGTCCTTGGCGATCCGCTCCGCGGCAGCGAGCACGCTCAACAGACCGCGCGAGGGCTGCGGTGCCGAGACCGTCGAACCGGCCGCTGCCGGCAGTGCCGAGACGAGTGTGTTGAGTTCGCTCACCAGCCGCGCCGGGTCGACACCCACTGCCTGGGTCATCGGACGGGCCAGACCGTTCTCATCGGCCAGCAGGGCTGCCGCCAGGTGAACGGGCTCCACGGCTGGGTTGCCGCGCTGAGCAGCGTCGCGCGCCGCATTGGAAAGCGCCTTCTGGCTGAGGGTGGTCAGATCCATGACGTCTATCTCCCCCTGTTTGTCGCTGTGTTGATCAATTCGCTCGGGCGGGTGCCCGGCGTCACTGGAATCAACGATACAAAGGTTGAGCCTGTTCCGCTCAAGTCTTGCAGACTGCCGTACTGATGCCTGCCTTTCGTGTGCCTGCCTTTCGTGTGCCTGCCTTTCGTGCTGCCGGCCGGTGCGGATGCGGCTGTCCCCGCGCGCCGAGCCGGCTCGGCGGATCGTGTGCGCGGGCAGCTCCGTCGTGGAGTCAATGACTGCCGTGCTCACCACGGGTAGAGCTCAGGACTGTTGGCTCTTGGCCTGCGGCCGCCACACCACGAGCGCGGTGGACGGATCGGCGAACGGGCGGCGCAACGGGATCGACACGATGTCCCCGGCCGAGCCTGCCGCGAAGAGCCGCCGCTGCACCGAACCGGCGGGCGGTGATGAGGTGGCCTCACGGCGCTCACTCTCGCTCGCGGCGAGCCTGCTGCGCAGGGCGTGCACCTGGTTCTCGAGATCGAGGATTCGCTTGATGCCGGCGAGGTTCACGCCCTCTTCTTGCGAGAGCCGTTGAACCTCGCGCAGCTGCTCGATGTCACGTGCGGAGTAGCGTCGCCCCCGGCCCGCGGTGCGCTGCGGCGACACCAACCCCAGCCGATCGTACTGGCGCAGCGTCTGTGGGTGCATGCCGGCAAGTTCGGCGGCCACCGAGATGACGAACACCGCAGCAGATTCCGCGAAAGCCGGCCCCACCCTGGGAGCCATCTCAGGCCTGCCTTGCCTGGGCGAACAGCCCCGCTCGTGGATCGTCGCCAGCTGTCGCCGCGGCCAGGGCCTCGACCGCCTCGCGGGCCGCCGAGTCGAGCTTCTGCGGCACAGCGACCGAAACCGTGACCAGCAGGTAGCCAGCCGTTCCGTCCTTGCGCTGCACGCCCTTGCCCTTGACGCGCAGTACCCGTCCGGACGGTGTGCCCGGCGGCAGCTTCACCGTCACGGTGGAGCCGTCGAAGGTGGGGACCGCGATGTTCGCGCCTAGCGCCGCCTCGGCGAAGGTGACCGGAACCGTGATGGTCAGATCGTCACCGGAGCGGCCGAACAGCGGGTGCGGCTCGACGTTCACGGTGAGGATCAGGTCGCCGTTGCCGGCCGGGCCCGGGTTGCCTCTGCCGCGCAGCCGGATCTTCTGGCCGTCCTTGACGCCTGCCGGAACTCGCGCGGTGACCGTGGACCCGTCGCCACGACGCAGGGTGACGGTGTCGCCCTCGACTGCCTGGCGGAAGGTGAGCGAGGTGGATGCCTCGACGTCGCTCCCGACGCGGGGCGACTGGCCGAAGCCACCGCCCGCGCCGTTGCCGAACGCGCCCGAGAGCAGGTCCTCGATGCTGATGTTGCTGCCGCCGCCTGCCTGGCGGCCGGACTGCCGGCCGAAGAATCCGGAGAAGACGTCATCGGAGAATCCCCCCGCGGGGCCGGAGCCCGCGGTGAACCGGGCGCCGCCGTGACTCATCGTCCGGACGGCGTCGTACTCCTTGCGCTGCTCGGCGTCGGAGAGCACGGAGTACGCCTCGCTGACCTCTTTGAACCGCTGCTCAGCATTTGCGTCACCCGGGTTCTTGTCAGGGTGCAGGTCTTTGGCGAGCCGGCGGTAGGCCTTCTTGATGTCCGAATCCGACGCGTCAGAGGCGACGCCCAGGGACTTGTAGAAGTCCTTGTCGAACCAGTCCTGGTTAGCCATGACGTCGTACCTCCTTTATAGGTGTCTGGATGGTCGGGCCGCCCACCGTTTCGGCGGGCGGCCCGAGCCATGGTTCTTACGTGGTGGTTCTCGCTGGGGCTGGTTCTTGCCGCAGCTGGTCCGTACCACGCTTGTTTAGTACCGCGGTCGACGGCTTACTGCGGATCGGCCACCGAGACCCGGGCGGGTCGGATGATCCGCTCGCCGATGCGGTAACCGGGCTGCAGCACAGCGACCACGGTGGTGCCTTGCGTCCCCTCGGCCAGTTCCGCTTCGACGTGCATGAGGGCATCGTGCACAGCGGGGTCGAACGCCGCTCCCGGCTCGCCGAAACGCTCGACGCCGTACTTGCTCAGCGTCGCCTCCAGCTTCTCGGCGATGCTGGCGAACGGACCGGAGTCGAGGTCACCGTGCTGGCGAGCCAGCTGGATGTCGTCGAGCACCGGCAACAGTGACTCGACGACCGAGCCGATCGTCAGTTCACGCGCCGCGGAGCGGTCCCGATCCATCCGCTTGCGGTAGTTGGCGTACTCGGCCTGCAGCCGCTGCAGGTCCATCAGCCGCTCTGCCGCGAGCAGTTCGTTCGCATCGACCTCGGCCGGTGGGGTGCTGTCGATCAGTTCGCCCTCGATGACGTCGTCACCGGCCGGCTCGGGCGCGCCCTGTGTGGACACGGCGGAGCCGTCAGTGTTGATCTTGCGCTTGTTCGCGAAGGTGAAGCCTGGCGCCGGCTTGTCTGCCCCGGTGCCAGCTTCATCCGCTCCCTGCTCGCTCACTGCTACTTCTCCTCGTCGATGACCTCGGCGTCGACCACGTCGTCAGCACCCGCGCCGGCACCACCGGTGGTGGTCCCGCCGTCCGCGCCGGCGGTCTCCTCGGAGGCCGAGGCGTACATCGCCGTGGCGACCTTGCTGCTGACCTCGTTCAGGGCGGTGGTCTTGGCCTGGATTGTCTCGTTGCTCGCGCCGGCGTCGGCCAGAGTGGTCTTCAGCTCGGCCAGCGCGTTCTCGAGCTCGGTCTTGGACTCGGCGGCGATCTTCTCGCCGGAGTCGGCGATGAACTTCTCCGTCTGGTAGACCAGCTGCTCACCGGTGTTGCGGACCTCGGCTGCCTCACGGCGGCCCTTGTCCTCGGCAGCGTGGGCCTCGGCATCCTTCATCATCCGGTCGATCTCGTCCTTGGACAGGCTCGATCCACCGGTGATCGTCATGCCCTGCTGGTTACCCGAAGCAAGGTCCTTGGCGGAGACGTTGACGATGCCGTTGGCGTCGATGTCGAAGGTGACCTCGACCTGCGGCACGCCGCGGGGAGCGGCCGGGATGCCGGTCAGCTCGAAGACGCCGAGCTTCTTGTTGTACGCCGCGATCTCGCGCTCGCCCTGGTAGACCTGGATCTGCACGCTGGACTGGTTGTCGTCCGCGGTCGTGAAGATCTCGGATCGCTTCGTCGGGATCGTGGTGTTGCGCTCGATCAGCTTGGTCATGATGCCGCCCTTGATCTCGATGCCCAGCGAAAGCGGGGTGACATCGAGCAGCAGGACGTCCTTGACCTCGCCCTTGAGAACACCGGCCTGCAGCGCGGCACCCACGGCGACCACCTCGTCCGGGTTGACGCCCTTGTTGGGCTCCTTGCCGCCGGTCAGCTCCTTGACCAGGTCACTGACCGCGGGCATCCGGGTCGAACCGCCGACCAGGACCACGTGGTCGATGCGGTCCAGCGGGATGCCGGCGTCACGCAGCACGTTCTGGAACGGAACCTTGGTGCGCTCGAGCAGGTCAGCGGTGATCCGCTGGAACTCAGAACGGCTCAGCTGCTCGTCCAGGAACAGCGGATTCTTCTCCGTGTCGACGGTGATGTAAGGCAGGTTGATGCTGGTCTGCTGCGACGAAGACAACTCGATCTTCGCCTTCTCGGCCGCCTCGCGCAGCCGCTGCAGCGCCATCTTGTCCTTGGTCAGGTCGATGCCGTGCGCCGCCTTGAACTTCTCGACGAGCCAGTCGATGATCTTCTGGTCCCAGTCGTCGCCACCGAGGTGGTTGTCGCCCGAGGTGGCCTTGACCTCGATCACGCCGTCGCCGATTTCGAGCAGCGAGACGTCGAAGGTTCCACCACCGAGGTCGAACACCAGGATGGTTTGCTCCTTCTCACCCTTGTCCAGGCCGTAGGCGAGGGCCGCGGCGGTCGGCTCGTTGACGATCCGCAGGACGTTCAGACCGGCAATCGCTCCGGCCTCCTTGGTGGCCTGGCGCTCGGCGTCGTTGAAGTACGCCGGGACGGTGATGACAGCGTCGGTGATGGTCTCACCGAGGTAGGCCTCGGCGTCGCGCTTCAACTTCTGCAGGACGCGGGCGCTGATTTCTTGCGCGGTGTACTTCTTGCCGTCGATGTCCACCGACCAGTCGGTGCCCATGTGGCGCTTGACCGAACGGATGGTCCGGTCGACGTTCGTGACGGCCTGGCGCTTGGCAACCTCGCCAACGAGTACCTCGCCGTTCTTGGCGAAGGCGACGACGGACGGGGTAGTCCGCGAGCCCTCCGCGTTTGCAATGACCTCCGGCTCGCCACCGGTCAGTACGGCGACGACGGAGTTGGTGGTGCCGAGATCGATTCCGACCGCGCGTGCCATGTGAACTCCTCAAAGTCTGTGCTTGTAGTTCTCAGCTTGATCGACTGCTGGCTCTGATATTGCTACCTGGATCGACCTGCTGTCAAAACAACTGAGTCTGGGGGACTCAACTTCCGTCCGGTGGTGTGGTTGGGTCATAGTCATTGGCGGTTGAGCTCCTTGGCTAGCCGGACGACTGGCTGGCCGTCGTCGGGCCGGACGAGTGGGATGAATTGGTACCCGCGGTTCTGGTAGAAGCGGTGGTTGCTGACGCTGCGGACGCCGGTGATCAGCTCCATCCTCGTCACCGCGGCGGGCACCCTGCTCTCCGCCAGTCGGAGCATCGCTCCACCGATGCCCTCGCCGCTGCGGTCGGGCACCACACCCAGCCGGCCGAGGAACGCCGTGGTGGGCGAGAGCAGCGAGGTCCGCACCGTGGCGATCATCCGAGCAGTCGAGTCGCGGTAGACCCAGATGGTCAGCGCCGGATCCGCCAGTTGGGCGGCTACGTCGCTGAGTTCCTCGAGTAGCGGTGGGATGTCGATGCGCCGCGCTTCTCTACCCTCGCGGACCCAGGCCGCCAACTGCAGCGTGAGTAGCTCCCCGGCATCGTGCGCCCGGGCGCGTGCGGTGCCTGCGGCAACTGCCTCGTTGATATCCACCCCTGGGAGTCTGCCTGATCGCGTGGGCCGGAGGCGCGCTTACCCACAGGCCCAGCCATCCTGTGGATAACTTTCTGGGGGGTACGTCGGTCGTGTCTAGGGTGCTTCATTATGGAACGACACCATGGCGCTTAGCCGCTTCGAGTTGCCGTCGGACGGCCCGACGGCCCGGGACGTTTGCCTGGCGCAACGAGTGCCGACGGGCGACCCGCAGCAGGTTCGCTCGGTGGCCCTTCGCTCCGGTGCGCTTGCGGCGGAACTGCGGTCCGCGGCACGGGTGTTGCTGTCGAGTGCGGACGGCGGCCTCTGGCGCGGGAAGGCGCAGCAGGCCCTCGCCGACACGCTGCGCGCGAAGGCCCCTCATCTGGACGCGACGGCGGAGCGGTACGAGTCGTACGCGGCAGCCCTGGCCGGCTATGCCAGCACTCTCGACATCGCGTCGCCGCAGTTGCGGTGGCTGCGAGGCGAACTCGCCAACCGTGCCGGGGTGGGTACGACGCCGCTGGGCAGTCCGAGCCTCGGTCCGACGTGGACTCACGAATCGGCGGCGTCCCCCGGCGCCGGTCATGCTGCGGGCGCCCAGGCTCTGACTGCCCAGTCCCCGGCAGCCCAAGCCGCGAGCGTGGAACTGCGGGCTTACGCCCAGCGCTTCAAGGCCGGTTACGACGAGTGGGCCGACGCCCTCGACCGCTGCTGCACGGCCCTGCTGCGTGCCGACGCCAGCGATCCGACGCGTGACGTACACGGGCTCGCCGCGCTCGGCAGGCAGCTGGATCGGATCGCCAAGTACGCCGCGCCGATCGATTACATGCTCATGCACCCGACGTTGAAGAACGCCTCAGAGTGTTTGGGCATCCTCAGCACTGAGCTGTCCGTGATCGGGTTCGCGTTGTTGTTCATCTGCCCGCCAGCCGGCGCGGCATGCCTGACCGCCGCCACGGTGGTCGCCGCGGCCCAGTTGGCCACCGACGTGGTGCGTCGAACTCGGGGGGACCATGTCAGCGCCTCGACGCTGGGGCTCGACGCGATGGGCGCCTTGCCGGTCGGCGGCAAGGCGTTCACCGCCGGGCGCGAGATTGGGCAGGCCGCGCACGCTCTCGAAGAGTTTGCGCCAGGCGTGCGAACCATCAGTCGGGTGGTGCCTGGTGGAGGGCTCGCAGCTCATGAGGCAGCGGGCGGCCACACTTTGGAGAAGCATGTGGGCAAGAGCGAAGAGTTCTTGGCGCGCAGGCTGGCGACTGAGCCGGACATCCGAGGTGCTTCCAGCTTCTACGACCGCGAGGTGGCTGAACAGTCCATCTCAGATCTGCTGAAGGCAAACCGAAGCGAGATAGAGCGTTGGCTGAGAACCGATGGCAAGAAAGTTGTGCTCACCGGCACTGCAAGCCGCGCACTTGGTAGCTGCCTCTCTCGTGCGACCGAGGAGATCACCGAAGGAACGGGCATCCGACTCGTGCTCCGACGCGACCCCGGTGCCCGCGAGGGATACCGCATACAGACGGCGATGGTGACCGAGTGAAGGACTTCAAGGCCCTAGAAAACTTACTAGCTGGATACCTCCACGAAGATTGGCGGGACGAGTATGAGAGCGCCTGGTCGGCAATTCGGGACTTTGCGCTGTCCGAGCCGACGCACGCTCCAGCCCTCGGGGCTGAGGTGCACGACCTGCTCGAACGATTCTCCGACGAGGACGACGCCGTAGTTGCCCAGTTCCTCACCTCAGATCTAGGGCTCGGCTACGCCGCGGAAGCTGACGGGTGGGGCAGCTACCGAGAGTGGCTATTGGCGGTGGCTGACCAGGTCGATGAGCTGTTGCGGGGCCAACCACCCGAGCCACCCGACCGACCGCGATCGGGCTCGGCCCAGGTGTGACCAATTCGGTGTGGTGCTGACGTGGTTACCCATGAGTAACAGCGCGTATTCTTGCGCAAGCCCTTCCCTGAGCTCGACAAGCTAGACGACGCTGGAGGTCGCAGTGGCACTGCGCATCATTCTGACCCTGCTCATGACCGTCGCGACCGCGGCCATAGCGGGTCGTCGGGTGTTCTGGCTGGTCAAGCTCATCCGCTCCGGAGCCGCGGACCCCGGCCGCGGCAAGGACGTCGGTACCCGCGTAGTAACCGACGCCGAAGAGGTACTCGGCCAGAAGCGGCTGCTGAAATGGTCCATCCCGGGCCTTGCCCACTTCTTCACGTTCTGGGGCTTCCTGGTCCTGAACCTGACGATCCTCGAAGCCTATGGCGCCCTGCTGATCAACCGCGACTTCCACATTCCGCTGGTCGGCAAGTGGCAGCTGCTGGGGTTCCTGGAGGACTTCTTCGGGGTTGCCGTCCTGGTCGGCCTGGCGACCTTCGCCATTCTGCGCGTCCGCAACGCCCCTGAGCGCAAGAAGCGCGACTCCCGCTTCTACGGTTCGCACGCCGGCCCGGCGTGGGTCATCCTCGGCATGATCACGCTGGTGATCGTGACGCTGTTCTTGCTCCGTGGCGCCCAGATGAACGCCGGCGAGTTCTCGTACGGCCACTCGAAGTGGACCTTCGCCTCGTACCTGACCGCCAAGGCCCTGGGCACCGGCGCCTACAACGCCGGCCTCGCCACCATCTTCCTGCTGGCCCAGGTTGCCGTCGTCCTGGCGTTCCTCATCATCGTCACGTACTCCAAGCACCTGCACATCGCCACGGCCCCCATCAACATCTACTTCAAGCGACTGCCCAAGGCACTCGGCGCGCTACCGCCCGTGAAGGATGCCGAGGGCAAGCCGATCGACTTCATGGACGCCGAGAACCTGTCCGAGGACACCGTGTTCGGCAAGGGCAAGATCGAGGACTTCACCTGGAAGGGTTACCTCGACTTCGCGACCTGCACCGAGTGCGGACGCTGTCAGTCCCAGTGCCCGGCGTGGAACACCGGCAAGCCGCTGTCTCCGAAGCTCGTGATCATGGACCTTCGCGATCACCTGTTCGCTAAGGCGCCCTACCTGATCGGCGGCAAGACCGTTGCCGACGATGCCATGCCCAACTTCAGCACGCCCGCCGCGGAAGGCGGCTCACACGGCACCCACGTTCCAGAGGCCGGCTACCCGCGGGTCGAGGGATCGGGTATCGAGCAGGTGCAGCGGCCGCTGGTCGGTGACTTCGCCTCGCACGGCGTGATCGACCCCGACGTTCTCTGGTCCTGCACCACCTGCGGGGCGTGCGTCGAGCAGTGCCCCGTCGACATCGAGCACATCGACCACATCATCGACATGCGGCGCTACCAGGTGCTTATCGAATCCTCGTTCCCTTCCGAGGCGGGCACGATGCTGCGCAACCTGGAGAACAAGGGCAACCCGTGGGGCCTGCCCGCCCGCAACCGCGAGGAATGGACCGAGGGCCTCGGCTTCGACGTCCGACGGGTGTCACCGGGCGAGTCGCTGCCCGACGATGTCGAGTACCTGTTCTGGGTCGGCTGCGCCGGCGCCCTGGAAGATCGCTCGAAGAAGGTCACCAAGGCATTCGCCGAGCTGCTGAACGTGGCGGGCGTCGAGTTCGCGATCATGGGCGCCAACGAAACGTGCACCGGTGACTCCGCGCGCCGGCTCGGCAACGAGTTCGTCTTCCAGATGCTCGGTGCCGAGAACGTCGAGAAGCTGAACTCCATCAAGCCAGAGGGTCGCCCGCTCAAGATCGTCGCGACTTGCCCGCACTGCTTCAACACCATCGCCAACGAGTACCCGCAGCTGGGCGGGGACTACGAGGTCGTCCACCACACCCAACTGCTCGCCAAGCTCGTCGAGGACGGGCAGTTGACGCCGGTCGAGCCCGTCGCCAAGAACGTCACCTATCACGACCCGTGCTACCTGGGCCGCCACAACAAGATCTACACGCCGCCCCGTGATGTGCTCGGCGCCATTCCGGCGCTGAAGTCGCAGGAGATGCACCGTTGCAAGGACCGGGGATTCTGCTGCGGCGCCGGGGGCGCCCGGTTCTGGATGGAAGAGAAGATCGGCAAGCGCATCAACACCGAGCGCACCGAAGAGGCTCTGGGCTTGGACCCGGACCTCATTTCGACGGCGTGCCCGTTCTGCATGGTGATGCTGTCGGACGCCGTCAACGAGAAGAAGTCCGATGGATCAGCCAAGGAGCACGTGCAGGTACTGGATGTGGCTCAGATCCTGCAGCAGTCGATGACACGTCCCGCCACGGTGACCGCGACGGACTAGTGCCCTGGGCGCGCGCTCCTCAGAAGAAGAGGAACTTCACCAGGGCGGCAACGCCGACCACGACGATGACCCCGCGCAGTACGAGCGGCGACAGCCGCCGTCCGACCACCGCGCCGAGCTGACCGCCCAGTGCCGAGGTGACCGCGATGATCCCGACGTAGACCCAGTTCGGATGCGCCAGGATGCTGAACAGCACGCCGGCCACCCCGTTGACGAGGCCCGCCAGGACGTTCTTCACGCCGTTGACCCGCTGCATGTTCGTGTCCAGCAGAGCGCCGAGAGCCGCCACCAGCAGCACACCCTGCGCAGCGCCGAAGTAGCCGCCGTACACGCCGGTCAGCAGCACCAGGCTCCAAAGCAGGACGGGGTGTCGGCCGTGTGAGGGATTGTCAGCCGCCGTCCCGACGAATCGCCGAGACAACCGGGGCTGCGCCACCACCAGCACGAGGGCCAGCACGATGAGCACCGGCACTACGGCGCGAAAGACGCCTGCCGGGAGCACCAGCAGCAACAGCGCGCCGACCACGCCGCCGCTCAAGGATGCCAGCCCCAGGCGCACCAGCCGGTCCCGCTGGCCGGCCAGCTCGCGTCGGTAGCCGTATGCGCCGCTGAACGAGCCCGGCACCAGCCCGATGGTGTTGCTGACGTTCGCGGTGACCGGCGGCACACCCAGCGACAGCAACACCGGGAAGGTGATCAGGGTGCCGGATCCCACGACGGTGTTCATCGTTCCCGCCGCCAACCCGGCAACGCCGACCAATATCGCAGCTCCGATGCCTGTCACCGGACCACCGTAGTGGCTGGCCGCGACACCCCAGCGAGGCCCAGCCCAGCAGCGGGACGGGCGCCGCTCTGCCGAGCCGGTGAGCGTTCCAGCGGGCGAAACGCGCGCCAGGGCGGGGTGTCACCGGACCACCCGTCTGATACCGCTACTACCGAATAGTCATGCTGAGCACACGCACAGCCGCACGGGCAGAACTGTCGGCGCGCTTTGGTTGAATTCACCCATGACCTCCCGCCGCCTCCGGTTGTCCGCACTCGCAGCCACAGTTGCCGTCGCGGCCCTGGGCCTCGCCGGCTGCAGTCACGGAAAGAAGACCCCGCCCGAGCAGGTCGTCGCCCAGCGCTACCTGGCCGCGCTCGCGTCCGGTGACGCCGCCGGAGCCGCCCAGCAGACCAGCGATCCGGCACCCGCGCTTGCGACGATCGAGAATAGCCTGAGGGGTTTAGGGATCGGTGCCAAGGCGACGCTCACCGTGACCGGCCTTGCCGATCGCCAGGATGCCGCGGCGATCGCCGACTACACCGCGTCGTGGACACTGCCCGGCGTGAACGCTCCCTGGAAGTACAGCGGCTCGCTGCCGGTGGTGAAGCAGGGCAAGAACTGGGTCGTCAGCTGGAAGGCCAGCGATCTGCACCCGCAGCTCACCAACGGCTCGCACCTGAGCGTCCAGCGGACCGAACCCGACCGGGCCGCGCTGCAAGACCGCAACGGCAAGCCGCTCTTCAGCAGGACGCCGGTGGTCGAGGTCGGCATCAACCCCGCCAACGTGGCGAACCTGCCGTCGCTGGCGGCCACCCTGGCGGCGGTGCCACAGCTACAGACCAGCGCACGAGAGATCACGACCGCCGTCAAGGCAGCGCCGAAGAACCAGTTCGTTCCGATCATCACGCTGCGCCAGAGCAGCTACCTGCAGGTCAAGGCCAAGATCCACGAGCTCAAGGGGACCCAGTTCAATCCGAGCACCCTGCTGCTACCGCCCACCTCGAACTTCGCCAAACCGCTGCTCGGCAGCGTCGGACCAGCCACCAAAGAGCTTGTCGACCAGTCCAAGGGACGTGTGCGGGCAGGCGATCAGACTGGGCTCTCCGGGCTGCAACTGGCGCTGGACAAGCAGCTGAGCGGCACCGCCGGCGTGGCGGTATACGCCGCCACCGATACGACCGGCGCACTCGGCGCCGAGCTGGGCACGGTGACCACGGCTACTGCCGGAAAGCCGATACGCCTGACCCTGGACACGGCGCTGCAGGAAGCCGCCGACGCGACGCTCTCAGCGGTCACGCTGCCTGCTGCCCTGGTTGCTCTGCAACCGTCGACCGGCAAGATCCTGGCCGTGGCGAACAGTGGCGCGGCGACCGAGGACATCGCCCTTGCCGGCGAGTACCCGGCGGGCTCCACCTTCAAGATCGTGACCTACACCGCGGCCTTCCAGAACAACCCGGCTCTGACAGCAACCTCGACCGCCCCGTGCCCCGCGACGGTCACCGTCAACGGCAGGTCCTTCGAGAACGAGAACAAGTTCTCACACGGCCCCATCCCGCTCACGGCCGCGTTCGGGTACTCGTGCAACACCACCGCCATCAATACGGCCATGAAGCTTCCCGCCGGCGCCCTGCACAAGGCCGCCACCGAACTGGGGCTCGGCGGCACCTGGAGCCTGCCGGTGGACTACTTCTCCGGCTCGCTGCCCGGCACCGCCACCGGAACCGAGCTCGCCGCAGAGGCGATCGGCCAGGGCAAGGTGCTGGTCAGCCCGCTGGCGATGGCGTCGATCGCCGGAGCCGCCGCCTCCGGCAAGCCCGTCGCACCGACGCTGATGACGGATCGGGCCAGCTCAGCCCAGCCTCTCCCGCCGAAGGTCACCGCCAACCTCAACGCGCTGCTGCGGGCGACGATATCGATGCCGGGTGCGACCGGTTACGCCGAGCTGAACAGCCTGCCCGGTCAGATTCGCGGCAAGACCGGAACGGCAGAGTTCGGCACGGACACGCCACCCAAGAGCCACTCGTGGTTCGCCGGCACCCGAGGCGATCTGGCGATCGCGGTATTCGTCTACGGTGGCGAGGACTCCACAACCGGCGCGGTTCCACTCGCGCGAACGTTCTTCACAGCGGCGCCCTGAGCTTTGTACGGTGGAACCATGACTTCCAGCGACGCACACGTGTACGACAGTCCGGCCGAGCGGGTTTCGGAGCACATCCAGCGCTACGTCGAGACCGGCGGCGAAGAGGGCCACGACTGGAACGGTGTGCCCACCTTGCTGCTCACCACCAAGGGTCGAAAGTCAGGCAAGCTGCGGCGGACCGCCCTGATCTACGGTAGGTCCGGGGCGTCCTACGTCGTCGTGGCGTCGCTGGGCGGGGCACCGACGCATCCGGCGTGGTACCTGAACCTGCAGGAGAACCCCGAGGTCGCGCTGCAGGTCGGCCCGGAGGACTTGACCGCCATCGCCAGGACCGCCAACGACGACGAGAAGCCGGCGCTGTGGCGCATGATGGCAGAGATCTGGCCTGCGTACGACGAGTACCAGACCAAGACGGACCGTGCGATCCCGGTAGTCGTCCTCGACCCCGTCCCGGCTTAGCCGCCCGGCCGGACCGCGCGGTCCGGCTCGTCGACGCTGTCCATGGTGGTCAGGATGGGCGGACCGGGCTGTGGCCGGCCGTACAGGTAACCCTGCGCCTGGCCGCAACCGTGGGCCCGCAGCCAGGCGGCCTGCTCGCGGTGCTCGATGCCCTCCGCGACGACTTCCAAGTCCAGTGCACGCGCCATGGCGAGGATGGCGGTGACACAGGCACGTCCTGCTCGCGATGGGTGATGCCGGCGACGAAGGAGCGGTCGATCTTCAGCTGGTGAACGTGAAGCTGGTGCAGCCGGTTCATGCTCGAGTAGCCGGTGCCGAAGTCATCGATTGCCAGCCTGATCCCTGCCACGGCCAGGTTGGCGAGGTTGCCCGCGACGACCGGAGCGTCCACGTTGTAGTCCGTCTCCACCAACTCGATGATCAGGCGGTTCGGGGCCAGCCCCGACTCGCTGAGGATGCGCGCCAGCCGGGTCGCATAGCCAGGGTCTTCCAATTCCAGTCCCGACACGTTGACGCTGACCCCGATGGGCTCGCCGTCGCCGTTGGGTTGCCACGAGGCGGCGTCCCGGCAGGCCTCGGTGAGAACCCATTCACCGAGGATGGTGATGACTCCGCTCACCTCCGCCCGGCGGATGAAGTCGTCCGGCGGGATCAGGCCGCGCTCGGGATGGATCCAGCGGATCAGCGCCTCAGCCTTCTTCAGCATGCCGGTGTTGAGATCGATGATCGGCTGATAGAACACGGCAAACTCCCGTGCGGCAAGGCCGAGAAGGATGTCCTGCCCGTTCTGGTCATCGCTGGGCCCGGGTGAGAAGACCGTCGTCGCACCGCCGGAACGCTTGGCCTCGTAGAGCGCTGAATCCGCCCTGGACAGCAACATCGACAGCGACTCGCCGGGCGCGAACCACGCGACCCCCGCCGAGAAAGACGTCGTCTCCAGGGCCGCCCGCATGCCAGTCAGCACGGCTTCGAGCTCCGAGTCGGTCTGGTCGTTCAACAGCAGCACGAACTCGTCTCCACCGTGCCGAGCCAGCAGAGCGCCCTTGGGCAGCAACCGCTGCCATCTGCGGGCCAGCGACGAGAGCAGGTCATCGCCACCGGCATGACCGTGCCGCTCGTTCACCGCCCGAAAGCCATCGAGATCGATCATGATCAGTGCAAGTTGATGCTCATCCGGCCGGCTCTGGAGCATGGCTTGGGCGGCTGACTCCAAGCCCCGGCGGTTGGCCAGGCCGGTCAGGAAGTCGATCTCCGCGAGGTCAGCGGCCCGCACCAGCCAGCCCACCAGCACGGAGATGGCCACGACCACCCCGAGCAACACGACCAGTTCCGACGGCCCGACGGCGGTGTCGTTGTGCAGCACCAGCACGGCCATGGCAGCCGCAACGCAGACGTGCAGCCAAGCAACCGCCCGCGCGTAGGCGTAGAAGACGTGCACGATCACCAGCAGATACAGCATGCTGCTGACGACGGCCGTGGTGCCGCCACCGGCGAAGGAAACGCCGATCGTGATTGTCGCCGTCCCGGACAGGGTGATGCCGTGCAACAACCACCAGTCGCTCCGGCGCAGCCGGAGGAACGCCGGCGCGCTGACGATGGCGAGCACCGCCAGGATCCGGATGACGCCGGTCGAGCGGTGTTCCGAGTGAGCCGGCCAGCAGGTCGACAGCAGTGCGGTGATGCCCACCAGCAGGAAGTCGAGGGCAAGGGTCCGGCCGACCAGCGTCGGGGTGGACACGGACGGTCGCCGGAGCAGCGCATGCCACCCCCGCGGTCGGACACCGGCCGAACCGTGGAAGGAGAACACAATACGCTAATCGGCTGTCGCATCCGGTACTTGACGACCGTAACCCACTCGAAACTCAAGCCACTAGGCCCGGATGGGCTGTCGCGCCGTCCTCCAGACCGGCTCTGGCCGGGCTCTAGGGCTGCAACAGCACCTTGATGGCGCTGCGATCATCCATCGCCCGGTAGCCGTCAGCGACGTCGGCCAACGGCATCGTGCGGTCGAACACCGCTCCCGGGTCGATCGCTCCGGACAGGACGTCGTCCAGCAGGTCGGGGATGTACGCCCGCACCGGAGCCACGCCGCCGACCAGGCCGACGTTGCGCCCGAACAGCTCCTGCACCGGCAGCGAGCTACCCGAGACCGGCACGCCGACATAGCCGACGCGGCCGCCCGGACGTGCTGATGCCACCGCCTGCTTCATCGCCTCGTCGGTGCCCACGCACTCGAGCACCGCGTCGGCGCCGATGCCGTCGAAGAGGTCCAGCACCCGCGCGATTCCCTCGTCGCCCCGCTCCGTGACGATGGTGTCGGCCCCGAAGGTCCTCCCGAGCTTCTGGCGGGACTCGTTGCGCGACATCAGCACGATGCGCTCGGCGCCCAGCCGGCGTGCCGCGATAACCGCGCACAGACCCACCGCGCCATCCCCGACAACCACGACACTCGAGCCCGGTCCGACACCGGCCCCCAGGGCCGCGTGGTGGCCGGTACCCATGACGTCGGACAGCGCCAGCAGTCCGGGAACCAGCTCTGCGGCCGGCTCATCGTCCACCGCGACGAGCGTGCCGTCCGCCTGGGGCACTCGCACCCACTCGCCCTGGCCACCGTCCACGGCCAGGCCGTCGGCGTCCTCGCCACCCCACGAGCCACCGTGCAGGCACGAGGTCTGCACGCCGTGCCGGCAGTTCGCGCAGGTGTTGTCGCTCACCACGAAGGGCGCGATGACGAACTGGCCGACCCTTAGGTCACTCACCGAGGAGCCGACCTCCTCGACCACGCCGACGAACTCATGACCGATCCGGTGCGGTTCCGTCGTCGGGGTCACCCCGCGGTACGGCCACAGGTCCGAGCCACAGATACAGGACGCGGTGACGCGCACGAGGGCGTCTGTGGGTCGCTGGATGGCCGGGTCGGGGACGTTCTCGATGCGGATGTCGCCGGGCGCGTGGATGACCGTCGCTTTCATAGCTCCTGTATACCTCCTGCGGATGTCCGCTCCGTAGACGGCCACCATGCCGCCGCTCCGGTGAAACCCGGATGCGGCCGAGGGCGGCACGTCTGGGATCATGTGCCCTCTGATGAAGAAGTCATCGCGCGTGAAAGATCCCGCCCCCCTGTTCACCGCCGCAGCCGCCAGCTACACGGCCAACTGCGTCCTGGGCGTCGCCGTCGCCACCCGCCGCGTGGACACCTCGCACGTTCGATGGCTGCACCACGCGCTGTTCGGGATGACGGCGGCATCGACACTGGCCGCCGTCAGCTCCCTGAGGTGGAGCCAGAGCCGGGCGGGCTGGGCGCTGCTGCCTGCCGTGCTGCCGCTCTCGGTGATTCCCTTCGTCCATGATCGGGGGCTCCGGCATGTGGTCGTGGCGCTCACCGCCGCGCCGCCGATCGCCGCAGGTGCCGTCCGGGCCTGGAGGTAGCAGTGGAACTGCTGGACGCGGTTCGACGCCGCAAGACCACCAACGGGGGCTTCCTGCCCGATCCGGTGTCCGAGGAGCATCAGCGCCTGCTGATGGAGGTCGCCGGCCGGGCGCCGTCGCAGCTCAACAGCCAGCCTTGGCGCTTCGTCCTCATCGAAGAGCGCTCCACCATTGCCCAGATCGCTGCCATCAGCGGCCAAAGCATGACCGAGGCCATGTCCAACGGAACGTTCTTCGAGCGGTACAAGCCGTACTTCCGCTTCAGCGACGAAGAGATGCGGACGCATCGCAGCGGCATGCTGTTCGACAAGCTCCCCGCACCGTTGCGCCCCTTCACCAGCCAGGTGTTCACGCGCCGCGGCCAGTGGCTGATGAACGCCATGCGGGTACCGCAGACCCTCGGGGACGAGAACCGCAAGCTGGTGGCCGGCTCGCCGCTGCTGCTCGGGGTGCTGCTCGACAGGGGCGAGTACCGGCCGGGTGAACTGTCGTCCTTCTACTCCCTCTTCAGCATGGGCGCGGCCATGGAGAACGTCTGGCTGACCACCGTGGAGTTGGGGATGGGCATCCAGTTCGTCTCGTTCCCGATGGAGGTTCCGGGCAACTGGGCGCGCATCGAGAGCTTGCTGGGCGTTCCGGACGACCTGGAACTGATGGCCGTCTACCGCCTGGGCTACCTGCCGGCCGACCAGCACCGTCCGGTCATCGACTGGTCGAGTCACCAGCGCAAGCTGCCCTCGCAGTACGTGTTCCGGGGCACCTGCGCCACCCCGCAACTCGGTTGGGACTCCTGAGTGGGCGGCATTGCAGGCCCATGCAGGGTTTCGCTCAGTAGGGTGCGGCTGTGCTGCAACGCGGACTGATCCTGGTTGTCGAGGACGAACCCGCGATCGCCGATGTGCTGAGGCTGAACCTGGCGAAGGCCGGGTTCGGTGTGCACCTGGCGGCCGACGGCGAGGCGGGGCTCGCCGCGGTGGCCGCGCTGAAGCCGGCGGCCATGATCCTGGACGTGGGGCTGCCCGGCATCGACGGCATCGAGGTGTGCCGGCGGCTGCGCGCGGCCGCTGACTGGACGCCGGTGCTGTTCGTGACCGCCCGGGACGACGAGACCGACCGGATCATCGGCCTGGAACTGGGGGCGGACGACTACATCACCAAACCGTTCTCGCCGCGGGAGGTGGTGGCCCGGGTTTCCAGCGTGCTGCGCCGGTCGCAGGGACTCACCGACGGCCCGGAACCACTGCAGGTCGGCCGCGTCCGGCTGGATGCCGCCCAACGGCGGGTGTTCGCCGACGCGACCGAGGTTCCGCTGACCGCCACCGAGTTCGACCTGCTGGCCTTCCTGATGCGCCGGCCAGGGCGGGTGATCGGCCGCGACCAGCTGCTCAGCGAGGTCTGGGGCTACTCCTCCATTGCCGGCGCCCGGACCGTCGACGTGCACATCGCCCAGCTGCGCGGCAAGCTCGGGTCGGCCAGCCCGATCCGTACCGTGCGCGGCGTCGGGTACGCGGTCGACCAGCCGGGCCCCGCCGCATGAGCCGGCCCCGGAGCACGCTGGCGCTGCGGATCTCCGCCCTCGCGGCCGCCGTCGCGGTGATCACCGCCGTGCTGGCAGGGCTGTTCGCGGTGCGGCTCGTCGAGAGATCCAGCGCCAGCAGCGCCCGCGAGACGCTCGGCCGGCTCGCCGACGCCGCTCAGCAGGCGGCTGATGCCGGGGACGATCCGCAGATCAGCCAGAACCGGGCGCGCCGGACGCTGCAGGTGCTGAAGATCCAGTCCGCGGCGATCAGCGAGAGTGGGACCGTGCGGACCGGCAGCCCGCTGGCGAGATCGGTGCTCACGCCGGCGGATGTCGCCACGGTGCTCGGCGGCTCATCCGTGTCGGCTCAGCGGCCGAGCGGCGGCCACCAGGTCCTGATCGAGGGTCGCTGGACGAACGCCGGGGGCATCGCGCTCGTCCAGCGGCAGGTCGACGCGACGGCTCCGGCGGACCCGACGATCCGCCGGATCGAGGAGGCGCTCGTCATGGCGGTGCTCATCGCCGTCGTCCTCGGCCTGCTGGTGGCGATCCGGATCTCGCGGCCGTTGCGGCGCACTGCCGCGGCCGCACACGCGCTCGCCGCCGGGCACCGCGACGTGCTGGTGTGGCCCCAAGGCCCGACGGAGGTGGCCGAGGTCGGCCGGGCGCTGAACACATTGGCCGCGGCGCTGACCCACTCGGAGAGGCGCCAGCGGGAGTTCCTGCTGTCGGTGTCGCACGACCTGCGCACGCCGCTCACCGCGATCACCGGCTACGCCGAGTCGCTCGCCGACGGCGTCGTGCCGCCGGAACAGGCCCCGCGGGTGGGCGCGATCCTGCTGACCGAATCGCACCGGCTCAACCGGCTGGTGGCGGATCTGCTCGACCTCGCCAGGCTGGGCGCCCAGGACTTCCGGATCGAACCGGTCGAGGTCGACGCGGTGGCACTCTGCCGCGACGCCGCCGGTGTGTGGGCCGGACGGTGCGCCGCTGCCGGAATTCCCTTCAGCCTGCAGGCTCCGGACGCCGCCCTGCCGCTACGGACCGATCCCACCCGGGTCCGCCAGATCACCGACGGGTTGCTGGAGAACGCGCTCCGGGTGACCCCGTCCGGCGCCTCGATCGTGCTGGCGGTGCGCCGCGAGGTTGCAGCCGACGGGCGGGCCGCGGTGGTGTTCGAAGTTCGCGACGGCGGTCCCGGCCTGACCGATGCGGACTTGCCGGTGGCCTTCGAACGATCGGTGCTGCACGAGCGCTACCGCGGGCTACGCCAGGTGGGCACCGGCTTGGGCCTGGCCATCGTCGCCGGCCTGACCCAGCGTCTGGGCGGAACGGCGGAAGCGGGCCACGCCCCGGAGGGCGGTGCCCGCTTCACCGTGCGGCTACCAGCCGAGGACGGCTACTTCTTGGCGCCGTCCATGACGTGAAGCGCGGTCAGCGTGCTGGTTCCGGTACCGGTGACGACGACCCGGTCGCCGGCGTGGACCTCGCTGATCGTTGCGGCCTTGCCCCTGGCCTCGGCCCGGGTGTGCACCTTCGTCGCGCTCGTCACGGAGTAGGTCTGGCTCACGTCGTCGGCGGCCTTGACCGTGATCGAGGTCGCCGACACCGCCGTGACCTGGCCCCGGATCTCGTCGTGGGTGACGAAACCGGTCTTGTCCTTGCCCGCGCGGGTGACCCACTGGGCGTGCAGGGCGTGCCGCAGGTGCCTCTTGGCGCCCTCGCGGCCCCTGGCAGCCTTGCCCGGAGCCGACGTGCCGGGGGCTGCCGGCTGTGAGCTGGTGGTGCTGGTCAGGCTCGCCGCCTGCGCGGAGGTCGAGCCGGACGCCGCGAGGGCGGCGGTGCCGGCCCCCAGCACCACGGCGGCGGCCGATCCGGCCAGAACGATCTGCTTGAACATGCGTACTCCTCAGGAAAGCGGTGGAACTGGGGATGCGGTTGACTTCTCTCACCATGCCGCGCGGACGTTCGATCCAGGGCAAGGCCATGTCAGGGTTGTGTTCGGATCAGCTTTAGGCTGGCTGATGTGGCCGACCTCGAACTCCGCGACGCAGTTCCCACCGAGCTCGACATGATGACGGCGTATCGCATCCTGCGGCTGCGGGTGGACGTCTTCGTCGTCGAGCAGGAGTGCCCGTACCCGGAGTTGGACGGCCGGGACCTGGAGCCGGGAACACGCTGGGTCTGGGCCGAATCTCAAGAAGCGGAGTCGGTCGAAGCCGAGTTCGGCAAAGCCGAGTCAGCCAAAGCGCGCTCCGGAACCGAGGTTACCGGCACGCTGCGGATCCTGCGCGAGCCAGGCGGCACCGTCCGTATCGGCCGGGTGGTCACCAGCAAGGCGGCTCGCTCGTCCGGGGTCGGTGCCTTGCTGATGAACCGCGCGCTGGAACTCGTCGGTCCGGGGGTTCCGCTGGCGCTCGACGCGCAGGCACACCTGGAGGGCTGGTACGCCAGGTTCGGTTTCGCACGCTGCGGGGACACCTTTCTGGAGGACGGCATTCCGCACGTCCCGATGCGCACCGGTCCCGCCCGCACTGAGCTAGGTACCGTGCCAGAACTGCAATTGAACGGCAATCAATAGGTTCGGGCGCTGTCTAGGATGGCGCCATGACTGCTGCCAAGCGGGTCCGACTCGACCCTGAGGTGCGACGGGAGCAATTGCTCCAACTCGGCGTCGAGATGCTCGCCACCCGGACGCTCGACGAGCTGTCGATCGACCTCTTGTCCGAAGAGGCCGGCATCTCGCGTGGTCTGCTGTTCCACTACTTCAAGAACAAGCAGGAGTTCCATCGCGCCGTGGTGCAGCGTGCGGCAGCCAACCTGATCGAGCGCACCGAGCCTGATCGGGCACTCGATCCGATGCCCCGGCTGATGCTGTCGTTGGAGCACTACATCGACTACGTGATCGCCAATTATCGCGGCTACATCGCGCTCGTCCGGGGCGCGGCAAGCGGAGACGCCGCCCTCCGAGAGATCTTCGACCAGACCCGCGACGCGTTGACCCTGCGCATCACCGCGCACCTGGCTGCCTTCGGCGCTCGGGACACCCCGGCCGTCCGGCTGCTGGCGCGGGGATGGTTGGCGATGGCCGAGGAGGTCGTCCTCGCCTGGGTTCCGGACCCGCACATTTCCAAGGAGGAGCTGTTGAGAATCCTGGCCGCCGCGTTGCCGGCGTTGCTCGCCACCAGCCATGGCTGACGGTTCGCGGCGGTAGCTTGTCGTATGGACCTCGACCGTCACCTGGACGAGCTGCGCCGGGAAGGCGAGAAGCTCCGCTTCTGCCTGCGCTGTCTCGACCTCGACACGGCCGTGCCGTCGTGTCCGGGCTGGACGGTGGGGCAGGCGGCCCGGCACACCACCAAGGTCCACCACTGGGTCGCCTCCATCCTGCGGGGCGGGGATCCGGCGCAGTTCAGGTTCGAGCGGCCCGCGGACGAGGCGCTCGACACCGTCCTGGCGTCCGGACTGGACGAACTGCTGGACGCGTTGCGGTCGGCACCGACCACGCTCGACGTCTGGACGCTGGTCCCCGTCCCCTCGGCGCGGGTGTTCTGGGCGCGCCGGCAGGCGCACGAGACCGCGATCCACCGAGTGGACCTGGAGCTGGCCGCGGATTTCGGAGTGCAGGAGTTCGATCCTGACTTCGCCGCCGACGGGCTGGACGAGGTGCTGGCGACACTCGCGCCGCACCGGTTCTCACCGGAGGGTGTCAGCGGTGTCCGGACGATCGCGGTCACCCCGCTGGATGCCAACGACGCGTGGACGCTGAGCCTCACGCCTGCCGGTGTGCACTGCCGGTCGGGGGCGGTGGACGACGCTGACCTGAGCGTGTTCGGCCTCAGCTCGGACCTGTACCGGTGGGCGTGGAACCGAGCCGGCGATGACCAGGTGTCGCTGCGCGGGGACCTGGGCCTGGCCGACCTGTGGCAGGCCAACTTCCGGATCGGCGCCGAGCGCGGCTGACCGTCGGTGCTCAGTCCTACCGCACCGGTCAGCGGGTGTCCCAGCGCCGGAAGTTCTGGTACGACCGGCTCGGTGTCGGGCCGCGCTGGCCCTGGTACCGCGAGCCGTACTGGGCGCTGCCGTACGGGTGTTCGGCCGGCGAGGACAGCCGGAACACGCACAGCTGCCCGATCTTCATGCCGGGCCACAGCGTGATGGGCAGGTTCGCGACGTTGGACAGTTCCAGCGTGATGTGCCCCGAGAACCCCGGGTCTATGAACCCGGCGGTGGCGTGCGTGATCAGGCCCAGCCGGCCGAGCGAGGACTTGCCCTCCAGCCTGCTGGCAAGGTCGTCGGGCAGCGTCACGACTTCCAGCGTCGAGCCGAGCACGAACTCGCCGGGGTGCAGGACGAACGGGTCGTCGCCATCCGGTTCGACCAGCGAGGTCAGGTCGTCCTGCTGAAGGGACGGGTCGATGTGGGTGTACTGCGAATTGTTGAAGACCCGGAAGTAGCGGTCCAGCCGGACGTCGATCGAGGACGGCTGCACCAGCTCGGGGTCCCAGGGCTCCAGCTTGAGCCGGTCGGCCTTGACCTCGGAGCGAATGTCACGATCGCTGAGCAGCATGGCCGCGAGATTACCGGGGCCGTTGCCGAGCCCTGGTACGGCCACGGTGTTCGCTAGTATGTTGCGATACCGCTCACGCGGCACGCGGGTGTAGCTCAATGGCAGAGTTTCTGCTTCCCAAGCAGACGGCGCGGGTTCGATTCCCGTCACCCGCTCAACGAAGACGGCCCGTTGGGCTGAGCCGAAGACCGGCTACCTACGATCGGGCGGTGACCCGACACATCGCCATCGCGACCTGCGCCGAACTGCCCGACGGTGACCCGGACGACCGGTACCTCGTCGCAGCGCTCACCCGAATCGGCTTCGACGTCAGCATCGTGCCGTGGGACGCCCCTCAGACCTGGGCGACATTCGACGCCACCGTTCTCCGGACAACCTGGGACTACACCGCTCGACGTGCGGAGTTCCTGACCTGGGCGCGGACCGTGCCGCGGCTGTTCAACCCGGTCGCGGTGGTCGAAGCCAACAGTGACAAGCGCTACCTCGCCGGCCTGGCGAGAGCCGGACTCCCGGTCGTTCCGACGACGTTCCTCGAGCCTGGCGAGCCGGTGGAGCTGCCGGCCACCGGCGAGTTCGTGCTCAAGCCGTCGGTCGGCGCCGGCTCCCGAGGCGCCGGGCGTTTCGATGCCGCGCAATCGGGCGCGCTGCACGGTGCCCGCAAGCACGCCGAGGCGCTGCACGATGCCGGCCGCACCGTGCTGGTGCAGCCGTACCAATCGGGGGTGGACACCGCGGGCGAGAGCGCGCTCGTCTTTATCGACGGCACCTTCAGCCACTCGATCCGCAAGGGCCCCATGCTGGCTCCGGGAACCCATCACCAACTGCGGGACGAGAAGTTGTTCATTCCGGAGAACATCACACCGCGGCAGGCCGACCCTGCCGAGATCGAACTCGCCGGCCGCGTCCTCGCGGAGCTGACCAAGGGCTTGGCCGCACCGCTGCTCTACGCGCGCATCGACCTGCTGCCAGGAACTGACGGTCCTGTCGTGGTGGAGGCCGAACTCACCGAGCCGTCACTGTTCTTCGAGCACTCGGCCGGAGCGGCGGACCGGTTTGCCGCTGCTCTGGCCGAGCGGCTGGGCTGAGCGGCTGACCGGAGCTGAAGCCGGCTCCACGGCGGACCGTGGAGCCGACGCGCACTCAAGCCGGCGGTGCGTAGAACTGCAGGTCGTTGCCCTCGCTGTCCTTGAACGGCACGATCCGGCCCCACGGGTGCTCACTGATCTCGCCGGTGAATTCCACGCCGCCGTTCCGCAGCCGGCTCACCTCGTCCTCGATGCCGCCGTCCGGCTGAAAGCTGATCACCGCTCCGCCGCTGGAACCACTGGACGAGGTCTGCTCGCGGGCATTGAGCCCGATCATCAGGCCACCCGCGTCGATCTCGGACCAGTCCCCGCCCGACTGCTTGACAGTCAGGCCGAGCGTCTCACCGTAGAACTTCACGGCCCGGTCCATGTCCTGAACCGGAACCCATACCGATGCCACTCCTGATGCCATGCCTGCTTACCCCACTCCATCGTTGACCGTGCCGGACGTTCCGGTTCTATCACCGCCACACCCGCGGCGCGGAGGTTGCAGAAGTTTGAGCCCGCACAACCGGCTGCCGCCGCAGCGAACCAGAATGGGTGCATGAGCGACTTCGAGATCACCGTCCTGGTACTGAGCGAGCACGAGAACTTCCGCCGCAAGTTCGCGGCACTGAATGATGCCGACGATGCCGAGGAGCTCGCTGCGGCCTGGGAGGAGCTGGCCGCGGCGCTGGAGGTGCACGCGGTCGCCGAGGAGCAGTTGGTGTACCCGCTGCTGGCCCACGGCGTGGCGGAGGGCGCCGCCGAGAGCGAGGAAGCGGTGCGCGAGCACAACGACATCCGGCACGCCATTCAGGCGGTCACCGGGCACGAGGTCGGTTCCGAAGACTGGTGGCAGGCCGTACGAGCCACTCAGGACGTCAATGCGACCCACATGGCGGATGAGGAGCGCGAGTTCCTGCCTGACTTCAAACAGGCAGTGTCCGACGAGCGGCGCGAAGAGCTCGGCATGAGCTGGCTGCAGTTCCACGAGGAGCACGACAAGGCCCGGGGGCTGAGCGGGGAGGACACCGACCCTCAGGATGTACTGGACGCGTCAGCCCAGGTGGAAGCCCCCTGAGCTGACGCGTCCGGCGCCGGCCTACAGGCTGTCGCGCCAGGTGACCCACTCGCGTACCGAGGTCAGGTCGTAGTCCGGTCCGCCGACCCCGACGGTGAACAACCGGGCACCCGCCTCGAGGTACGCCGGTCCGGAGTCCTCCGGCTTGCCGGGCTGGACGCCGACCGAGTGCTCGATCTCGGAGGGGTCCCGGTCGAACTCCTTGCACCAGTCGGCGAGCACGCCCGACTTCCGCTGGAGTGTGTCGAGGTCGGAGAAGGAGTGCCAGATGTCGGCATGCTGGGCGACCATCCGCAACGTCTTCTTCTCGCCGCCGCCACCGATCAGGACGGGGAGCTTGCGGGTCGGCGCCGGGTTGAGCTTGGCCAAACGCTGCTCGATCCGCGGCAGGTCCTCGGCGAGCTTGTTCAGCCGCGAACCGGCCGTGCCGAACTCGTAGCCGTACTCCTGGTAGTCCTTCTCGAACCAGCCGGAGCCGATGCCGAGGATCAGCCGTCCGTCGCTGATGTGGTCGACGGTGCGCGCCATGTCGGCGAGCAGCTCGGGATTGCGGTAGCTGTTACAGGTGACCAGCGCGCCGATCTCGACTCGCGAAGTCTGCTCGGCCCACGCGGCCAGCATCGTCCAGCACTCGAAGTGCTGACCCTCGGGATCGCCGTAGAGCGGATAGAAGTGGTCCCAGTTGAACGCGATGTCGACGCCGATGTCCTCGGCCTCGGTCACCGCCTCGCGAATCCGGGCGTAGCTGGCGTGCTGGGGTTGAAGCTGGACACCGATACGAACGTCAGAGTTGGTCACGTCTCGAAGTTACCGCGCCACCCGCGACGTAGTCAGGATGAGCTTCGAGGACCATGCCGGTACGGGATCTGGACGTGACCGCAGAGCACTGGCGATTGCCTTCTCTAAGGATTTCTAGAGTCAGCCGTAGAGCAGCGTAGCAACCGTCATAGTTCGGCCCCCTGGGACCGGAGATAGCGGCCGAAGTGCGGCACCGTGAATGCGATTCGGCCCCGCTCTCCGGAGTAGATGAGGCCCTTTTTCAGCAGCGCGTCGCGCGCGGGGGACAGTGACTGCGGCTTGCGACCCAGGTGCTCGGCGACCACCGCGGTGGGAACAGACTCCGGCTCAGCGACCGGTCCACAGCCGGAGTCCGGGGTCGGCTCCGCAGGCGGCATCGCGGCGGCGGCCATCGCGTGCAGGTACTCCCGCTCAGCCGGGGTCGCCCGCTCGAACCGCGATCCGAAGAAGCCGACGGCCAGTTCGGCCTCGGGTGCTGCCATCGCGACATCGTCGGCGGTGATCGGCGAGCAGGGCGCGATATCCCACACCGCCTTTCCGTAGGCCTGGATGAAGTACGGGTAGCCCGCAGTCACCCGGTACATCGCCTCGAGAGCCTCAGGCGTGAACTCGGCGTCCTCGTCCTGCGCCGGTGACTGCAGCGCCCGATCGGCGGCCGTCCGGTCCAGGCGGTCGATCCGGGCGTAGCGGAACAGCCGCTCGCTGTAGGACTTGCTCGCCGACAGCAGAGCGGGCAGGTGCGGCAGGCCGGCACCCACCACGACGAGCGGCAGGCCGTTCTGGCTCAGCTCGTGGCAGGCCGCGCACAGCGCCGACACGTCGTCAGGGGCCAGGTCCTGCATCTCGTCGAGAAAGACGGCAATGCCTCGGCCGGTGTCCGCGGCCAGCCCGCCGACGTCGGAGAACAGCTCGACGAGGTCGATCTCGATATCCCCGGAGTCGGCCCGGCCTGAGACAGCGGGCACGCCGATGCCCGGCTGCCAGCGGTCCCGTAACTTCGCCGTGGGCGCCTCCTTCTGCGCGAAGGATTTCAGCACGCCGAGAACTTGCGCGGTGTCCTCGGGATGCGCGCCGCCCAGTTCCCGGATGGCCACGTGCAGCGCGGCCGACAGGGGCCGGCGCAGCGGCTGGTCCGGCTTGGCCTCGAGCTTGCCGGTACCCCAGCCGGCTCGGACGGCGGCCGAGCGCAGGGCATTGAGCAGCACCGTCTTTCCGACACCCCGCAGCCCGGTCAGCACCAGCGAGCGAGCGGAGCGGCCTTTGATGATCCGCTCCAGTACCACGTCGAAGGCGATCAGCTCGGAGTCGCGGCCGGCGAGTTCAGGTGGCCGCTGACCGGCGCCGGGGGCGTACGGGTTGAGAACCGGGTCCATGGATCGGACCGTATCGCGGTGTCTAGCGCTGACCGCAGATTGAGCCATACAGAACGATCGTGTCGCGGGGCCGAGTGAGCCCGAGCGGGAACCCGACTCAGTTTCGCCGCGGTGGCAGGTCCGTCTCGGCAGTGGTGCGCAGCATGATGTCGCCCACCTCGCCGAGTACGCGGATCTGCTCCGGTGAGAGCTGGTCGATCAGGTACGTGCGAACCGCCTCGACATGGCCGGGCGCCGCGGCCTGCACCACCGCGAATCCCTCGTCGGTCAACTCCGCGAGCTGGCCGCGCTTGTCGGTGGGGCAGTCCGTACGGCGCACCCAGCCGCGCTCCTCCAGCCGAGCCACGGCATGGGAGAGCCGGCTTCGCGAGGACCTGGCCCGTTCGGCCAGCTCGCTCATCCGCAACGCCCGGCCAGGCTCCTCGGACAGCGGTATGAGGATCTCGAAGTAGGCGTGCGGAAGGTTGCTCTCGGCTTGCAACTGCCGGTCCAGGACGTCGAACAGCGCCCGACAGCCGTCGATGAAGGCGCGCCAGGACTGCTGCTCCTGATCGCTGAGCCAGCGGGTCTCGGTCATGTCACTCCTGAGGGCGTCGTCCCGCTGAGGAAGCACTGCTCGCTTCGGACGAAGCGGTCAACGGCTCGGCGCCTACAGCGAATCTAATCCATTCCCCGCGCGCGCCCGCGGTGCGCTCGCCGGATCTTGGGGCCACTAAGATGGATGCGCGGGCAATGCGGCTCGCGGATCCGGTACGACCCCGATCGGTGGGCGCTGTTCCCGCCGTTCCCCGCGAGGTGAGAAGTGCAAGCGAACCCCATCCGTGTCCTACTGCTGGAGCAGATCCACCCCGAGGCCGTCGAGCTGCTCCGGTGCGCAGGCTTCGACGTCACCTCACTCGATCGGGCGCTGGACGAGGACGAGCTCGTCGCCGCGCTTGCCCAGGTACAGCTTCTCGGCATCCGCTCCAAGACCCAGGTCACCCAGAAGGTGCTCGATGCCGCACCGCACCTGCTCGCTATCGGCGCCTTCTGCATCGGCACCAACCAGATCGACCTGGTCTCGGCCACAGCGCACGGGGTGACCGTGTTCAACGCGCCCTTCTCCAACACCCGCAGCGTCGTCGAGATGGCGATCGCGGAACTGATCTCGCTCACCCGCCGGCTGACGGAGAAGAACAAGGCCATGCACGCCGGCGTCTGGGACAAGTCCGCCGACGGAGCGCACGAGGTGCGCGGCCGCACGCTGGGCATCATCGGCTACGGCAACATCGGTACGCAGCTGTCCGTCCTGGCCGAGAACCTCGGCATGCGGGTGCTGTTCTACGACACCGCCGACCGGCTCGCGCTCGGCAACGCCCACCGCAGCGCCAGCCTGAAGGAGCTGCTGCACGACTCCGACGTCGTGACCCTGCACGTGGACGGCCGACCGGAGAACAAGAACATCTTCGGCGACGCCGAGTTCGCCGCGATGCGCCAGGGCAGCATCTTCCTCAACCTGTCCCGTGGCTTCGTCGTCGACTACGCGGCCCTGCGGCGGCACGTCGAGGACGGCCACATCGTGGGCGCCGCCGTCGACGTCTTCCCGGTGGAGCCGAAGCGGCGCGGTGACGAGTTCGTGTCCGAGCTGCGGGGGCTCGACAACGTCATCCTCACCCCGCACATCGGCGGCTCAACCGAAGAGGCGCAGCAGGACATCGGACAGTTCGTCGCCAACAAGTTCCTCGACTTCGTGAACGAGGGTTCCACCGCCCTGTCGGTCAACCTGCCCGGCCTCGGCCTGCCCCGGCGCAAGGACACCCTGCGGCTGGTGCACCTGCACCGCAACGTCCCCGGCGTGCTGGCCCGGGTGAACGGCATCCTTGCCGAGCACGAGGTCAACGTCGAGGCTCAGCTGCTGGGCACCAAGGGCGACGTCGGGTACCTGGTCACCGACAGCGTCAGCGGAACCACCCAAGAGATCGTGGACCAGATCCGCGCGATGCCCGAGACGATCCGGCTGCGCGTCCTCACCTGAGGCCCGCGGTGGGTCCGGCTCAGCATTTCGGGAGCTGGGCAGCTCAGAGCTGTGGGCTGACGTCGGCGGCGATGAGTTCGAGCTGGTCGAGGTCGGTCGGGTCCATGAGCTGCAGGTAGACCCGGTCGACACCCGTGTCGGCGAACTGGCCGATCTTGTCCGCCACCTCGGCGGGAGTACCGGCCAGGCCGTTCGTGCGGAGCTCGTCGAGGTCCCGTCCGAGAGCGGCCGCCCGCCGGGCCAGGCCCGCGTCGTCCTTGGCTACGCAGACGACCTGGGCGGTCGAGTAGGCCATCGAGTCCGCTTCCCGGCCGGCCCCGGCCACGGCGGCGCGGATTCGGTCGAACACCGCGTTCGTCTCGGCCACCGGCTTGAACCCGACGTTGTACTCGTCGGCGTACCGGGCGGCCAGGGCGGCCGAGCGCTTCTTGCCCGCCCCGCCGAGGATGATCGGCGGCCGCGGCCACTGGACCGGCTTCGGTACGGCCGGAGCGCCGGTGAGGGTGTAATGCTCGCCCGCGAAGTCGAATGTCTGGCCCAGCGGTGCCCGCCAGAGGCCATCGATGACGGTGAGTTGCTCCGCGAAGATCTGGTACCGCTCGGCGAGACCGGGAAAGGGAATGCCATAGGCGGCGTGCTCCTCGGCGAACCAGCCCGCGCCGAGGCCCAGCTCGACGCGGCCGTCGCTCATCTCGTCGATCTGGGCGACGCTGATGGCCAGCGGGCCGGGAAGCCGGAACGTCGCCGGGCTGACCAGGGTCCCGAGGCGAATCCGGCTGGTCTCGCGGGCAAGTCCGGCGAGCGTGATCCACGCGTCCGTCGGACCCGGCAAGCCGCTGACATCGCCCATGTGCAGGTAGTGGTCCGAGCGGAAGAAGGCGTCGAAGCCGAGGTCCTCGGTGGCTCTGGCGACCGTCAGCAGTTGGCTGTAAGTGGCACCCTGCTGGGGCTCGGTGAATACGCGCAGCTTCATGTGTCCGAGGTTATCGCGGCAGTCCGGCAAGCCGGCCTTCCCGCGGCAGCCGCCCGGTCGCCGGAGTGCCAGCTAGCCGGATATACACAGGTTTGGACGACCCGCTTGCAAGGGCTACTCGCCAGTAATACCCTTCTCCTACTGACCAGTAACAAGGAGACGCGCGGCGATGGGCCATTACAAGAGCAACCTTCGAGACATCGAGTTCAACCTGTTCGAAGTCCTGGGCACCGGAGACCGGCTGGGCAAGGGGCCCTTCGCCGACATCGATGCCGAGACCGCTCGTGACATCCTCGCCGAGGTCCGCACCCTGGCCGAGGGACCGCTCGCCGACTCCTACGTCGACTCCGACCGCAACCCGCCCGTCTTCGACCCGGCCACGAACTCCGTGATGATGCCGGCCGCCTTCAAGAAGTCGTACAAGGTCTGGCAGGACGCCGAGTGGTGGCGCCTGGAGTGCACCCCGGCCTACGGCGGCACGCTGGCCCCGCGGTCGCTGGTGTGGTCCATCGGAGAGATGGTGCTCGGCGCCAACCCGGCGGTGTGGATGTTCAACTGCGGGCCGGCCTTCGCCAACATCATCCACGAGCTCGGCACCCCGGAGCAGCAGGCGATCGGCCAGCTCATGGTCGACAGGCTGTGGGGCGCGACGATGGTGCTGACCGAGCCCGACGCGGGCTCGGATGTCGGCGCCGGCCGCACAAAGGCGAGCAGGCAGGACGACGGCAGCTGGCACATCGAGGGCGTCAAGCGGTTCATCACCTCGGCCGAGCACGACATGAGCGAGAACATCATCCATTACGTGCTGGCCCGTCCGGAGGGCGCCGGACCAGGCACCAAGGGGCTGTCACTGTTCATCGTCCCGAAGTACGACTTCGACTGGCAGACCGGTGAACTCGGTACCCGCAACGGCGCGATGGTGACCAATGTCGAGCACAAGATGGGCCTGAAGGCGTCGACCACGTGCGAGATGCGCTTCGGCGAGACCATCCCGGCCAAGGGCTGGCTGCTCGGCGAGGTACACGACGGCATCGCGCAGATGTTCAAGGTCATCGAGCACGCCCGGATGATGGTGGGCAGCAAGGCCTACGCCGAGCTCTCGGCCGGTTACCTGGCCGCGCTCGAGTACGCCAAGACCCGGATCCAGTCCGCTGACCTCACCCGTTCCGGTGACAAGTCCGCTCCCCGGGTGGCGATCATCAACCATCCGGACGTCCGCCGCCAACTGATGACTCAGAAGGCGTACGCCGAGGGGCTGCGGGCGGTCGCCCTCTACGCGGCCAGCGTGCAGGACAAGATCCAGGTCGCGGAGTTCGAGAAGGGCAACGAGGTTCCCGGTGGCCTGGCCGACGGCGAGGCGTCCGCTGGAGAGAAGGCGAAGCGGCAGGCGTCGGTCGACGAGCGGCTCAACGACCTGCTGCTGCCGATCGTCAAGGGCGTCAGCTCGGAGCGCTCCTACGAGCAGCTCGGCCAGTCGCTGCAGGTCTTCGGTGGCTCCGGCTACCTGCAGGACTACCCGTTGGAGCAGTACATCCGCGACAACAAGATCGACTCGCTGTACGAGGGCACCACAGCCATCCAGGGACAGGACTTCTTCTTCCGCAAGATCGTCCGCGACAAGGGCACCGCGCTCGGCGCCCTGTCCGCCGAGATCCAGGCCACGCTCGACTCGATCGGGGACGAGGCGCGGCTCAAGGTCGAGGGTGAGGCCGTCGGAAAGGCACTGTCCGAGGTCGGCACGATGGTCGGCGCCATGATCGGGCAGCTGACGTCGACCCAGGACGACATCCGCAACATCTACAAGGTCGGACTGAACACCACCAGACTGCTGCTCTCGGCCGGCGACCTGGTCATCGGCTGGCTGCTGCTGCGGCAGGCGCTGGTTGCCCTGGAGAAGCTGGACGGCAACGGCCTGTCAGCCTCGGACAAGGCGTTCTACGAGGGCAAGCTGGCGGTGGCCCGGTTCTTCGCGAACAATGTGCTGCCCGAACTGGTGTCGCGACGCAAGATCGTCGAGGGCACCGACAACGCCATCATGGATGTCTCCGAGGACGTCTTCTAGCTGGATAGGGTGTCGCCATGAGTTCGGTAACGGCGCGCTGGATCCAGCTGGAGGGCGCGGTCAACGTACGCGACGTGGGCGGGATGACCACGGCGGATGGACGGGCGATCCGGCCAGGCGCGCTGATCCGATCCGCCAACCTGCAGCACCTCACCGCTACGGACGTGACGACTCTGGTACGTGACCTCGGCGTGCGCCGGGTCGTGGACCTGCGCACCGACGTCGAGGTCGAGCGGGCGGCCCCCGGGCTTTTGCATGCCCAGCCGGACGTGGTGGTCCACCACCTGTCGCTGTATCCGGACTCCGACGGCAACGCCGAGAACGTCGTGGCCATCGACGAGAATCCGGCGGACAGCACCGACGACGACGCGGCGAAGCCGGTGCTGCCCTGGCAGGGCGACAAGCTGACTCCCGATCGGGCACCCGTCGTCAGTTCCTACCTGCGCTACCTCACCCGGCGGCCGGACTCCATCGTCGCCGCGCTGCGGGCGATCGCCGAGCCGGACGGCGCCACCCTGGTGCACTGCGCCGCGGGCAAGGACCGAACCGGGGTCGTCGTCGCGCTGGCCCTGACGATCGTCGGCGTTCCCCCGGAGAGCGTCGCGGCCGACTACGCCCTCACCCAGTCACAGATGGCGCTGATCCTCGCGCACCTGGCGCGCAGCGACCTCTACGACCGCGAGGTGACCCAGCCGGATCAGATCCCGACCGCCAGTGCCGAGGTGATGGAAGCAGTGCTCTCGGCTGTGCGGGCCGAGTACGGCAGCGTGCTCGGCTGGCTGGCTTCGCACGGCTGGACGGAGCGGGACACCGAAGCACTTCGCGCGAAGCTGGTCGGTCCGTCGCAGCAGGATCACCCCAACAGCGGAAGGTGAAGCTCGGTTTCACCGCTCGCGCTGATCCGGACGGGGACGCCCCAGTCCTGGCGCGCGAGGTGGCACGCGGGATGAACGTTGGCCGGGTCGTCGTCACACGAGGCGGCCTGGGCCGTGACGTGCAAGACGCCCTCGTCCCCGGGGTGGCCCGTCAGCACCAGCGTCCGAGCCAGCTCCGTCCCGGAGCCGGCGCCGTCCGCGAGCAGTGTGGGAGGAGAGGCGCTCACCGTCAGCCGCGTCGAGGGCCCGTACCGGTCATCGAGCTTGCGGCCGGGCGGCGGAACGAACGGCACGCTCAGTTCGAGCACCCCGTCGCGCAGGTCGGTGACCGGGCGCTGGGTGCGGAGTGGATCGGCCAGCACCTGCGTCAGCCGTCCGGCGGTCACCGGCCGCACCAGCTGGTGTGCGGCGGATTCCACCACCACCAGCTCGCCGCCGACCAGCACGAGCCCGGACGGCTCCGCCAGGTCGGTGGCAAGCGTGCCGACCTCGTCCGTGACCGGGTCGTAGCATCGGATGCTGGAGTTGTAGGTGTCCGCGACGGCGATGGAGCCGTCCGCCAGGACCGCGACGCCCAGTGGGTGCTGCAGCCGGGCCTTGGCCGCGGGGCCATCGACGTGACCGAAGTCGAACAGCCCCTCACCCACGGCGGTGTGCAACTGCCCGTCGACGGTGAGGTAGCGCAGCGCCGAGTTCTCGGAGTCGGCGAACCACAGTCGCTCCCCGGATACGGCGAGGCCGGAAGGCTGTGCGAGCCACCCGTCCAGGGCAGGCCCGTCCTTCAGGCCCTCGACGGTGGTGCCGGCCAGGATGCTCACCGCATCGGTACGCGGGTTCCAGCCCAGCAGCAGGTGGACGCCGGCGGCAGCGATGGCGACCACTCCCGCCGCGGGCCACCAGGCGACGTCCCACGGTGACAGCACCGCGGGCACGGCACCGGTGACCGTCGTCCGCCCCGCCAGGCCGGCCGGCAGGTCAACGGTGCGCTCGATCGAGCCGTCGGACAGTCGCACCCCGCGCAGCTGGTGGTTGGCGGTGTCGGCGACGACAACGTCGAAGCCGACCTCGGCCGCCAGTTCGGGAGGCAGGGCGGTCAGGCCATTGGGCTCGGCCAGGCGTTGCCCGTCGTTCCCGCGCTCGCCGGTGCCGATCCGGCGCCGGACGGTGGACCCGTCCAGTTCGGTTTCGACCAGCTGGTGGTGCCCGGCATCGGCAATGAGCAGGGAGTCCGCCAACCGGATGGCCTTGGCGGGAAAGCGCAGGTCGCCGGGCTCCGGCTTGCGCGGACGGTACGGATTGTCGCCGCGGCGCAGGGTTCCGGCGGCGTCGTGCTCGGCCACGAGTTCGCTGATCAGCAGTCCGAGCGAGGAAACCTGTCCCTCGCCGGCTGCCTGCGCCACCACATAGCCGTTCGGGTCGACGAGCACCAGGGTCGGCCACGCGCGCACCGCGTACTGCTGCCACAGGTGCAGCGCGGGGTCGTTGAGGACCGGATGCTCGACGCCGTAGCGCTGGACCGCCGCTGCCACAGCGGTGTCGGACTTCTCGTGCTCGAACTTGGGGGAGTGCACCCCGACAATGACCAGCTCGTCGGCGAACCGGCTCTCCAGCTCCCGGAGTTCATCGATGACGTGCAGGCAGTTGGCGCAGCAGAACGTCCAGAAGTCGAGCAGCACGACCTTGCCACGCACGCCCTTGAGGCTGAGGGCGGTGTCGACGTTGAACCAGGTGCCTGCCGGAAACTCCGGCGCCCGCACGCGGGCTGATCGCTGAAGAGTCACGTGGATACCCAACCACCGGGGACGGAACGCGATTCCGTACCTGGAAGTGAGCGTGGGACGGCTCCGGGCAGCCGAAAGGCCGCCCTCGTGAGGAGGACGGCCCTTGGTGTGCAGCACAGTCGCGCGCCGCAGAGTTGCTCAGCGGTTGTAGTTCTGATGCGCTGCCATAGCGAGCAACTCGGTCCGCATGCTCGGCGTGGCGGTGAGGACCGCACGCTCGTACTGGCGGTACGCCCGGCGAGCGCGGATCTTCTGCTTCAGGTTCGTCATGATGTTGCCCTTCGTGATAAGTGACGCCGTTGCCGCTTGCACCGGGCAAGCCCATCGAACACGTTCTGTTCGATCAACTGCTGCTTCTTGTCCCGATTTATCAGACAGCTTAGCTGTCTGACCTTACGAAACCACAGTAGTGGCTTCGTTATGCCTAACGTTACGAGACATCAGCCTTATTCCAGGCGATCGAGTGCCGAGACGAGTGGGCAAGCTCGGACTGCACGCTGCGGCGCTGCAGCAGGCCGCGGTTCTCCAGCCGGGTGACCAACCGCGTTGGCCGAGGGGCGCGATTCGGCGAGAATGCGTTCATGGGCGAGCTGATCGTGGTGACCGGTCCCCCTGGAGCCGGGAAGTCGTCGGTGTCATCGCAGCTCGCCGACATGGTGGAACCGAGCGCGGTCGTTGCCGGTGATGAGTTCTTCGGATTCTTGAAACGTGGCTACATCCCACCCTGGCTGCCAGAATCTGATCAGCAGAACACTGTCGTCATCGAGGCAGCGGCCGCAGCCGCCGGCTGGCTCAGTCGGCATTGCTGGGTTGTCTACGACGGCGTGGTGGGACCGTGGTTCTTGCCGACCTTCGCTCGACGAACGGGACTGAAACAGATCCACTACGTGACGTTGTTGCCTCCGCTCGAGACTTGTCTCGAGCGGGTCCGCACCCGCACCGATCATGGTTTCACCGACCTCGCGGCGGCCCGCCACATGTACCTGCAGTTCGCCGACGCGGAGATCGACGGTCGTCACGTGCTGACCGATCCGGACGACGACGCCTCCGCGCTTGCCGCGCGTATCTACGGTGACATCACCGCCGGCTCCTTTGGGTACCCCACCGGTTGAGTCGGACGGCGGCCGGAGCACGGCGACGCTGCCGTCACAAATCCACGAACGTCAGAGGCAGCCCGGCGGCTTGTCGGCGCCGAGCAGTAGCGTCGGGTCATGTTGGCTCGCATTGATCGGCAAGGACAGCGCGACTTGGTGAAATCTGCAGAGTGCTTGAAGGAGAACGACTACCGATGAAGTTCCTCTGCCTCGCCTACGGCCGAGAAGAAGACTGGCTCGTCCTGTCCGAGAGCCAGCGCTCCGAGCTGCTCGCTCAGGACGACATGCTGCGGCAGCGAGGCGCATTCATCTCGGTAGTCGGCGATCCCACGGTGGTACGAACCCCGGCCGGCACACCACACACGAGCCCCGGTCCCTTCGCCACCGCAGGCGCACCACTGGTCGGGTTCAGCCTGCTGGAGGCAGTCGACCTCGACGAGGCGGTTCGCCTAGTCGCCCACACGCCCTGTGCCGTCGCCGGCGGAGCCATTGAAGTCCGATCCCTGCCCGATCCGGTCCCCACCAACGACGCGCACGCGCACTGACAAGGGCGGCGTCGCCCGAGATGGTGCCGCATGGACGAGCAAGACCACTCGTCTCCGCGGCGCACTGGCCGCGGGGGCTCAGCCGAACGGGTCGGTGGCCGCGCGCAGGACCTGGTGGGCGGAGCCGATGACCGGCTGGCCGTGGCCGAAGCAGGCGACGTCGACGTCCAGGGCCACGAGGCGTTCCAGCGACCGCCAGGCTTGGTGGCGATCGGTGTTGAAGGGTCCGAGCACCACGCCGCCCTGGTGCTCGGCGATGGTGTCCCCGGTGAGCAGCACTCCGGCCTCCGGGAGGTGTAGGGCGATGCTGCCCGGGGTGTGGCCCGGCACCGAGAGCACGACAGCCCCGCTGCCCAGTTGCAGGACGTCCTGATCCGTGACCTCCTGATCGACGGGACAGGGTGGCGCCGGGCGCAGGTCCGCGGCGACAACGGCGTGCCACTGCTGCTCCGCGGGCGTGAACGCGGGCGGTGGACCGTCCTCGCCTCGCACGAACGGTGCGTCGGCGGCTCCCGCGATGACCGGGACGCCCGCCCACTCCGCCAGGTCGGCAGCCGAGCCTGCGTGGTCGTCGTGGAAGTGAGTGAGAACGATGCGCCGTAGCTCCTCGCGCGGCAGCCCGAGGTCTTCCAGCGCGGCTCTGATCGCGGGTCCGCTGCCGGGCGGCCCGGTGTCGACGAGCGTTGTGCCGCCCTTGTCGTGCCACACGTAGGCGTTGCTGATGCCCAGCGGGAGCAGGTGTAGGCCGGGGATCACTTCGATGATGTCCACGTCCAGACGCTAGAACCTCCGGGCGCCGTTTCCTCGCAATTTCGCTCAGCGGTGATCGGCCGCGCTGGGTTGTGAGGTCGGCGCCATCCCGAACAGCTTGGTTTCGGCGCTCGCGGCCTGCCGTCCGGACAGGCCGGCGGCATCGGCGCACCCCACCCTAAGCTGGACCCATGTCGATTCACGAGGTAGCTATCGCTCCACTGAGCGGCGATTCAGACGCCACCATCGCGCCGCGTCCCAACATGGCGACGCTGGTCGTGAACGTGGCGTCCAAGTGCGGGCTCACCCCGCAGTACGAGGGCCTGGAGCGACTGCAGGAACAATTCGGCAGCCGTGGCTTCACCGTGCTCGGAATTCCCTGCAACCAGTTCGCCGGCCAGGAGCCAGGCACGGATGCCGAGATCGCCGAGTTCTGCTCGACCACGTACGGGGTCAGCTTCCCGCTCACACAGAAGGTGGACGTCAACGGACCCCAGCGGCACCCCCTCTACGCCGAGTTGGTCGACGTGCCGGACGCCGAGGGCTACACCGGCGACATCCGCTGGAACTTCGAGAAGTTCCTGATCGCGCCGTCGGGCGAGGTGGTGGCCCGCTTCGATCCACGCACCGAGCCCGAGGACGAGCGCGTGGTCAGCGCGATCGAATCGAACCTGCCCGGCTGATCTTCTCGACCCTCAAGGCTCAGCAGAATCGGCCAGCAGCACAAGGGCCGTCGAGCCGCAGTAGCGGTCCGACGGCCCCTGATCGCGCAGCTCGTTGCTAGAGCAGGGCAAGCCCCGGGTCCCGCAGCACGGCCGCGACGTCCGCGAGGAACTCCGAGCCCTGCTGGCCGTCCACCGAGCGGTGGTCGAAGGACACCGCCAGCTGGGTGATCCAACGCGGTTCGATCCGCTCGTCGTCCCCGGTACCGACAACCCAGGGCTGCCGGCGGATCGCGCCGAAGGCCAGGATCGCGGCCTCTCCGGGGTTGAGGATGGGCGTACCGGTGTCGATACCGAACACGCCGACGTTGGTGATCGTGAAGGTTCCGCCACTCATGTCCGCGGGCGCGGTCTTGCCCGAACGCGCCGTCTCGGTGAGGTCGGTGAGCGCACCGGCCAGCTCCAGCAGCGACAGCGCGCCCGAGTTCTTGATGTTCGGGACGATCAGGCCCCGTTCGGTGGCCGCCGCGATGCCGAGGTTGACGTGATGCTTGATCACGATCTCGCCGGCCGCCTCGTCCCAGGTGGAGTTGATGATCGGCGTCCGCTCGGCCGCCCACAACACCGCCCGCGCCACGAACAGCAGCGGTGACACCTTGACGCCCTTGAATTCAGCACGGGCCTCGATGCGCTTGCGCAGCTCCATCATCTCGGACACGTCGACGGTGATGAACTCGGTGACGTGCGGGGCGGTGAAGGCCGAGGCCACCATCGCCGCGGCGGTGTGCTTGCGCACCCCCTTGATCGGGATGCGCGTCTCCGCCCCCCGCGCGGGCACCGCCGTCGCTGCCGGTGGCATCGAGATCGCCTGCTGCACGTCCTCCCGCGAGATGGTGCCGTTCGGTCCGGTGGCGATCACCGTGCTGAGATCGACGCCCAGGCTCTTCGCCAGCTTGCGAACCGGCGGCTTCGCCAGCACCGTCCGGTCCGGGTTGACGACCGCGACGGCCGCGGTGGTGCCCGGGGTGACGTCGAACGCCGGGTTGGCGCTCGGCGCCGGCAATGCGGCGGACGGCTGTGACCGCTTGCGGCGCCGCGCCCGCTCGCCGGAGACGCCGTACCCGACCAGCACCGCCTGCCGCTCGACGGCCGGCGCGGACGGGCCGCTGCTGTCCGTGCCATCGGGGGACACGCCGCCATCGGCCGGCGGGGTCGGAATCATGTCCTCCGCGCCGCCGCCGACCAGGGGCTGCGTCGGGCCGCTGCCGTTCACCGGCTGGGCCGCGTCCGACGGCAGCTCGCCCGCGCCCACCCGGATGGTGATGATCGGCTGCCCGACGTCGACGGTGGTGCCCTCGGCGAAGTGCAGCTCGTGCACCACGCCGGCGAAGGGCGACGGCAGCTCGACGGCGGCCTTGGCGGTCTCGACCTCGACAAGCACCTGGTTCACCACGACGGGGTCGCCGACCCTGACTTCCCAGCGCAGGATGTCGGCCTCGGTCAATCCCTCGCCGACATCGGGGAGTTTGAATTGCTTCAGTTCAGCCACGGGTAGATGTCTCCTGGATTCCGGCGCTCAGTACACGAAGGTGCGGTCGACCGCGTCGAGGATGCGGTCGACGTCTGGCAACCACTCCTCTTCGATCCGACTCGCCGGGTACGGAGTGTCGAAGCCACCGACCCGCAGGATCGGCGCCTCCAGGGAGTAGAAGGCCCGCTCCTGCACCCGGGCGGCGATCTCCGCGCCCATGCCCAGATTGACCGACGCCTCGTGCACGATCACCAGCCGGCCGGTCTTTCGGACCGATTCCACGACGGTGTCGGTGTCGATCGGTGACAGCGAACGCAGATCCACTACCTCCAGCTCGCGGCCGTCCTCGGCGGCGGCCTTCGCGGCGTCCAGCGCCGTCGCCACCATCGGTCCGTACGCGACCAAAGTGGCGTCCTTGCCCGGACGGACGACGTGCGCCTTGTGCAGGAGGGCCGGCGTTCCGGCGGTGTCCACCTCGCCCTTGGCCCAGTAGCGGCGTTTCGGTTCGAAGAACACCACCGGGTCGTCGCTCTGGATGGACTGGCGCAGCATCCAGTACGCGTCCGAGGGATTGGAGCAGGTGACGACCTTCAGGCCGGCGGTGTGGGCGAAGTAGGCCTCGGGTGACTCGGAGTGGTGCTCCACTGCGCCGATGCCGCCGCCGTAGGGAATCCGGATGGTGATGGGCATCTTGACCATGCCCAGCGAGCGGTTGTGGAACTTCGCCAGCTGGCTGACGATCTGGTCGAACGCCGGGTAGACGAAGCCGTCGAACTGGATCTCACAGACCGGGCGGTAGCCACGGATGGCCAGGCCGACCGCGGACCCGATGATGCCCGACTCGCCGAGCGGTGCGTCGATCACGCGGTCCTCGCCGAAGTCCTTCTGCAGGCCGTCGGTGATCCGGAAGACGCCGCCGAGCTTGCCGACGTCCAGGCCCATCACGAGAACCTTGGGGTCGTGCTCCAGGCGGTCACGCAGCGCCGTATTCAGCGCGTTCGCCATGCTCAAAGTGGTCATTTCCGGTCTCCGCTCTTCGCGCAAGCGCTCATCGCTACCTTCGCTCCGCTCCTCGCTCGCTGACGCTCACTGCGATGCTCACTCGGCGCTACTTTCGCTCCGCTCCTCGCTCGCTGACGCTCACTGCGATGCTCACTCATTTATGGCCTGACCCTTCGAAGGAGTTCAGGTAGTCGGCGTAGTCGGCACGTTGCTCGGCAAGCTCGTCGGTCTGCTCGGCGTACACGTGGTCGAAGGGGGACAGCGGACTCGGATCCGGCAGCGTCCGGCAGGCCTCACGGATGCGTTCGGCCAGCGCCTCGGACTCCGCCTCGAGCTCGTCGAAGAAGTCCTGACCGACGGCCGCCTCACGGACGAGGTAGGCGCGAACCCGCTCCAGTGGATCCCGCAGCCGCCAGGTCTCGAGCTCGTCGGTGAGCCGGTAGCGGGTCGGGTCATCCGACGTGGTGTGCGCACCCATCCGGTAGGTGTAGGCCTCGATCAGCGTCGGCCCCTGTCCGGAGCGGGCGTCGTCCAGGGCCATCCTGCTCACGGCAAGGCAGGCCAGGACGTCATTGCCGTCGATGCGGACGCCGGGGAAGCCGAATCCTGAGGCCCGCTGGTACAGCGGAACCCGGCTCTGGCGCTCCACCGCCTCAGAGATCGCCCACTGGTTGTTCTGGCAGTAGAAGACAACGGGCAGATTCGCCGCGGCCGCCCAGATGAACGCCTCGTTGACGTCACCCTGGCTGGACGCGCCGTCGCCGAAGAAGGCCAGGACCGCGGTGTCGCGGTCGGCCTCGCCGGTGCCGACGGCCCCGTCGCGGGTGACGCCCATCGCGTAGCCGACCGCGTGCAGCGTCTGCGCGCCGAGCACGATCGTGTACAGGTTGAAGTTGTTGTCGTTGGGATTCCAGCCGCCGAGGCTGACACCGCGGAACATGCCGAGCAAGGTCAGCGGGTCGACATCACGGCACCAGGCCACACCGTGCTCGCGGTAGGTGGGAAACGCCATGTCCTGGGTGCGCATCGCGCGACCCGGGCCGACCTGGGCCGCTTCCTGGCCGAGGCAGGAGGCCCACAGACCGAGTTCACCCTGACGCTGCAACGCGGTCGCCTCGCCGTCGAACCGGCGCACCAGCACCAGGTCCCGGTACAGCGACTTGATCTCGTCGTCGGTGATCGTCAACGGATAGTCCGGGTGCTCGACCCGGATGCCCTCGGGAGTCAGCAGCTGGATCAGGTCCGGCTCCGGAAGGACTTCATGGTGCAGCGACATCTACGCTCCTCGCGTTCTGAGCACCGCCACGGGATCGCCGCTGGGTGCTGCTTTGCTCTGCCAAGGCAATGTGCGGCGACCGGCGACTCAGGGGTGTCGAGCACCCGAAGCCATTGCTTGCCCACATAGTCGCACGAAGCCGGGCCTGCTGTGGCGCACGCCATGTACTCATCGGTAACACCGAGGATTTCCAGCATGACTCCGCGGCTGCCGCAGCGACTTGCCGGCACCATCCGGCCTGGTGGCCCGCCGTACTGTGAGGCGATGGACGAGAACAGAGCCCGCCGGGTGGTGGACGCGCTGCGCGACCGGGGGATGGACGCCCAGCTTGCGCACGCCGGCGTGTATCGGTTCGGAGTGCGGGTTGCCCTGGGCGACGGGCGGGAGGCCGAGTGGGACACCGACGGCACAGCGGGCCTCGAGGCGCAGGTGATGCGTAACGGCGTGTTGGTCGGTTTCGTACCGCAGATCGAAGGCTCCGAGGACTTCAGCGAGGCCCAGGTCGTCGACGCCATCACACGGACGGACTACGACCAGCCGATCGCCCGGCAGCGTGCCACGCCGCCCCCGCCCGCCGCGCCGCTACCCCGCCAGGGCGGGGTGTTCCGGCGCTTTCTGGACGGCTTCCGCTACCGCTGACCCGCAGTCGCCTTTCGCGGCTGACCGCAGTCCCCTTTCGCGGCGCCTCCGCAGTGACTAGCGTTCCACTCCCGGGTGCAGGTACAGGCCGGGACGAGCAGGGCCGGGTCCGGGAGGTCGCATGATCATCGCCGACATACTGCGAAGCAAGGGAGCCGCGGTGCTGACCATCGCGCCGGAGGCCTCGGCAGCCGAACTCGCCGCGGTGCTGGCCGAGAACCGGATCGGCGCCGTCGTGGTGGTGGAGCATGACCGTCCGATCGGCATCGTCTCCGAGCGGGACGTCGTGCGGGGGCTGAACAGCGAGGGCGCGGGGGTGCTCGACGCCTCCGTGGCCGACCTGATGACGACCGAGCTCTTCACGTGCGAGCCGGCCGACTCGGTGGACCGGATCAGCGTCGCCATGACCGAACGGCGAATCCGGCACGTCCCGGTGCTGGACGGCGGCGAGCTGGCCGGCATCGTGAGTATCGGCGACGTGGTAGCCGCCCGGATCCGGGACCTTGAGACGGCCCGGGGACAGCTGGAGAGCTACATCACCCAAGGCTGAGGCGCGGGCTGTTTCGCCCCTGTCCGGGTGTCACACCGGCTCGAGGGTGAAGCGGCCGTCCGCAGTCTCGAAGTACACGACGACCGCGTAGTCCGATCCGCTGATCACGCCATGGCAGACGGTGACCACTCCCTGGCCGACCTTGGGGGTCCGAGGGCAGGTCATTTCCGCGACGTCGCCGCCGTCCTGGCGGACGCGGGCGGTGACGGCAGCGGACAGATCACTGCCGGCGAGGGCGGCTCCGGCGGCTGACCGGGGCAGCTGACCGGTCAGCGGCACGCTGGCGCCGCTGCCACCCCCGGGGCCGACGAAGATCACCCACGCAGCGACCGCGAGGACACCGACCAGCGCGAGTGCCGACAGCACGAAGCTGGCGATGGCCAACCCTCGTCCACTGCCTCCGGCGGACGGGGCGCCGCCGGTAGCGGGTACCAGGCCTGAGCGGCGGGGCGAGGCGGACCGAAGCTCTCGTTCATGGTGGCGGTTCCTGATCAGTGGACGGTAGGGCGCCGAATCGTTTCACATCCGCCTTACCTTCGCAGGCCGATGGTCGCATCCGCCGGTGCTACGAGCCGTAACCTGGTTACCGAAGAAGACGCCAGCCGACCAGGGGAGGTGTCATGACAGAACCGACTGTTCGCCGCCGGCCGAGCCCGTGGCAGTGGCTCAGGTACTCCTTCGGCGCCCGGCTTCCGGCGGAACTGCGCGCCTGGGTGCTGCACGACACCACCTCGCGCACCTGGTGGCTGCGACACGTCCTGCGCTCGCTGCTGCAGATGTCACCGCTGATCGCCGCCGTCCTGATCTTCATTCCGGGACCGTTCTGGATCAGGGGTATGAGTGCCCTGGGCGGCGGGCTGATGGGACTCATCTACGCGATCGGCTACATGACCGAGACGACCGAGCACCGGCTGTACAAGGCCGGGTACGCGTTGGGGACCGGCGAGGCGATCCGCGAGGAACGGTCCCGGCGCGAGCGCACCCAGGCCACCGCCCTCCGCCGGGAGAAGATCGCGGCCCGGGCCGCCCGCCGCAGCCGTTAGCGGATAACCGTTAGCCGTTAGCCGTTAGCCGTTAGCGGATAACCGTTAGCCGATGAGGCCGGCTGGTTCGCGGTGCTCCATCGGCTCGGTCAGCTCCTCGGGCAGCGGCTGCTGATGGACCACCGCCAGCCGCGAGACCGCCCTCGTCCACGCCACGTACAGCCGGCGCAGCCCGCCGACCCGAGTCGGTTCCGCGGCCACGATCTCCGCGGGCTCGACCAGCACCACCGAGTCGTACTCCAGGCCCTTGGCGGCCGTGGCCGGCACCACCGTCACCCGGTGGCCCAGCTCCTCGGCCAGGGTGGCCGCCTCGATCCCGGCTGAGGCCAGTTCACCGAGCACGGCGTCCGCCCGGGCGTCCGGCACGATGACGGCAATGGATCCCGCCACGGCGAGGCACCGGCGGACGGCCGTTGCCACATCCGTGGAGTACGTCAGCGCGTCCCCGCCGGCACGCACGGACGAGGCCGGCGGAACATTCGGGGCGATGTGCGCTAGCAGCCGGTTCGCCACCTCCAGCACCTCACCCGGCACCCGGTAGCCGATGGTCAGCGGACGGACGACGGCGTGCGGCTGGCCCAGGTGCGTCAACGTGACCGGCCAGGAGCCCGCGGCCCAGGGCGCGGTTGCCTGCGCCACGTCGCCGAGCACGGTGATCGAGCCCAGCGGGCAGCGCCTGGCGACCGCCCGGCACTGCATCGGGGACAGATCCTGCGCCTCGTCCACCACCACGTGCACGTAGGCGTCATTGCTGCTGAGAAGCCCCGTCAGCTCATCGACCAGTACCTGATCCGCCGCCGAGAACTTCGCCAGCCGCGGCGTGCGGGGCGGGGCACCGGTCCAGGCGAGCAGCGCCAGCTCCTCGTCGGTGAGCGAGGTGCCCGTGCAGCGCCGGGCGAAGGCCGGATCGGTGTACAGCCGCACCAGCACCGCCCGGGGGTCGAGCGCAGGCCAGACGCTGTCCACGAACTCCCGCACCTGCTGGGACCTGGCGACCTTGCGGGTCTCGCTGTCCGACGGGGCGCCGCCCACGTCCTCGCGTTGCCGCCGGACGTCCTGGGCGAGCAGGTTCCGCAGCCGCTCGCGCGCCGAATCCCAGCGCAGCTCACCGGCCGCCAGTGAACGTCGCGCGTCGTCGACATAGCGCCGTACCCGCTCCACCGGAATCCGGTAGCGCCGCGTCCCCACGATGGGGACCACGTCGTCCACCGGCTTGGCGATATAGCTGAACACGGCCCGGCGCAGCAGGTCGGCCATCCGGGCATCGCCTTTGAGCACCGCCACCTCGACCGGCTCCTGCCGGGTTGCCGGCACGTGCGCGACGAGCTGGTCCACGGTCGTCTGCTGGATGCCGTTCTCGCCGAGGGCCGGCAGCACCTGGGCGATGTAGCGCAGGAACGCCGAGTTCGGACCGACCACCAGCACGCCGGAACGACGCAGCCGCTCCGGATAGCTGTAGAGCAGGTACGCCGCCCGGTGCAGGCCGACCGCCGTCTTGCCGGTGCCGGGCGCGCCCTGGATGCACAGCGAGGTGTCGAGATCCGCCCGCACCAGCTCGTCCTGGTCAGGCTGGATCGTCGCGACGATGTCGCGCATCGGGCCGACCCGGGGACGCTCGATCTCTTCGCGCAGCAGGTCCGAGGCCAGCCCCAGCTCCTCACCGGCGTCCAGCCGCTCGTCCTCGAAGGACGTCAGCCGGCCGTCCGCGAAGCCGAACCGTCGGCGTAAGCGCACACCCTGCCGGTCCACCGTCGACGCGCGGTAGAACGGCCGGGCGATGGGAGCGCGCCAGTCCACCACCATCGGGTCACCGGAGTCGTCGCGGATATGCCGGCGGCCGATGTGAAAGACCTCGCCGGACGGGTGCTCGGCCTCGGCCTCGCGATCGGTGCGCCCGAAGAACGGTGGCGCCGAGGCATCGGCAGCGAGGTGCTGGATGCGCGCGGCACGCATCCTGCCGAGCCCCTCACTGGCAAGGGCATCGACGCCGTAGTCGGCGATACGCTCGGCCGCGTCCCGCATCTCGTCGAGGCAGGCGAGGGACTGTAGTAGGTGGGCTTGTTCGGTCGCCAGAATCGAATCGGCAGTCACGATTTGTCAACGCTAGTCGACCGCGCAACCGATTTATCGGGCTTACCGAAGACGGCCCGTACGCACAGCAGCGGCGTTTCGTTGGTTATCGCCGCGGTGCGCTACAGCGCGCCGCCGCGATGGCGACGGCGGCTGAGGAACAGCAGCGAGAAGCCGGTGAGCATCAGCAGCGCGGCATAGCCGGCCGTGCTACGGGGGTCGGTGTCCGGGCCGGTGTTTGCGAGGCCGCCTGCACCACCGCCGCCGCTGATCGGCGTGCCGCTGATCGGCGTGCCACCGCCACTGAGGCCGATCGGCTCGGCCGGCGAGGCGGCCACCAGGAGCACCGGCGGCGGCGACGGGAGCACCGGCGGCGGCGCGATGGTGAGCTCGAAGGCCTGCGTTGCGTCCGGGTCCACGCCGTTGGACGCGGTGAGGGTGATCGGGTACGTATTGAGCGCCGAGGCCGTCGCGGTGCCGGACAGCGTCGCGGTGCCGTCGGCGTTCGGCGTGAACGTGATGCCCTCGGGCAACGGCCCCGTCGCGCTCAGCGTGGTCGGCGCCGGAACGCCGGCCCTCGTGGTGACGGTGAAGGTATCGGCCAGTCCTGCCGGAAAGGTGGCCTTGGGCTGGCTGGTGATCGTCGGCGGCGCGTTCACGGTGAGGGTGAACGACTGGCTGATGTCCGACGTGGACGCGGCCGCACGCTGGACGCTCCTGGCCGCACGCGCGTTCTGGGCCTGCGGGAGCACGTTCTTCGATGCCGTGATGGTCAGCGGGTACACCCCGCCGGCCATCGCGGTGCCGGACAGCGTCGCCGTGCCGTCCGGGTGCGCCACGAAGGTCACGCCGTCGGGCAGGTTCCCGCTGGCCGACAACCGCGGCGGGGCCGGGTAATCACCTGAGGTGGTGAAAGTGAACGACCCGTGCGTACCAGCGGTGAACGTCGTGTGATTCGCGCTCGTGACGACGGCCGATTCGGTGACCGTCAGCGTGAACGACTGGCTCGTTGCCGGCAGGCCGGCATTCTTCGCGCGGATGGTGAGGCTGTAGACGCCGCCCGTTCCGGTGGCCGGCGTGCCCGAGAGCGTCGCCGTACCGTTGCCCCGGCCGGCGAAGGTGACGCCGCGCGGAAGGCTTCCGGTCTCGCTCAGCGTCGTCGCCGCCGGCGTACCCGCGTTGGTGATCACCGTGAACGTGCCACTGGTGCCGACGGTGAACGTCGTGTGGTCGGCGCTGGTGATGCTCGGCGCCTCGTTGACGGTGACCGTGAAGCTCTGGGTCGCGTCCGGCGCCACCGTGTTACCGGCCCTCAGGCTGAAGTGGAACACCCCGCCGGCCGTCGGGGTGCCGCCCAGGATCGCGGTGCCGTCGCCCTGGTCGACGAGGGTGATGCCGGCCGGCAGCGCGGTCGGGTCGGTCACCGTGATGGTGACCGGCGTGGCCGGTACACCGCTGGACGTGGTGACGGTGAAGGCGGCCGCGGCACCGAGGGTGAACGTGACGTGGTTCGTGCTGGTGAACCGCGGCGGCTGGCGCACGGTGAGCGTGAAGGACTGGGTCGCGTCCGGGCCCACGCCGTTGGTGGCGGTGATGGCAAACGGGTAGCTGCCGCCGGTGTCGAGGGCCGGACTGCCCGAGAGCACTGCCGTGCCGTCGCCCTGGTCGGCGAACGTGACGCCGGTCGGCAGGGCGCCGGATTCGGTCAGCGTGATGTCACCGGGGCCGCTGGGCTTCCCGCCGGCGGTCCGCACCGTGAAGGAGCCGGCCTGGCCGACGGTGAAAGTCGCCGAGTCCGTGCTGGTGATCGTCGGCGGCTCGGTCACCGTGAGCGTGAAGCTCTGGGTCCGCGCCGACGTGCTGCCGCCGGTGGCGGAGGCGCTGATGGCGATCGGGTAGCTGCCGCCCGTACCGGCCGCCGGAGTTCCCGACAGGGTCGCGCCGCCACTGCCGTTCGCGGTGAAGGTGATGCCGCCGGGCAGGGTGCCGGACTCGGTGACGGTGGTCGCGACCGGGAAGCCGGCACTGGTCGTCACGGCGAAGCTGGAGGCGGCGCCCACCGTGAAGGTCGCGGAGTCGGCGCTGGTGATGGTCGGGGACTCGTCGACGTTCAGGGTGAAGGCCTGGCTGTCGGACGGGCTGAACCCATTGTCGGCCAGCACCGTGAAGGGATAGCTGCCGCCCGCGCCCACCGGCGGGGTACCGGTCAGCGTCGCCGTACCGTCGCCCCGGTCGGTGAAGGTCAGCCAGCTCGGCATAGTGCCGCTGGTGGTCAGCGTCGGGTCCGGGAAGCCAGCGGTGGTGACCGTGAAGCTGCCGGCGGTGCCGACCTCGAAGGTGGTGGTGTTGGAGCTGCTGACGGTCGGCGCGGAGCCGACGGTCAGGGTGGCCGCGGTGGTGGTCGCCGAGCTCACCACGTTGGTGAAGACGGCCCGGTACCTCTTGCCGCTGTCGGCTCCGGCCGTGGTAAGGGTGTAGCCGGTACTCGTCGCGCCGGCGATGTTGCTGAAGCTGGCGCCGCCGTCGGTGGAGCGCTGCCACTGGACCGTCGGCGTCGGGTACCCGCTAGCGGCGGCGCTGAACGTCACCGAGGCTCCGGGGTTCACCGTCTGGCTGGACGGGTTGGCCGTGACGGCCGGTGCCTGCTGGACGGTGATGGTGAGGGTCTGGGTGGCGTCCGGGTTGACCCGGTTGGTGGCCGACAGCGTCACAGAGTAGGTGCCGCCCGTTCCGGCCGCCGGGGTGCCCGAGATGGTAGCGGTGCCACCGGACCCGGCCGCGAAACTCAGGCCGGACGGTAGGGTGCCGCCGGTCCGGCTGACGGTCGCGGTCGGTGATCCCGACGTGGTGACCGTAAAGCTAGCCACGGAGCCCGCCGTGAAGGTGGCTGACGGGGGGCTGGTGAAGGCCGGTGGCTGGTCCACGCTGACGGTCAGGGTCTGGGTGGCGTCCGGGTTGACCCCGTTGGCGGCGGTGACCGACAGCGGGTAGGTGCCGCCGCTACCGGCCGCCGGGGTGCCGCTCAGGGTGGCCGTGCCGTCGCCGTTGTCGACGAAGGTGAGGCCGTTCGGCAGCGTGCCGGATTGTGTGATGCTTGCCGTCGGGTAACCGGTGGTGGTGACGGTGAACGAGCCGGTCTGGCCGATGTCGAAGGCCGCGGTGTTGCCGCTGGTGATCGCCGGCGCCTGGTTCACGGTGATCGCCGCGGTGACGGTGGCGTTGTCGAAGGTGGCCAGCACGTGGCCCGGGCCGCTGCCGGTGTGGGAGTTGTAGGTGGTGCTCGACTGGCCGGAGCTGACCGCGGTCGCCGCGGAGCTCACCGTCGCGTCGCCCGGCTGCGGGTCCTGCCACTGAATCGGCTGGCCGGCGAACGCGGTGAGCTGCGCGCCGCCCACCGTCGCGCCGAGGGAGTCGGTTGTGAACCCGGCGGTGATCGTGGAGGTGGCATTCGGGCCGACGATCGTGGCGGGCGAGGCGCTGGCCGTCAGGACGAGGCGGGGCACGACGGTCGCGCCGCCCGACACCGTGTCACAGCCGGTCGTGTCCGGACCGGTGTTGCAGCCCCACCAGTTGCTGGCCGCGTCGACCGTGCTGGCGTTGGCGGCCAGTGCCGATCCGGTGCTGGCGACGTTCTGGGTGAACCGGTTGTAGTGCAGGCCGGCGGTGGCGTTGTTCAGCTGGATGGCGCCACCGGTCTGGGCGTTGCCTCCGCTGACCGTGTTTCCGGTGAAGGTCGAGCCACTGACGTTCAGGGTGCCGCTGCCCGCGAGGATGGCACCGCCGGTCGCGCCGCCGGTGCTCGAGGTGATCGAGTTGTTCACGAAGCGCGAGTCGGTGACGTCGTAGCTGGTGCCGCCGACGGCCGTCTTGACGTAGAGCGCGCCGCCGTTGTTCTGCGCCGTTCCGGCGGTGTTGGTTCCGTAGTTGCCGCTGAACGTGGTGTTGCTGATGGTGAGGTGCTCACCCGCGGCGGAACCCTGGGCTCCGTAGGCCACGCCGGTGCCCGGGCTGGAGTTCGAGGTGTTGTTGCTGATCGTGGAGTTGGTGATGGTCAGCGAGCCGCCGGCGAACTGCACGCCGCCGCCGAACTTGTTGGTGGCCGCGGGTGATCCCACGGACGAGGCGTTGTCGGTGACCGTGACGGCATTGAGGGTGAGCGTGTCACCAGTGGTCGCGCTGGCCGAGCCACCGATGATGCCGCCGCCGCCGAACGAGCTGTCACTTCCACCGGTGATCGTCAGGCCGGAGATGTCGGCCGTCACCCCGCCCACCACGTTGGCGTCGAGGTCGAAGACCCGGCTGGCTCTGCCGGCGTTCACCACCGTGGCGCCCGCGCCTGCCCCGGTGATGGTGATGGTGGCATTGCCGTTGGAACCTGGCTGCAGCTCGCCGCTGGTGAGGTTGTAGGTGCCGGCCGGCACGTTGATCGTGATGGCGTTGCCCGTGCTCAGGCTGATGTTGTCGGCGAGGCAGGTTGCCTCACGCAGGCTCAGTGGTGACGGCGGCGTGGTGGCGTTGCTGCCACACGCCGCCGAACCGGCGGCGATGTCGGCGGTGGTGGAGACCATCAGTGTCGTACTGGCCGCGAAGGCGGCCGAGGGCTGCACTATCACGGCTCCCGCGAGCGTCAGGGCAACGGCCAGTCCGGCTTGGGCGAGCCGCCTGCGTGCGGGGGAAGCGGGGGTGTGCCGCATGAGCCGTCCTTCGGGTCCACAGCCGATGCCGGGCGCGGATCAGTATCTGCGGGTGCCGCGGAATCCCGTGGCGTGAGATGCAGGTCAAACCTGATGCAAACCCTAGCGACGGATCACGGAATAGCCAACAGACTGGGCAATCGCCCTTTAACCCCAATACCGTTCAGTTAAGCTTACAGCGGTGTAGTTTGGTGGTATGCCTCGTGCTGGGTGGGTGAAGCCGGAGTCGGATCGTCGGTTGTCGGATTTGGTGTCGGTGGGGGTGTTGACCCGGGTGT
>NZ_JAVREH010000023.1:0-67621 GCF_031845305.1 Jatrophihabitans lederbergiae | reverse complement strand
CCCGCATGTTCGGCGGTAGCAGGAACCCCTGGTCACGCCGCAGCGGACGATACCCCTTCGCCATAAACCAATTCTCCCAAACCGCTGCTGGAAACCGGCATGGCGACACGCATACTGCAACAGCCTCCACGGGTGGGAATCGGGAGGTAGGACTGGCTCAGGCCCATGCAGCCGTAGCCGATGGCTGAGACCTGCAGGGCGTGCTCGCCCGTGCCGAGCGTTCTGGTGTGCATGTGGTTGCTCCTTTGTGGTGATGTCCGCGCGTCGGCGACGGCGCGTGGAGTCGTGCGAGTGTCAGGGTCGCAGCAGCGTCTTGATGGCGCGCCGTTCGTCCATTGCTTTGTAGCCTTCGGCGACCTGGTCCAGGGGCAGGTGAGGTCGAAGACCTTGCCGGGGTCGATCTCGCTGTTCCAGATGCGCTCGATCAGGTCGGGCAGGAAGCGGCGTACTGGTGCGGGTCCGCCGTGCAGGTGGACGTGGCTGTAGAACAGCTCTTCACCGGGCAGGGTGACGTCGTGGGAGACGCCGACGTAGCCGACGTGGCCGCCGGGGCGGGTGGAGCGGATGGCCCGCATCATCGACTCCTGCGTACCGACGGCCTCGATGACGCTGTGTGCGCCGAGCCCGTTGGTGAGGTCCTTGGTCTTGGCCACGCCGTCGTCCCGTCCTCTGCCGCCTGCTGCGGTCCTGGGCGCCGCGTTCGGTGACGATGTCGGTGGCGCCGAACTCGCGGGCCAGGTTCTGCCTCGCCTCGTGCCGGGAGAACGCGATGATCCGTTCGGCGCCCAGCTGCTTGGCGGCGAGCACACCGAGCAGGCCCACTGCGCCGTCACCGACGACGGCGACGGTGTTGCCGGGCTGCACGTCGGCGGCAACGGCGCCGAACCAGCCGGTACCCAGGACGTCCGAGGCGGCCAGCAGCGACGGCATCAGATCGTCGCCGGGGACCTCGGGGGTGGCGACGAGGGTGCCGTCGGCCAGCGGGACACGCAGGTACTGGGCCTGTGCGCCGCCGGCGCCGACGTACTCGTGACCCATCGGGGTGGGCTGGGTGACGGGGTTGATGCCGCGGTAGTCCCACAGGTCCGATCCGCACACGCAGGTGGCGGACATGCGGATGACCGCGTCGGTGGGCTGCTCGATCTTGGGTCGTCGCGGTCCTCGAACCGGACGTCGCCGGGGGCGTGGATTACTGCTCCGCGCATGGGATGGACTCCCTTCTGTTGCTGTTCGGTGTTGCGGTCACGCTATCCAGACAACCGCTCATCACGCGGGCGTGGGAGGGCGAGCTTGTAGGGGGGACAAACGCAACCTCCCTCGCTGCTGGGAGATCCGTAGCGTGAACGTCGTGGACAACCGAGCCGAGATCCGTGAGTTCCTGGCCACCCGTCGGGCCAAGATCAGCCCGGAACAGGCGGGCCTGCCCGCCGGTGCCGGAGCCCGACGTGTCCCGGGCCTGCGCCGTGAAGAGGTTGCCGTTCTCGCCGGGGTGAGCACCGAGTGGTACATCCGGCTCGAGAAAGGCCACATCAGCGGCGTCTCGGACGATGTCCTGGACGCAGTCACCCGCGCCCTGCAGCTCGACGAAGCCGAACGCGATCATTTGTTCAACCTCGCCCGCGCCGCCAAACCCGTCCGCACCCCGCGTCGGCGCGCCAAGACGCAGATTCCGGTCAGCGTGCAGCGTGTGCTCGATTCGATGACCGGCACCGCCGCGTTTGTCCGCAACGGCCGTCTCGACATCCTGGCCAGCAACACGCGCGGCCGGGCGCTCTACTCCCCCGTCCTTGACAAGCCAGCCCACCGTGGCAACATCGCCCGCTTCGACTTCCTCGACGCCCGCGCGGCCGACTACTACCCCGACTACGACGGTGCGCTCGCCACCGCGGTCGCGTTGCTGCGCACTGAAGCCGGCCGCGACCCCCGCAACAAGGACCTCACCGAACTCGTCGGTGAACTCGCCACCTGCAGTGAGGCGTTCCGCACCCGCTGGGGCGCGCACGACGTCCGCCTGCACCGCGGCGGGATCAAGACGTTCAACCACCCGGTCGTCGGTTTCATGGAACTCGCCTACGACTCGATGGACCTGGTCGCCGCTCCCGGCCTGGTCCTCACCGCCTACACCGCCGAACCCGCCACACCCTCTGCGGACAACCTGGCACTGCTGGCCTCATGGGCTGCCACCGAAGCAGCAAGCACGCTCGCCACCGCCACCCCGGACGACGCCGACACGGTAGACACCGCCAGCTCTGACTGACTGCCACACTGCCAACGGCGCGGCGAGCGACGGTCTTGACCGTCCCCTGCCGTCCGCCTTTCAAGGAGGAATATCCATGAAACTGACCGCACCCAGCAAGACCGCAACAGCGCCCGCCCAGGCGTTCACCGGCGACGTCTACGTCAACCCGATCAAGCAAGCCGAGGAACCATCGCGGCTCCTCGCCAGCATCGTCCGATTCACCCCCGGCGCCCGCACCAACTGGCACTCCCACGCACTCGGCCAAACCCTGCACTGCACCGACGGCCTCGGCCTCGTCGTCTCTCGCGACGGCACCGTCATCCGCATGCGCGCCGGCGACACCGTCTGGACCCCGCCCGGCGAAGAACACTGGCACGGCGGCACCGCAGACAACATGATGTGCCACCTCGCCATGCTCGAAGGAACCGGCGACGGCGACGGGACGAGCTGGCTCGAGCCCGTTACCGACGAGCAATACCAGGCTGCCAACGCGTAGCCGCACAGCCGAAGCATCCCGACCGAAGCATCCCCGGCCGCGGCGTAGGTGTCTGTGAGCGGGCCTAGCGCAGACGGTTCCCAACGGCAGGGTCAAGTCGGGCATCGCGGTACGGCGTACCGGCAAGCGTTCCGCCGACGATCAGAAAGCCGACCGCAGCCACCCACAGCATGGTGCGCAGGCCGATCGCGTCGCCGAGCACGCCCCCCAGCGGCGCGCCGACGACGATCATTGCGCGATTGATGGAGCGCATCGTGGCGTTCATCCGTCCCTGCAGGTGGTCGGGCGTGATCGTCTGCTTGTAGCCCATCTCGTTGGCGTTCCCGATGCCCATCGACACGCCGAGCACCAGTTCCCCGGCGCCGAACAGCACCCAGCCGGACCAGTGACCCGAACTCAGCGCGACCATCGCCCAGGCCAGCGCACAGCCGAGGTGGGACACGATGACGATCCGCCCCGCGCTGTAGCGCGCTCCCAGAGCGACCGCGGCGAGACTGCCCGACAGACCACCTACTCCCCCGGCGGCCAGTGCCGACTACCGTCAGCGCTATGACGTCGAACGAGTTCAGCCGGATCGCCGCCGACGCGATCTCGGACTGTGCAAGGAGTATCCCGCCGAGGCCACCTTCCTGGGAGACCACAGCCACGACGACCGGCTGTCCTACCCGACCGCGGCAGCGGCGCACCGGCGGCGTAGCGAGCTCACCGACCTGATCGCGACCCTGGACGCCTCCGATGCCACCGACTTGGGTACCGCTGACCTCGTCGACCGCGAAATCCTGCGCACCGCGGCCGCCAGCGAGATCTTCGGACTGAAGGAGCTGGACGAGGCCAGCTGGAACCCGATGGAGCACAACCCGGGGCAGGCGCTGTACGGGCTGCTGTCCCGGGACTTCGCGCCGCTGCCCGAACGGCTCACGAACCTCGCCGGCCGGCTGCGCTCCATTCCGGATTACCTTGTCGCCGCAAGGGAAAGGCTGACCGACCTCTCGGCGGTCCACACCGAGACGGCGATCGCGCAGCTGGACGGCACGCTGGCCCTGATCGAGACCGCAGTGCCGGCCGCCGTCACCGAAGCGGGTGTCGGCAGTGACACTGGCGGCGACTTCGGTGCTGACGACTTCGGTGCTGACATCACCCGGGCAGCTGCCGCCGTCCGCGAGCACCAGGCCTGGCTGCGTGACCAGCTGCCGCGAGCCGACCGCTCCCCCCGGCTGGCGAGGACCTGTTCACCCGCAAGCTTGCACTGACCCTGGCGACCCCGTGGCGGCCACAGACCCTGCTGGAGCAGGCTTATCGCGATCTGGACCGGGTGGACACCGAGCTCAGCGCGCTGACCGCCGCCGATCCACACGCCGGCCGCCGGGCCATCGCCGCGGAGTTCGACCGGCTCGCCGAGGACATGCCCACCAGTGAGACGATCCTCGGCAACTGCCGCACGGCGCTGGCCGAGACCACCGAGTTCGTCCAGCGCCACGACCTGCTCACCCTGCTGCACGACCCGGTCGAGGTCATCGAGATGCCCGAGATCGACCGGGGCGTCGCGGTGGCGTACTGCCGGGCCGTCGGCGCCCTCGAGACGGCACCGCTGCTGACGCAGTTCGCGGTCTCCCCCACCCCTGCGGACTGGTCGCCGGAGCGGGTCACGTCCTTCTACCGCGAGTACAACAACCACATGCTGCATAACCTGACCGTGCACGAGGCGATGCCCGGCCACGTCGAGCAGCTCTCGCACTCGCGGCGCTACCAGGGCAGTACCGCGATTCGCAGCGTCTTCGGCAGCGGCTCGTTCATCGAGGGGTGGGCGGTCTACGCCGAGGAGTTGATGGCCGAGCTGGGCTACCGCGGCGACGTCAGCGCCGAGGCGGCCGCAGCCGTCCGGATGCAGCAGTTGAAGATGCAGCTGCGGATGATCCTCAACACCATCCTGGACATCTCCTTCCACACCGGGGACCTGGACGAGGCTGGCGCGATGGCGCTGATGACCGAGCGTGGCTACCAGGAAGAGGGCGAGGCGGCCGGGAAGTGGCGCCGGGTGCAGCTCAGCTCCACCCAGCTCTGCACGTACTACGTGGGTTACCTGGAGGTGCGCCAGGTCGTCGCAGACCTGCGCGTTGAACATACCGACTGGTCGGTTCGTCAGGTCCACGACGCCGTACTGGGCTTCGGCTCACCGCCCGTCCGGCACCTGCGCACCCTGCTCGGGTTGCCGCCCGCGGCGTGAGAGCGACGTTCCCGATCGCGCTGGCGCACCGTGGTTTCTCCCGCGACGGCGCGGAGAACTCGATCGCGGCGTTCCAGGCGGCGGTCGCCCTCGGGTACCGCCACCTCGAAACCGACGCTCGCGTGACGGCGGACGGGGTGGCGCTGGCGTTTCACGACTCGATCCTGGACCGGGTCACCAACCACACCGGACGGGTGGCCGACCTGAACTGGCGCGAGGTCAGCGCGGCCCGGATCGTCGATCGCGAGCCGATTCCGCGGCTGGAAGACGTGCTCGCTACGTTCGGTGGCGTCGAGGTCAATATCGACGTGAAGTCCGATTCCGCGGTCGGCCCGACGATCGACGCCATCCGCCGGACCGGCGCCTGGGCCAGGGTGCGGCTGGCAGCGTTCTCGCACGCGCGCCTGCAGCGGTTGCGCGCGGTCGCCGGCCCGGCGGTGGCCAGCGCCCTGTCGCCGCCGGAGGTGCTATCGCTCAAGGCGCTCGAACGGATGCCGGCCCTGGGCCGCCTGCCCGTTCGCGCCAGCTTGCCCGGTCGGGTGTGCCTCCCCGCGAGCACGGGCATGCCGGCCCGTCCAGGTCTGGCGGCTCAGGTGCCCGCCGCGGCCGGCCGCTTCGGGGTGGTCACCCGGCGGTTCGTCGAGGCCGCGCACAGCCGGCAGATCGCGGTGCACGTCTGGACGGTGAACCTGCCCGCCGAGATGACACGCTTGCTCGATCTGGGCGTAGACGGCATCATCACCGACCGCGCGGACCTGCTGCGCGAGGTGCTCCGGGAGCGTGGCCAGTGGCAGAGCTAGCGTCGACCGATCCGGCGGTGGTGGCCGGACCTCCCGATCCGGCGGCGCTGTTCCGGCAGCGGCGTGGTTGGTACTACTACGCCTGGGCAAGTCACGTCTTTCCCACCATCGTCGTCACGGTGTTCATGGGCCGCTACCTCACCTCGGTGGCCGAGAACGCCGTCGGCAACCAGGGCCGGGTGCACCTGTTCGGGTTTCCCGTCGCGCCCGGCAGCCTGTTCGTCTACGTCGTGTCGCTGTCCACCGTGCTGCTGGTGATCGCGATGCCGGTAGTCGGCGCGATCGCCGACCGGACCGGTGCCAAGCGTGAGATCCTGCTCGGTTTCGGCTGGCTCGGTGCCGCCGCGTGCGTCGCCATGTTCGCCGTCCGCGGCTCGAACTGGCAGCTCGGGGCAGTCCTGTTCGTGGTGGCGTACTTCGGGTACTCCTGCGCGACGGTGGTGAACTACTCGCTGCTCATCGACGTGTCCGCGAGCGCGGATCGTGACCGGGTGTCCTCGCGCGGCTGGGCGATCGGCTACATCGGGGGCGGGCTGGTCCTGGCCGCAGACTTCGTCCTCAGCCTGTTCCTGTCCGACAAGGCACTGCTGGCGCGGATCTCGCTCGCCTCGGCCGGAGTCTGGTGGGCGCTGTTCAACATCAAGCCGTGGCTGATGCTGCGCCAACTGCCGAGGACCGCCGCGCCCGGCCGCTCGGAGGGTTCGGTGCTGTTGGGCGGCTTCCGGCAACTGGCATCGACCCTGCGCGACCTGCGGCGCTACCCGCACACGCTGGCGTTCCTGATCGCGTTCCTGATCTACAACGACGGCATCCAGACCGTCACCACGGTCGCGGCCCAGTACGGCGACAAGCAGCTTCACCTGGACGACACGGTGCTGCTCTCCTCGATCCTCATCGTGCAGTTCGTCGCGTTCGGTGGCGCGCTCTGGCTGGGTCGGCTGGCGGGGCGGTTCGGGGCTCGGCCGGTGGTGCTGGGGTCCCTGGTCGGCTGGCTGGTGCTGGTGGTCGTCGCCTATTTTCTCAAGGCGGGTGCCGCGTGGCAGTTCTACCTGCTGGCGGTGGCCATCGCGATCGTGCTCGGCGGCAGCCAGGCGCTGTCCCGCTCGATCTTCTCGCGGCTGATCCCGTCCGGGCGCGAGGCCGAATACTTCGGCTTCTACGAGGTCAGTGACTCCGGCACCTCGTGGTTCGGGCCGCTGCTGTTCGGCCTCGCCTACCAGCTCACCGCCTCGTACCGCAGCGCGCTGGCGTCCCTGGTGGTGTTCTTCGTACTCGGCTTCGTGCTGCTGGCGCGGGTGCCGCTGCGGGCCGGCATCGAGCAGGCCGGCAACACCGCGCCCGCCAGGGTGTGACGGCACGTGGCGGCGCCGGAAACTCCTGCCGACCGACCCGCCGAACGCGACAGTGCCCTCGCCGCGGTTCCGCCGCCGGCAATCGGCGCGCGATTCCGATGCCGGCGCACCTGAAGTTCTGCTACGGCCTCGCGAGGGCGACACCGTGGTCGTCGCGGACACCGGGTCGTCATCGGCTCCGGGTGCTGACGACGTGCGGTACCAGGTGCTGTGCCGGGCACACTTCCGCAGCGGCCGACTGGGTGTGACGCTGATCGGCGAGCAGCTGGCGCTTGGATAGCGCTGCTGCTGGCTGCTGGCTGCTGGCTGCTGGCTGCTGGCTGCTGGCTGCTGGCGCTCAGTGCTGACGCTGATCACCGCTTTCAGCCCTGCTGGCGTTGCGAGATCGTCTCAGGTGGCGCAACTTTGCCCGGTTTGGGTCGCACGTGCACGGCCGTGAGCCGTCGGGGCGGTACCGTGAGGTCAGCGGGAATCATCTGCCGGGACCGTGCGTTGGGGTCTCGGTACCCAATCTGGGTGAGGAGTGATCACAATGGCCGATCGTGTACTTAGGGGCAGCCGCCTCGGCGCAATCAGTTACGAAACCGAATACGCAGCCGAGCCTGCGCCGCGTCAACTAGTCAAGTTCAAGTGCGAACGGCAGCACGAGTTCAGCGTTCCGTTCGCCCACGACGCCGAGCTTCCGGCGACCTGGGAATGCCGCCTGGACGGGACCACAGCCAAGGCCGTGGACCTTCCCGAGCCCGAAGCCAAGAAGGTCAAGGCGCCTCGGACGCATTGGGACATGCTCATCGAGCGGCGCACCGTCGCCGACCTCGAAGAGGTGCTGGCCGAGCGGCTGGATGTGCTGCGTGCGCGCCGCGGCGGCAAACCGAGCAAGAGCGCGTAATCAGCTGACCCACCAGAATCCCGCATCACCGGGGCTGTCAACCAGCCTCGCTGATGCGGGATCTTGCTTTCTGGCCGCTTTTCACGGCGGCTGGCATCCGGTCACGGCGGCGGAACGGCGGTTCAGCCGGGACGGTCGCGTTTCTGGTACGCGTCGACGCTGAGCCTCAGGGTCAACGCCGCCAGGCACAGGACCACGGCGAACCTCGGTGTGACATTCCCGGTGACACCGAGCAGGACGACCACCGCGACGCACCCGGCCAGCACCAGATCGAGCGCCCGCTTGCTCCAGTCCGAGTCGGCCGGCCGGGGTCGGCTCACGTGCGGCGGACCAGGCCCTTGAGCTGCGCGGCCCGGTGCGCCACGCCCCATTCGGTGACCCGCAGCAGCGCCTCGCGGACGATGTTGCCGCTCATCTTGGACTCGCCGCGCTCCCGCTCGGCGAACGTGATCGGAACCTCGGTGACCCGGAAACCGGCCTGCACCGCGCGCCAGGCCAGATCCACCTGGAAGCAGTAACCCTGTGACGAAATGGCGGACAGGTCGATCGTCTGCAGCACCTCGCGCCGGTATGCCCGGTAACCGCCGGTGGCGTCGTGCAGATTGATGCCCAGCGCCAGCCGGGTGTAGAGGTTGCCGCCGCGGGAGAGCACCTCGCGGAACTTCGGCCAGTTGATCACCTGCCCGCCGGGAACCCAGCGTGAGCCGAGCACCAGGTCCGAGTGCCCCACCGCCTCCAGCAGCCTGGGCAGTTGCTCCGGAGCGTGCGAGCCGTCGGCGTCCATCTCGACCAGCACGTCGTAGCCGGCGGCCAGGCCCACGCGGAAGCCCGCGACGTACGCCGCGCCGAGCCCAGCCTTGGCGGTCCGGTGCAGAACCTGGACCCGCTCCTCGTTCGCGGCCAGCTTGTCCGCGATGTCGCCGGTGCCGTCCGGGCTGTCGTCGTCCACTACGAGAACGTCCGCCGTGGGCACCGAGGCCAGTACCCGCTCCACGATCAACGGCAGGTTCTCGCGCTCGTTGTACGTCGGGATGAGAACGAGAACGCGCAGGTCCTCGTTTACCCCGCCGGCTGCCGTCGATCCCGCCCGTGGCTCGGTCACCGGTGCCCCTTCCCTGTTGTGGCCGCCATGACGTCAGCCTTCTGATGTGCGCAATGACCAGTGTCCTGTGCGACCGCCGGCCGCTCGGAAAGGGGGTCGCCGCCCGTCGGCCCCGCCGCGCGCCCGCGCCGCGAACGGGACGAGACAGCCAGCACCAGGCCGAGCAGGCCCAGGGCGGTGAACGCCCACTCCGGCGCCGCCCCGAGCCGGGTCGCCAGCGTCGTGGAAGTGCTCAGGCCGACGGAGCGAACGAGGATGTCGGGTGTGAAGAGGGCACCGGACTCGTCCACGATGCGGCCGTCCGGGCCGATGATGGCCGATTCGCCGCTGGTAGCCACCTGAACGACGGTCCGGTCGTGCTCCACCGCCCGCAGCCGGCTCATGGCCAGTTGCTGATACGTCTCGCCGCTGTGACCGAACGTCGCGTTGTTGGTCTGCACGACCAGCAACTGGGCTCCTGCCCGGACGGATGAGTTCACCAGCGAGTCGTAGGCGATCTCGAAGCAGATCACGTCGCCGACCGGGTACGGCGTCTCGGTGAGCAGCCCGTTGCCGCCGCCGGCCACCATGTCATGGCCGACCAGATCTACCTTGGCGCTCACCGCGCGCGCGATCGAGCGTAGCGGGATGTACTCCCCGAAGGGCACCGGATGGCGCTTGACGTAGCGCTGCCCCGGCCCGGGATCGGTCGAGGCCGACGGCATCCAGACGATGCCGGCATTCGTGACGTGCTGCGGGCCGGGGCCGTCCAGCAGCGCGCCGACGACGATCGGCACGCCGACCGCGTCGACCGCCTGCTGGATGACCCGCGCGGCGTCGGCATTGGTGGTCGGATCGATGTCAGAGCTGTTCTCGGGCCACAGCACCAGATCCGGACGGGGAACCGTACCCGCCTGGATCTCGGCGGCCAGCTTTCTCGTCTGCGCCACGTGATTGTCCAGCACCTGCCGCCGCCGCGCGTTGAACTCCAGGCCCCGGTCCGGCACGTCGCCCTGGATGGCGGCCACGGTGGTCGTCCGGGCCGGGTGGTCGTCCGGATGCAGCGGAAGCCACAGTGCCGCGCCCAGCACGAGCACGCCGACGGCCGCCGTGCAGCGCACCGTCCGGCGCACCGGCCCAGGCCCGCTGACAGCCGCCGCGAGGAGCGCCCCGATCAGTGCCACCGCGAAGGTCACCAGGGGCGCTCCGCCGAGCGGGGCGAACCACTTCATCGGCGAGGCGGCCTGGCTGAACGCCCACCGTCCCCACGGAAAGCCGCCGAACGGGAGCCGGTCGCGCAGCGCCTCTTCGCCGACCCACAGCGCGGCCGTCCAGCTGCTCGCGAAGCGGCGGCCCTGCACCAGCGGCAGCGCCGCACCGAGGGCCGCGAGGTACCAGGTCTGGGAGAACACCAGCACCAGCCAGGGCACCGCGCCGACATAGGTGGCGGTCCAGTGCAGCATCGGCAGGAACAGCCCGGCGCCGAAGACCAGGCCGGTCAGCGCCCCGGTGCGGCAGCGCTGCCCGCGGACCGCCAGCGACAGCCCGGCGATCGAGACGAACGCCAGCGGCCAGATCCCGAAAGGCGGAAAGGCGAGTGTGCCGAGCAGTCCCGCGACCGCGGCAAGCACCAGCCGCAGGGACAGCCTTGCTCGGGCGCGCCTGCGATCGGCGGGGGTCAGCATCATGCGAGCTCGCCGGAGTCGAAGATCTGCCGGCCCCGGACGACCGTGCGCAGGCAGCGGGGCAGCTCCGCGCCCGGTGCCAGGTCCGGCAGTCCGGGAACGCCGGAGCGCTCGTCGGTGCTCCACCGCGCCAGCCGCTCGTCCGGTGCATCGACGCCCAGCGAGCCGGCGGCGAAGATCGCGTACGTGGCGGGTGACCCGGGTGCCACGACCCCCGAGCCGTCGCCGTCCGCGCGTGCCGCCCGCCAGCCGCCGCGGGTGTGCGCGTTCAGCGCGGCCCGGGGGCCGAGGGCGTGCTCGGGGTTGGTCGGGTAGGTCGCCGCGCGCAGGGTTCCCCAGGGGTCCACGGCGGTCACCGGCGAGTCGGAGCCCAGGGCGAGCGGAACCCCGGCGGCTGCCATCGCGGCGAACGGGTTGAGCGTGCTCGCCCGCTCGGCCCCCAGGCGCTCGGCGTACATGCCCGCCGATCCGCCCCAGGTGGCGTCGAAGGCCGGCTGCACCGAGGCGGTCAACCCGGTGGCGGCCAGCGCCGCGACATCGGTGACCATCTCGGAGTGCTCGATCCGATGCCCTGCCCCGAACACGCCCGCGCCGCCGAACCGCTCCTGCGCCAGCCGCATCGCGGCCACCACCTGGTCGGTCGCGGCGTCACCGATCGCGTGAAACCCCGCCTGCAGGCCCGACTCCGTGCAGGCCCGGACGTGCTCGGCCAGCTCGGCGGTCTCGTACCGCAGGTACCCCGAGGTGTCGCTGTCCACGTAGGGCCGCAGCAGCCCGGCGGTGTGCGAGCCGATCGAGCCGTCGCAGAACAGGTCGCCGCCGGCGCCGACAGCGCCGAGTTCGAGGGCGGTGTGGACGCCGCGCAGCTCGCCCCAATAGGCGTACACCTCGGGCAGCGGCTCGGTCTCAGCACCGGACACCAGCCCCAGCAACCCCGTCAGGTCCTCGGCGCTGGAGATCTCGGGACCCGCCATCTCATGCACCGCGGCCACCCCGAGGCTGGCAGCGTGCCGCAGCGCGCCCCGGTGCAGGTCGGCACGCTGGCCGCTGGTGATGGCCGACAGCGCGACCGCCCGCGCGGCGTGGTGGGCCTGCTTGGTGAGGTGCCCGGACGGTGAGTAGCCCGCCATGGCGGCGAGGCCGGGAACCGAGGCCATCAGAGCCGAGGACACCGCCGCGGAGTGGGCATCGGTGCGGGCGAGGTAGACCACGCCCCCGTAGCTGGCGCGGTCCAGTTCGGTGGCGGTGGGCGGCCGGTGCTCGGGCCAGCGGGTCTCGTCCCAGCCGGAGCCGAGCAGCGGCCGGCCGCGGCCGCGGCGGGCGTGCTGCTCGATCAGCCCCAGCGCGGCGGCGAGCGAGCCGGCCGGCCACAGATCGAGCCCGCTGAGGGCCAGCCCGGTCGCCGTGGCGTGGAAGTGCGCGTCGACGAAGGCAGGCAGCACCAGCGCGCCGGCCAGGTCCACGGTGCGGTCTGCGGTCATCGTGGCGGCGGACTCTGCGTCACCCAGCCATGCGATGTCGGTGCCGTCCAGGAGCAGTGCGGTGGCGTTGCGGGCCCAGGGGCTGTAGATCCGTCCGTTGGTCAGCAGAGTGCGCACGCCTACGAGTGTGCCAGCCGATGCTGACAGCAAGTCCGTCAGCCAAGCTGGCCCAGCCCCATACCATGCAATACGGTGCTGTCATCACTTCACAGGAGGCACTCTCATGTCAGCCAGCATCGAGGATGTGGCAAAACGCGCCGGCGTCTCGATCGCAACGGTGTCCCGGTCCCTGCGTGGGCTGCCCGACGTCGCGGCCAGTACCCGGGATCGAGTTGTGACAGCTGCCCGCGAGCTCGACTACGTCGCCTCGCCGTTCGCCGCCCGGCTGGCCAGCGGCCGCTCGTCGACCCTCGGTGTGGTCGTTCCGTTCATCAATCGCTGGTTCTTCGCCGAGGTGCTCGGCGCGGTGGAGACCGTCCTCAGCGCCGCCGGCTATGACCTGCTGCTGCACAACCTCGGCGACAGCGACGGCCGTGAGCGGTTCTTCTCGATGCTTCCGGTGCGCAAGCGCGTCGACGCCGTCCTCGTCGTGAGCCTTGCCCTCAGTGACTACGAGGTCGAGGCTCTGAGCAGCCTGGAACTACCGGTGGGCGTCCTCGGGGTCAAGCACCCGGGCCTGTTCTCGGTGCGGATCGACGATGTCGCGGCAGCGCGGTCGGCCGTGCGGCACCTGCTCTCGCTCGGGCACCGGCGGATCGCGCTCATCGGCGGCGACACCGACGACCCGATGCGCTTCACTCCCCCGCACCACCGGGGCACCGGTTACCGCGATGCGCTCACCGATGCCGGCATCGACGTCGATCCGGCCCTGGAAGGCCTGGGCTACTTCACCGTGGCCGGTGGCGAGGCGGCCATGCTGCAGCTGCTGGCGCTGGACGAGCGGCCGACCGCGGTGTTCGCCGAGTCGGACGAGATGGCGTACGGGGCCATGCGCACGATCCGCCGGGCCGGCCTGCGGGTGCCGTACGACATCGCGGTGGTGGGCTTCGACGACCACGCCACCGCGGGCCTGCTGGACCTGAGCACGGTACGCCAGCCGGTCGCCGAGCAGGGAGCGCTGTTGGCGCGCGGCCTGCTCGCGAGCCTGGCCCATGACACCGAACCGAGCGATCTGGTGCTCGACACCGAGCTGGTCGTCCGCGGCTCGACGGTGCCCGCGGCCAGCGTGTACGCGCAGGTCGGCAGCGGCGACTAGCCGATCCAGGTACCGCTCGGCTGGGTTGCGCCGTTAATCCGGCCGGCTACCGGCGGCGGCCAGTTCGGCGGCGGTCGGTGGGTCGGCGCCCGCCCGGGCGCAGGTGAGGGCCGCGACCAGGATTGCCTCGTCGATCACCTCTCGCAGCTCCGTCTGTGCCGGCTGCCAGGCGCTGTCTCTGTGAAACCCCGCGCGTACCAGGGCATTGATCAGGCCGGCCATGAACGCGTCACCCGCGCCGACGGTGTCCACCACGTCCACCGTGCGCCCCTCCACGCCGAACACGGTTCCGTCCGTGCCCAGCACCCGCGCGCCGGCCGCGCCCTCGGTCACCACCAGCAGCCGCGGGCCGAGTTCTTGCCATCGGCGCAGCACGGTGTCGACGGGAACGTCCGGGTAGAGGAAGGCCAGGTCCTCGGCAGAGGCCTTCACCACGTCGCTCAGCGTCACCGTGGCCTCCACCTGCGCCACCGCGTCCGCGTGGTCTGCCATCAACGCCGGCCGGATGTTCGGGTCATAGCTCACCACCGCCTGCGACGTCGCCCGCCGGCGAGCCAGATGCTCGCGGATCACCGCCGCACCGGGTGCGGTCCAGGACGCCAGCGAGCCGGTGTGGATCCAGCTCGTGTCCGCCGGGGACCGGTCCAGCTCCTCAGCGGTCCACTGCCAGTCCGCGGTGCCCCGGACGTAGAAGTCGTAGGTGGCGTTGCGGTCGTCGTCCAGGCTCACCACGGCCAGCGTCGACGGTTCGGGGGCCCGGACCGCGGTGGACAGGTCGACTCCGTTGGCCTCGGCGTGCGAGCGCAATTGGCGGCCGAACGCGTCCACGGCAACCCGGCCCAGCAGTTGTGAGGGCTGGCCGAGCCGTGCCAGGCCGATGGCGACGTTGAAGGGGCTGCCACCGGGATGGGCGGTGTACGTCCGGTCACCGCCGGCGGCCGGGTCGGGTGCTGGGTTCGACTCAGCGTCCAACACCAGGTCGATCAGGGCCTCACCGATCACACACACCATGCCGCGACGTTATCGTGTGCCAGTGCCTGAGGCGAAGCGCGTGATGCTGCTGGATTCGGCGAGCCTGTACTTTCGGGCGTTCTACGGGGTGCCGGAGTCGGTGACCGCGCCCGACGGCATGCCGGTCAACGCGGTACGCGGCTTCACCGACATGGTCTCGACCCTCATCACCCGCTACCGGCCCACCGACTTCGTGGCCTGCCTGGACTACGACTGGCGCCCGGCCTTCCGGGTCGACCTGGTTCCGTCGTACAAGGCGCACCGCGTGATGACCGAGACCGCGGACGGCGAGCCGGACGTCGAAGAGACACCCGACCTGCTCGCGCCGCAGGTGCCGGTGCTGCTGGAAGTGCTGAAGGCGGCGGGACTGTGCTCGGTCGGGGCGGCCGGCTTCGAGGCCGACGACGTGATCGCCACCCTGGCCCACCGTCACGACCAGCGCGGTGAGCTGGTGGACGTGGTCTCCGGCGACCGGGACCTGATCGACCTGACCACCGAACGGGTGCGGGTGCTCTACACCGGCAAGGGGATCGCCAAGATCGTCGAGTTCACCCCGGACGAGGTGCGGCAGCAGTACGGCGTGCCGGCGGAGCACTACGCCGACTTCGCCATCCTGCGCGGCGATCCGTCCGACGGCCTGCCGGGTGTCGCCGGGATCGGCGTCAAGACGGCCGCCATCGTGGTGAGCGAGTTCGGGCCGATCGAGCAGATCGTGGCCGCCGCCGAGTCCGGGGACAAGGCAATGAGCGCGTCGGTGCGGGCCAAGGTGCTGGCCGCGAGGGACTACCTGGCGGTGGCGCCCGCCGTGGTCCGGGGCCGTCAGGACGTGCCGGTGCCGGAGCTCGACACCGCCATCCCGGCGGCGCCGGCCGATCTCGACATGCTGGCGGCGCTGGCTGAGCAGTTCGGCATCGGCAGCGCCACCGGACGGCTGACCACCGCGCTGGAGAAGCTGGCAAGCCTTCGCTAGAGCTGTGCTATACCCGATTGACAGCTCGAGCTCGGGCAGGCCTTCGCTAGAGCTGTTGTGCGATCACGCCGCGGCGCAGCGCGGAGATGGCAGCGGCCGCGGTCGAGCGGATGCCCGGGTCGATCGCGTCGGCGCGCGAGAGCTGTTCCAGCAGGTCCAGGAGCTGGCGCATCCACCGGACGAAGTCGCCTGCGGGCAGCGCGCTGCTGTCATCGGCCAGCGAGCTCAGCACCTTGTCCAGCGAATCCCCGCGCGCCCACCGGTAACTGGCCCACCCGAAACCCAGGTCAGGCTCCCGCGACAGCGGCAGGTCGTACTCCGCCTCGCGCTCGCTGACCTCGCCCCAGAGCCGCACGGTCTCGGCCAGCGCCTCGCGCACGCTGCCCTGCGGCAGCTTGGGAGCGGTCGGCTCGTCCCGGCGGGCCTCATACACCATCGCCGAGCAGACCGACGCGAGCTCGGCGGCGTTCAGACCCTTCCACACCCCGGCGCGCAGGCACTCGGCGATGAGCAGGTCCGACTCGGACCAGATCCGGGACAGCTGGCGGCCGGCGGTGGTGATGCCGGGCCTGCTCGGCTCCGCGCCTGCCAAGGCCGCCATCGGTACCGGGTTCATGTAGCCGCGCTCGGTGAGCAGGGCGCACACCCGATCGAACGTCCGGGACAGCGAGTGCGTGCGCCCCTCGGCCTTGCGGCGCAGTGCCTCGGTCTCGCGCTCCAACCGGTTGTGGCGCTCGGCCCAGCGGGCATGGTCCTCACGGTCCGGGCAGCCGTGGCACGGATGCGCCCGCAGTTGCCGGCGCAGCTCGGTCAACTCCGGATCGTTCCCGGCAGGGTTGCCCCGGCGCCGCCGTCCGGCTCGCGGATCGTCGGGAAGGCGGAGGTTGCGGATCGAGGCGGCCAGGTCCTTGCGCGCGGCGGCGTTGCGGTGGTTGAAGTGCTTGCTGACCCGCAGGTGGCCCAGCACCTCGACGGCGTTGGGAAAGTCCAGCAGCGTGACCGGACCGGCCCACCGGTCCTCGGTGAGCACCAGCGGCCGGGGGTCCGCGATCGGCGATACGCCGGGGTCGAGCACGACCGCGAGCCCGGCTCGGCGGCCGGTCTGCACCCGGATCACGTCGCCGACCGACAGCGCCTCGACCGATTGGGCGACCGCTGCCCGCCGGTCCGAGGCGCCCTGCCGGGACAGCGATTTCTCTCGTTCGGAGAGCCGGACGCGCAGCTCGTTGTACTCCTCGAAGTCGCCGAGGTGGCACCGCATCTTGGCGCGCAGCTCGGCCTGGGCCTTCTCGTTGCGCACGATCTGCCGGTTGATGCCGACCACCGAGCGGTCCGCCTGAAACTGGGCGAACGAGGACTCCAGCAGCTCCCGGGCGGTCTCGCGTCCCACCTGTGACACCAGATTGATCGCCATGTTGTAGGACGGCCGGAACGACGAGCGCAACGGGTACGTCCGGGTCGAGGCCAGGCCTGCCACCCGGGCCGGATCCACCTCCGGGGTCCACAGCACGACGGCGTGGCCCTCGATGTCGATTCCCCGCCGCCCGGCCCGTCCGGTCAGCTGGGTGTATTCCCCCGGGGTCAGGTCGGCATGTGATTCGCCGTTGAACTTCACCAGGCGCTCGAGCACGACCGTCCGGGCGGGCATGTTGATGCCCAGCGCCAGGGTCTCGGTCGCGAACACCATCTGGACGAGGCCGCGCACGAACAGCTCCTCGACCACCTCTTTGAAGGCCGGGATCATGCCGGCGTGGTGCGCGGCGATGCCCCGCTCCAGGCCGTCCAGGAAGTCCCAATAGCCGAGCACGTCGAGGTCGTCGGCGGCCAGGTGCTTGGTGCGATCCTCGACCAGCGCTCGGATCTCGAGCCGCTCCTCGTCGGTGGTGAGCCGGACGTTGGACGCGACGCACTGCCGGACGGCGGCGTCACAACCGGCACGGCTGAAGATGAAGGTGATCGCGGGCAGCAGTCCCTCGCGGTCCAGCCGGGCGATCACATCGGCCCGGTGCGGTGGCCGCCAGCGCGGGCCGTGCACCCGGTACCGCCCGCCATCGCGACCTGACCGCCCGCCGTCGCGGTCCCGGCCGTCGGCAATGTCACCGAAGCGCATCCGCTCGCGGACGTACTGCTGCAGGCTGCGGTCGACGCGCACCGCCGCGGCCGGCCCCGCTGCCTCGTCGGCGTCTTCCTCGGTGGCGAACAGGTCGAACATCCGGTTGCCGACGAGCATGTGCTGCCATAGCGGCACCGGCCGTTCCTCGTGGACGATGACCCGGGTGTCGCCGCGCACCTCGACGAGCCAGTCGCCGAACTCCTCGGCGTTGGACACCGTGGCCGACAGCGAGACCAACCGCACCGCGTCCGGCAGGTGGATGATCACCTCTTCCCACACCGCGCCGCGGAATCGGTCGCCGAGGTAGTGCACCTCGTCCATCACGACGAAGCCGAGGCCGGTGAGGGCGTCGCTGCCGACGTAAAGCATGTTGCGCAGCACCTCGGTGGTCATCACCACGATCGGCGCGTTCGGGTTGATGGCGTTGTCGCCGGTGAGCAGGCCGACCTTCGCGGAGCCGTGCCGGTCGATGAGATCGTTGTACTTCTGGTTCGACAGGGCCTTGATCGGCGTGGTGTAGAAGCACTTCTGGCCCAGCGAGAGCGCCAGGTGGATCGCGAACTCGCCGACAATGGTCTTGCCAGCACCGGTAGGAGCGCAGACGAGGACGCCGTGGCCCTGCTCCAGCACCTCGCAGGCCGCGATCTGGAAGTCGTCGAGCTCGAAGGAGTAACCGGAGCGGAAATCGGTCAGGGTGGGAAAGCGGGTCCGCTGACGGGAACGGGAGTAATTTTCAGCCGGCGAGGACATGGCCTCAGCGTACGGTCCGGGCCGCGTGCGGCCTCAGCTCTTGTGGACGTAGCTGAGCCGGCCGGTCACCGCACCGGAGCGCAGCGCGTGTACCTCCACTATGCGCAGCTCCGCACCCGGCCGGGCGAAGGCGGCACGCAGGTCGAGGTAGGCCTCGACCAGGTCACCGGGCCAGTCCTCGATCGTCTCGCCGGTGCCGTTGGCGCGGTGGGTGGTCAGCAATCGGTGCGCGGGGTCCACCCGGAGCACCAGCTCGTCCCAGGTGAACCTGCCCGCACCGGCCGCCATCGCCTCGGCCAGCGAGGTCAGCGCGGCGGCTTGCTGCGTCGCGGCGCGGCGGCTCTCACCGGCCGCGCTGCGCCGCCAGAGCAGCCAGGCAGCGATGCCCAGGACCAGCCAGCCTGCCTCGGCGAGTGCCGGCAGCAGCCAGCTCGGATCGGTCAGCTCGCGTACCACGACCAGCGGCAGGAACAGCACCACGAGCAGCGCGGGCACCCCCACGGCGGCAAGCGGGGACGACCGGACGTCCAGCACCCGGCGGACCCGGCGTAGCTCGATCGGCACCCCGGCCTCGCGGACATGGCCGACCGCGCCGGCGCGGAACGCGCCGAACCGGCCCTGTATCTCGACGACCTGCACGTGGGAGTGCCTTCCGGATTGGCTTCGGCCTGCGGCGCTCTCTTGTGCCCGCCGTCCAGTATCCCGTTTTTCGCTTTGCCACAATGGGCGAGTGTCCAACTCCGCGACGGCTCCGCCACGGACTCCACGCGATCCCGGCATCCTCGAGCGCAGGATCTTGCGCCGGGTGCTGAGCGAGTTGCGGTGGTCCTTCAAGCGGCCCTGGACGTGGCTCGCCGGGGTGGCGCTGAACCTGGTGCTGTCGCTGCTCTGGCTGCTGTGGGTGCCGCTACGCGGGCAGCGCCACGGCGACTGGGTGATCCTGGTGGGCACGTACTTCGCGGTGTTCATCATGGCCGACGTGACGACGACCAACGTGCTGGGCCTGGACGCCGCCCGGGTACGCGGCAGCCTGGAGCGTGGGGTGACCCTGGGACGGATCCTGCTTCCGAAGAACCTGGCCCTGCTGGTGATCGTGGGGCTGCCGACCCTGGTGTTCACGGCCGTGCTGACCGCTCGCAGCGAGACCGCCAACCGGCTGGTGCTGACGTTGCCCGGGGTCGCGCTGCCTATGCTGGCCTGGCTGGGGATTGGCAATCTGGTGTCGGTGCTGCTCCCGGTGGCCACCAAGCCGGTGCGGCAGCGCTGGCGGGAGCGGCGGAACCTGCGGCGCACCGCCCGCTGGCTGGCCCACCTCGTCCTGCCGTACGCGCTGCTCTACGCCGTCGACCCCGTCGGCGACACCCCGGGCGCCATCCTGCGGGAACTACCGCGGCGCTGGCACACCATCGACGTCCGGGGGTTGGTGATCTTCGTGTTCGGGCTGCTGATCTGGGTGGGCGGGACGGCGGCGGCCACCTATCTGGCGCGGCACCGCGGGTTACCGCTCAGGTGACCAGCGGGTTACCGCTCAGGCGGCGGCCGGCTCCTGCGCCAGCTTCTCCGGTGCGGGGTCGCTCGTCTGCCGGGTCCGCCACACCGCATCGCCGGCCGCGAGCAGCAGGGCGACCAGCAGGAACCCCACCGCCACCACCAGTCCGTGCTGCAGTGATTTGTTGTAACTGCCGTGACTGGAGGCCAGTTCGGAGTAGAACACCGAGCCGACCGCCGCGATCCCGATCGAGGCACCGATCCGCTGCCCGACCTGGATCAGGCCGCCCGCCGTGCCACCTTGGCGCACCGGAACCTCTGCCAGCGTCAGGGTCTGGTTGGGCGAGATCACCATGCCCGAGCCCGCTCCACCGATCAGCAGCGGCGCCAGCAGCGCCCAGCCGGTGTTGTGCGTCGGCACCTCGCGAACGGCGACGATGACACCGAGATAGCCGACCACGACCAGGGTCAGGCCGATCACGATCAGGGAGCGGCCGAAGCGGTGCACGACCCGGCCGGCCAGTGCGGCGGCGAGGCCCGAGCCCAGGGCAAACGGCAGCGAGACGACACCAGCGAGCAGGGCAGAGTAGCCCAGCCCGAACTGCAGCAGCAGCGTCAGCACGAAGAAGAGCGAGGTGAAGCCGGCGAAGTAGACGGTGATCATGGAGCTGCCGAACGAGAAGGAACGCAGCCGGAACAGGGTGAGGTCCACCAGGGCGTCCCGGCCGCGGTTGCGGTAGTGCACCTCCCAGGCCAGGAAGCCGGCCAGGATGACCACGGCCGCCGGGATGAGCAGCCACTTGGCCGAACCCTTCCAGCTCTGCTCCTGCACGAGGGGCAGCAGCAGGACGACGATGCCGACGCCGAGCAGGATCACGCCGACCGGGTCGAAGTCGTGCTTGCGCTTGCGCTGCTCAGCAGAGGCGCCAGGCAGCAGTTTGAGCGCGAACGGAACGGCGATCAGCCCGATCGGCAGGTTGACGTAGAACACGTAGCGCCAGCCCTCGGCCTCGCCGAAGACCTGGATGAGGAGACCGCCGATGAGCGGGCCCAGCGCGGTCGAGATGCCGACGACGGCCCCGAAGAGCCCGAACGCCTTTCCGCGCTCGCGACCCCGGAACAGCTGCTGGATGAGCGCGCTGATCTGCGGCGTCAGCAGTCCGGCTGCCAGTCCCTGCACCAACCGGGCGGTGACCAGCCAGGTGGAGTTCTGCGCGGCCCCGCACAGGGCGCTGGCCAGTGTGAAGGACAGCAGCCCGGCGATGAACAGCCGCCGGCGGCCGCGGGCGTCACCCAGCCGGCCGGCCGGAACGAGCAGCAGTCCGAACGTCAGCGAGTACCCGGACAGCACCCACTGGATGGCGTCGCCGGAGGCGTGCAGGCCCTGGTTGATCGAGCGCAGTGCCACGTTCACGATCGAGACGTCGAGCAGCACCATGAAGCCACCGACCAGGCAGATGGCGAGCGCCTTCCACCGGTTCGGGTCGGCGACGTAGTCGGGGCCGTCGGAGCTGTTGGGCGTAGGGAGCGGGTCAGCGGCTTTCGGGTCAGCGGCTGGTGGATCGGCTGCGTGCCCCGCTGAGCCATCGCTGGACGCGGCACCGGCGGGCAACTCTTCGGACAGCGCCCGGATCAGCTCCGCGGCCGGCACCGGATTCGCCACGGCGCCTGAGGAGTGCCGGCCACGGGGGCCGCTATCAGCGCGGGAGTCCACGCCGGGTCGTTCTGAGGATGGCAAGGTCACCTCACTATGGTGCCTGAAGATCGCCTTCGCTCTGCCATCCGCCCGGCGGCGTGGCCGACAGCCCGGCGGGTGGTGACCCGACGCGGGACCAGGTGTTCGATCCCGGGTTTCCGACGAGCGTGATCAGCGACCGGGTCACGGCAGGTCCGTCCACTCCGTTTCAGCGCGGCTGTCCGAACCCGTCCGGCCCGCGTTCTCGGGCAGCCGCTCCGGAATCGGGTCGACCGCCGAGGCGACATCGTCGGGCAACTGCTCGGCCTCTTCGGCGGCCTGGCGGCGTGCCCGGCGCCGGTCGTGCAGGAAGCACCACAGCACCGCCAGCTCGAAGAGCAGGCACATCGGCAGCGCCATCGCCGTCATGGTGAACGGATCGGTCGACGGGGTGGCCACCGCGGCGAAGACGAAGATCAGGAAGATGCCGAGCCGCTGTCCGCGCTTGAGGACCGAGAACGGCAGCACCCGGACGGCGTTGAGCATGACGATCAACAGCGGCAGCTCGAACGATGCCCCGAACACAATCAGCATCAGGATGACGAACGAGATGTAGCTCGTGACGTCCAGACCCGCCTGGGTGCCGCTGCCCGCCTGGGTGATCAGCACGTCCAGGCCCTTCGAGAGGGTGACGTAGGCCAGCGCCATGCCGGCGGCGAACAGCAGGGTCGAGGCGATGACGAAGCCGACCGTCCAGCGCTTCTCGTTGCGCCGCAGGCCGGGTGTGACGAAGGCCCAGAGCTGGTACAGCCACAGCGGCGCCGTGATGATCGCCCCGGCGACCACCGAGACCTTCAACCGGATGGTGAAACCGTCGAGCGGCGCGCGGAACAGCAGCTTGCACTGGCCCTCGCTCTGGTTCAGCGCACCGAGGCGGTGCTGGTAGGGAATGTTGCAGTAGGGATGCTTGAGCACGGTGAGCAGCGGGTTGTAGACGAGCCACCCGATCACCGCGCCGAGCGCGATCAGGATCATCACGATGATGATCCGGCGACGCAGCTCGCGCAGGTGGTCGAGGACGGCCATCCGGCCCTCGGGATTGGGCTCCCGAGGCGCCCGCCGCGGCAGCCGGGTCATCTCAGCCGGTCCGCCGAGGTTCGCAGCTGTTCGCCCACAGCGGTCAGTTCGGCCACCAGTTGCTCCAGTGACGCCCGCTCGGTCGTCAGCCGGCGGGTCTTCCAGACCAGCTCGTACAGCGCGAAACCGAGCACGACCACCGCGACGAGGACGGCGAACAACCAGGCGCCGCCGACGATCCATGCCTGCATGACGGGGAGCTTACTGTTCGCCGTAGGCGGCGAGCGCCTGCGCCGCGTCGCTCCGCACGCCGCGGGCCAGCCATTCCGGCGCGAGCACCCGTACCGCCCCACCCGAGCGGCGGACCAGCGCCGACACCCAGGCCGGCTCGGCGACCCGCAGGGTGACGCGCAGAGAATGCTCGGCCGGGCTGGTGGACTCACACGGGTAGTACTCGCTGACCCACTCCCAGCCCGCGCCGAGACTGAGCTCGACGAGCAGATGCTCCGGGGCCGGACGGTAGACACCGGCGCTGACGTCGGTCGGGGTCAGGTCCGCCGGGACCCGGGCGGGCTCGTCGAGCAGCGTGGCGTCCTCGAACCGGTCGAGCCGGAAGATCCGGATGCCTTCGGCGCGCCGGCACCATGCCTCCAGGTAGGCCAGCCCGTCGGCGTGGAACACGCTGATGGGGTCCACAACCCGGTGGGTCGACTCGTCCCGCGTCGCGCTGTAGTAGTGCAGGTCTATGGCGCGCTTGTCGGCGACCGCGTGCTGGGCGAGGCTGAGCCAGCGGTCCTGCCCGGCCAGTCGGATATCGACCGCGGCGGTGTCGAGGTGCTGGCCGGCCGCGGTCTCGATCTTGCTGAGCGCCCGCTCGGCGGAGCCGCCCTCGATCGCGCCGGGCAGGTCGGTGAGGGTTCGCAGCGCGACGGCCAGGGTCATCGCCTCGGTCGCGGTCAGCTTCAGGGGACGGCTGAGGCCGCCGTCGTAGGTGACCGAGACGGTGTCGCCCTCGAACATCAGGTCGATCAGGTCCTCGGGGCCTGAGCTCCGGCCGCACAGCCAGAGCATCTCCAGCTCCTTGCGCAGCTGGTCCTCCCCGATGCCGAAGGTGTTCGCGGTCTCGCTGATCGACGCCACACCCTTGTTCAGGACGTAGGGCACCAGTGCCAGCAGCCGCGACACCTTGTCCCCGGTGTCAGTCATTTCTGCTCACCTCCGCGCTCACTGCGCTCCTTCATAGCCCGGCGTGCCGACTCCTGCGGCGGCGCCCAGCAGCGACACCACGGAGCGGGTCAGCGCCGGGGGCTCCAGCACGTACGCGTCTGTGCCCGCGCCGGCGACGAGTCCGCCGAGTCGATCGGTGTCCCGGTAGTCGATCGTGAGGAGGTGCCCCGGCTCGCCGTCGTGCATCCTGGGCTCGGCGGCGCGCGCGAGCCGGCGCAGCTGACCGGCCCGGTTGGGCCGCACCCAGACCAGCGCCCGCTGGTCGGCCTGCGGATTGGCGCCACGGACCAGGTCGAGCATGTCCAGGCCGGCCGGCCGGGTGGTGCGGGCGACGCCGGACGGCCCGGTGAGCGTCTTCACCTCGCCGGCGATCCGATCCAGCCGGAAGCTGCGCACCTCGTCGCGCGCGCGATCGTGGCCGACGACATACCAGCGCCCGCGCCAGGACAGCACGCCCCACGGCTCGACCGTCCGGCGCTCGGCCGCCTCGGCGAAGGGTTTGCGATAACCGAACTGGACGACCCGGGTACCGGACACGGCGGCGACCAGGTCGGGCAGCGCCGGTTCGTTGCCGGCCAGCGGCGGCAGCGCATCCGCGCCGGGCGGGTCCTCGATCTCGACACCGGCCGCACGCAGCTTGATCAGCGCGGTGCGCGCCTCGGTCGCCAGCGAGGCAGTGCTCCACAGCCGGGCCGCCAGGCCCACCGCGGCCGCCTCGTCCGCCGTGAACTCGATCGGTGGCAGCTCGAAGTCCTTGCGGGCGATGCGGTAGCCGTCCTCGGTGTCGAACGCCGAATTGCGCCCCGTCTCCAGCGGGACACCGAGTTCACGCAGCTCGGCCTTATCCCGCTCGAAGCTGCGCTTGAAGGCCTCGTCCGGATTGGCTGAGTCGTCGGCGACCTCGTAGCCCTCGACGGTGTCGCGGATGCGGTCCGCGGAGATGAACTGCCGGGTGGAGAGAAGGCACAACACCAGACTGACCAGTCGTTGCTGCCGTCGCGCTGCCATATCCGACAACGGTAGGCGACGGCCACCTGATGTCCGCGCACCACCCCGCGAGGAGCGCTCGGGGCCGTTCACCCCGACGTTCACATCGAGGCAATCAACTTTTCGACCCGTTCGTCCACAGCGCGGAACGGGTCCTTGCACAGGACGGTCCGTTGGGCTTGGTCGTTGAGCTTGAGGTGCACCCAGTCGACGGTGAAGTCGCGGCGAGTCTCCTGCGCCCGCTTGATGAACTCCCCGCGCAGCTTGGCGCGGGTCGTCTGTGGCGGCACGCTCTTGGCTTCGAAGATGGCGAGGTCGCTCGAGATCCGGGCAACCGCTCCACGCTTGTCGAGCAGGTAGAACAGCCCGCGGTCCCGCCGGATGTCGTGGTAGGTCAGGTCGAGCTGCGCGATTCGCGGCGAGGACAGCGGCAGGTCGTACTTGCTGCGGTAACGCTCGATGATCTGGTACTTCGTCGCCCAGTCGATCTCGCGGTCGATCAGGCTCAGGTCGGAGGACTCGACCGCCTTCAGGGTGCGGCCCCAGAGGTCCAGCACCTGCTCGGTCGCCGGGTCCGACCCGGCGGTGTCGACGAAGGCTCGGGCCTTCTCGTAGTACTCGCGCTGGATCTCGCTCGCGCTCGCCATCCGGCCGTTGGCGAGCTTGACCTGGCGGGTTCCGGTCAGGTCGTGGCTGATCTCGCGGATCGCCCGGATGGGGTTCTCCAGCGTGAGGTCCTTGAAGGTGATGCCTTGCTCCATCATCCGCAGCACCAGGTCGGCGCTGCCAACCTTCAGCAGCGTGGTGGACTCGTTCATGTTCGAGTCGCCCACGATGACGTGCAGCCGCCGGTAGCGCTCGGCGTCGGCGTGCGGCTCGTCCCGGGTGTTGATGATCGGGCGCGATCGAGTCGTTGCCGACGAGACGCCTTCCCAGATGTGTTCGGCCCGCTGGCTCAGGCAATAGACCGCTCCGCGGGGAGTCTGCAGCACCTTTCCGGCACCGCAGATCAGCTGCCGGGTGACCAGGAACGGAATGAGGACGTCGGCCATCCGGCTGAACTCGCCGTGCCGGGCGACCAGGAAGTTCTCGTGGCAGCCGTAGGAGTTTCCGGCTGAGTCGGTGTTGTTCTTGAACAGGTAGATGTCGCCGGCGATGCCCTCGTCGTTCAGCCGCTTCTCGGCGTCGATGAGCAGGCCCTCGAGAATCCGCTCCCCCGCCTTGTCATGGGTCACCAGGGCAGTGAGCGAGTCACACTCGGGCGTCGCGTACTCGGGGTGACTGCCCACGTCGAGATAGAGCCGGGCGCCATTGCGAAGGAAGACATTCGAGGACCTGCCCCAGCTGACCACCCGCCGAAACAGGTAGCGGGCAACCTCGTCAGGACTGAGCCGGCGTTGACCCTCGAACGTGCAGGTCACACCGTATTCATTCTCTAGGCCGAAGATACGTCGCTGCACGATCCTCAGCCTAGTCAGCGGAGGCGCGCCATGCGCGCTGTTGACGTCGATGTCGTGGTTCTGTTGTTACTCGACCGGCCACCTTCAGCGGCCGTTGTACTACGCACGGTCAACGACTTTTGGTCCGTGTGAGGACGGCGGTCGACTTTCCGGCAATCTTGCCGGGCAACCTTGCGAGCCGCCCGCGCGGCGGAGTATTCACAGAGGTGACAGGCGGCGATTCGGGGCCCTCGCCTATCGCCACCGCCGCTCAGTGACCTGAGCCGGCATGAGGGCCACAGCCCGCGAAGCTTGTTGAGCACGTTGGAACTCCAACACGCTCAGTCGGGACGGACCGGGGGCGACGTGGTCGGCTTGGCGGGCTATGCCTCGACACACCGCAGTTCCCAGGCGCTGATCCGGCTGCTGCTGTCCATCGGGATCCTCGGTTCCGTCGCCGCGGTGGTGTTGGTCGCGGGGCAGCGCGCGCGGGGCGAGGACGGCTCAGCCGCTCGCCCGGACGGCAGCAACGTGCGGACCGCCGCAGAGGTGGCGGTAAGCGCGGCGACCCAGTCCCAGACCGCTGGCTGGGTGGTGGCCAACCTGCCTCGGACCAGTCGGCTGCTCGCCGATGTCCAGTTGCGCGACGCCCTGGTGAAGCAGGGCTTTCCCGCGAACCAGGTCATCGACTTCAACGCCGGCCGCGCGAATGAGCATTACGACTATGTGGTTGCCGGACCGGCGGACCGGGCGCGCGCTTCGACCGGCACCGCCGGCACCGTGCAGGCGCAGGCGATGAGCCGATCGCGTTCGGTGGCGGTCTTCGGGAGCGCATCCGACCAGGTGCAGATCCGCCAGATCCTGTCCCCCGCTGACGCCGCCAACCCCGTCGACGTGTCGACGCGCGCCGAGGCCGGACGCCAGCTGCTGACGAATCCGAACGTCGAGACAGCCCCGGATGTTCGCACGGTGCTCGACGCCGGAGACCTCGATCTGCGGCCGGCCACGATGGTCGCCGCGCTCGCCGCCAGCACCCCGGTTCGGCTGCTGGAGGCTCCGCAGAACGCGGCTGAGCAGCGCGCCAACGCCCCGGTGCGCACGCTGCGGCTTGCCGTCGACCGGTCCGCGCTGACCGGCGTCCTGGCCAGCCTGTCCGCGCGCTACCGGCCACTGTCGTCGCACGCCGCTGCGGACGGGTCCGAGCTGATCACCTGGCTGCCCGACGTCGCACCGGAGCCGCCGGTGGGCTGAGGTCCAGCCGCCGGTCGGCTGAGGTCCAGCCGCCGGTGGGCTGAGGCCCGCGTCCCGCTCACGAGGGTGGGACGCTCACGTCACCGCTCAGTGCGGTCCCCCGCGCTGGCAGCAGGACGGTCATGAAGAGAATGGCCGATGTACGCGGGCACGACCCTCGTGTTCCGACCTGGAGGCCGACATGGTCCGATCGATATCCCGCTGGGCTGCCGCGTCCGCCGTCCTGCTCGCGGGGCTGCTGGCCACGGTTGGGCTCACCAGCCCGGCGGGTGCTGCCGACGCACCCGCGCTCATCCGAGCCGCGCACTTCTCCCCCGACACCCGGGGGTCGACGTCTACCTGACCGGGTTCGCCGGAAAGACGGCGCGGCTATGGGTTCCGGACGCCGTCTATGGTGCCGTCACCCCGTACAGCTCCGTCCCGGCCGGGCTCTACGTGGTCTCGATGCGACCGCATGGCGCGGCCGCGACCAGCAGGCCGGTCATCTCGTGGAATCTCGATCTCAAGGCGGCCCAGGCCTACACCACCGCCGCGATCGGCTCGTCCGCGTCGCTGCGCTCGATCGTGCTGCACGACGACCTCAGCCTGCCGGCGCCGGGCACCGGCAAGGTCCGGCTGATCCAGGCGGCGAGCCGGGCGTCCCGGGCGGACGTGGTGGCAATCGGCGGTCCGACCGTCGCCGATCAGGCCGCCTTCGCCACCACCACCAAGTACACCTCGGTGAAGGCAGGGACGTGGTCGCTGCGGGCCAATTCGGTCGGTGGATCGGTGGTGAGCGCGGCCGGTAACGTCACGGTCGCTTCCGGAGCGGTGAGCTCAGTGCTGTTGCTGGACGCGCCCGGCGGCGGGATCACCATCCGGTCCGTCGTCGACGCGGCCGGTGCCGGCGTGCTGCCGGTGGGCGCTGTTCCCGCGGGTGGCGGCGGCACCGCAGCCGGTTCGCACGGCGGTACCGGCGTGCTGGGGCTCGCGCTGCTGTGCCCGGTGCTCGCGGGAGGAGCGGTCCTGACGGCTCGACGGCTGGGGCGGTGACCGGGCCGAGACCGAGTGGCACCGGGACCCAGGCGTGCTGCTGGCTCTGGTGGCGGCACTGGTGCTCGCCGCCTGCACCGGCCTGTTGATCCTGAACCGGTCTGATTCCGGTGGGTCTTCTCGTCCACCGGCTGTGCTGGGTGCGGTGGTGCCCAGCTCGGCGGGCTCAGCGACAACAACCCCGGGGACGTCCGACCAGCAGAGCCCCGAGGGCAGCCTCGCGGAGCCCACGCTGGGCACACTGCCGCCCGCTGCAGGTACCAGCCCGCCTACCCGGGTCAGCATCCCGTCCATCGGCGTGGACAGTTCCCTGGAGAGTTTGGGCCTGCTGGCCAACGGTGAACTCCAGCCGCCGACCGAGTGGCAACAGGCCGGCTGGTACGCCGATGGCATCGTGCCCGGCGGCACCGGCCCGGCGGTCATCATCGGACATGTGGACTCGATGTCCGGCCCGGCGGTGTTCTTCCGGCTGGGGGACCTGCGCGTCGGTGATCCGGTGCTGGTGAAACGCAAGGACGGCAGCACGCTGCGCTTCGTTGTCGAGGCGATGCGGTCCTATCCCAAGGACCACTTTCCGACCACGGCGGTGTACGGGCCCACGCCGCTGCCGGAGCTGCGACTGATCACCTGCACCGGCCAGTTCGACCGGGACGCGCACAGCTACCTGGACAACCTCGTGGTGTCCGCGCGGCTGGCCTGAGCATTCGGAGCGCCCGCGTGGACGGATGTGCACTGAGCCGCTCGGCCCCGCGCCTGAGCTACAGCTAGCCAGCAGGGGGCGGGTGTCACAGCGTGAGCCGCAGGACGGTCTCGCCGCTGGCGTTGGATACCTCGATCTTGGTGATGCTGGCGCGGGGCCACGGGCTGGTGCGCGCGATCTCTACGTCCTCGCCGGGCAGCGGCTGCCAGACACCCAGGTCGGCCCGCTCCCCCAGCCGATTGAAGATCACCATCCGGTACGAGGGCGGCACCGCGTTCGGATAGCGGCCGGTGCCCGCGTGGTAACCGCAGTCGAGCTTGACCCTGGTCCCCGACCCGGCCGTGGTCAGCAGGATGGTCGCGTGCACGTCCGCGCCGTTCGGGCCCACCGCCTGCATGGTGAGCGCATCGGGACGGTGCGACGCCCGCCAGCCGCTGACTCCGGCGATCGCGAGCAGCACCACCAGGCAGGCCGCCGCGAGTCCCATCCCGGCCGAGCGCCGGGGCCGCCGACGGCGACTGGCGGTGACGGCCTGCAGCAATCGCGGCAGCAGGGTCTCGGGGACCGGCTCCGGCGCGTCCAGGGTGGCCTGCAGGTAGTCGGCGTCAGCGCGCGCCAGCAGCCCCGGCAGCTCACCCAGCTCAGCCAGCCGAGCCCGGCAGGTCGAGCAGCCGGCCAGGTGTGCCTCGAACGCGATCCGCTCGGGCTCGTCCAGGCCGCCGAGGAGGTAGGCGGCGTCATCGTGCTCGAAGTCGGCGTGCTCGGCCGTCACTGGATTCTCCCCGTCTCGATCACTCCCATTTCGGCCAGTGCCAGCTTCAGCGCGCGCAGCGCGTAATGCGTTCGCGACTTCACGGTGCCTTCGGCGATCCCGAGCTGGACGGCAGTCTCTCGGACGGTTGCCCGCCGGTAGAACATCTCCACCAGGACCGCTCGGTGCTCCGGACTCAGCCGCTGCAGCGCGTCGGCGATCAACCGCTGCTCGACCAGGCCATCGGTGTGATCGGTGCCGCCGTGCTCGGGTAGGTCGGGCATCAGCTTCTCGGGTCGGACGCTGCGGGCTCGCCAGTCATCGATGACGATCCGCCGGGCCACCGTGTAGAGCCAGCTGCGTGCGGAGCCGGCCTGCTCGGCGGTGAAGACAGGGTGACCCGGATTGCGCCAGGCGCGCAGCAGGGTCTCTTGCACGACATCCTCGGCGGCCTGCCGGTCACCGCCCGTCAACCGTATGGCGAAGACCCACAAGGCAGCCGCGTGCTCGTCGTGCAGTGCGCGCATGAGTTCGCGCTCATCGACGGCCGCGGTGTCGCGCTGCATCCCGGCTCCCTTCGGCGTTCGGTGGCTATCTCCCATACGGGTCCGCTGTGGATTCGGTTCAATCGCGCGTGGCGGTGAACCGAACGGGCGCGCATCCCGTTGGCTCTACTTGAAGATGCAACCAGTGTGGACGACGAGTGGAGAACCTCATGAGCAATGCTGAGAACGGCGGCAGGATCTTGTCGGGCGGCGTCAGCCGGCGCAATGTGCTGACTGCGGGAGTGGTCGGCGTCGGTGGCCTCGCACTGGCCGGGTGCTCCCAGGCCGCGCAGCCTGGCAGCGACACCGTGACGACCCCCGCGACCACTGCCAGTTCGGCCGGTGCCGGCGCATCCGGTTCCGCGAGCGGCGGCGCATCCGGTTCTGCCACGGCCGGTGCGGGCAGTTCGGCGGCAGCGGCCGGTCCGGCGCTGGCCAAGCTGTCCGACATCAAGGTCGGCGAGGCGATCGCAGCGACCGGCGCGGACGGATCCAAGATCATCATCTCGCGTCCGACCGCCACCACGGTGGCGGGTTTCAGCGCCATCTGCACGCACCAGGGTTGCGCTGTCGCGCCGGCAGGCAAGCAGCTGGACTGCCCCTGTCATGGTTCTGTCTTCGACGTCACTACCGGAGCCGTGCTCAACGGACCGGCTTCGCGCCCGCTGCCCGCGGTGAAGGTCGCCATCTCGGGCACGAACATCGTCGCGGGCTGACTCGCGAGCCAAGACGCGAGCTGGGTCGCCCGGACTCAGTCGCCGAGTTCGGGTGCCCCGGGTGGCGTGTCCGGACCGTCGATTGCGGGACCAGCCGCGGAGGTGCCGGTGTCGGCCGTTCCTGACTCAGCGCTCGCCGGGAGCAGGCTGGCCAGCGCCGCACCGGCGATGCGGCGGAACTTGCGGGTGCCCCGGTTGCGGTCCAGCACCGCCACCTCGAGGCTCTCGGCCGACAGCGTCCGGGACCCGCCGCCGTCCGCGCCCACCGAACCGAGGGCCCGCACGGCCAGTGACACCGCCTCGGTCAACGGCAGATCGGCGCTGTAGGCGTCCTTCACCGACGCCGCGACGGCCTCCGCCTGGCCACCCATCACCAGGAAGTTGCGCTCGTCCACGATGGTGCCGTCATAGGACAGCCGGTAGAGCTGTTCAGCACCTGGCTGCGAGCCCACCTCGGCCACGCAGAGCTCCACCTCGTACGGCTTCTGCTGCTCGGTGAAGATCGAGCCCAGCGTCTGCGCATAGGCGTTGGCCAGAGCCCGCGCGGTCACGTCCCGGCGGTCGTAGGAGTAGCCGCGCAGGTCTGCCAGCCGGATGCCGGCGACGCGCAGGTTCTCGAATTCGTTGTACTTGCCCACCGCGGCGAAACCGATGCGGTCATAGATCTCGGAGACCTTGTGCAGCGCCGAGCTGGTGTTCTCGGCGACGAAGAGCACCCCGTCAGCGTAGGTGAGGACGATGACGCTGCGACCCCGGGCAATACCCTTGCGGGCGTACTCGGACCGGTCGCGCATGATCTGCTCGGCCGAGGCGTAGAACGGCATCGACATGGAATTCTCCGGGTTTCATAGGCGTAGTTCGAGGGCGGTGATTCGGGGGCTGGCAGGAGGCGGTTCAGGCGCCAGGGGCCGCGGCCCGGCGCTCGAGCAGCGCGCGGACGACCGCGTCGAGCGCGCTGTCCGGAACCCGGCGCGTTCCGTCAGCGGTCGCCGCGTAGACGACCGGGTAGATCTGCCGAGTGAGGTCGGGGCCACCAGTAGCGGAGTCGTCGTCGGCAGCGTCGTACAGCGCCTCGACCACCACCGCAACGGCGTCGTCCTCGGTCAGCCCGGGGTGCCACAGCTTCTTCAGCGAGCTCTTGGCGAACACCGAACCGGACCCGACGGAGTGGTAGTACCGCTCGGGGTAACGCCCACCGGTGACGTCGTAGCTGTAGATCCGGCCCGCCTCGGCGGCTCCGCTGGTGCCGGCGCTGTCCAGGTCGAATCCGGCGAACAGGGGGACCACTGCCAGGCCCTGCATCGCGGCACCGAGGTTGCCCCGGATCATGGTGGCCAGGCGATTCGCCTTGCCGTCGAGGGTAAGCGCCGTTCCCTCGATCTTCTCATAGTGCTCCAGCTCGACCTGGAAGAGCCGCACGAGCTCGATGGCGATGCCTGCGGTGCCCGCTATGCCGACCAGGGAGTAGTCGTCGGAGGCGAAGACCTTCTCGATATCGCGCTGGGCGATGAGGTTGCCCATGGTCGCTCGCCGATCACCGGCCATCAGGACGCCGCCGTTGAACGTGGCGGCCACGATCGTGGTGGCGTGCACCAAGCCGGCGCCGTGGGAGGCCTGCGCGCCGGTCACCGTCGGGGTGGGCAACAGGTCGGCCGCCGCCGTGGCCATGAAGTCGACGAACGACGAGGACCCGGTTGCGGTTGCAAGCCGGAGCAGCCCGTGCGAGGAATCACTGTGCTGTCCGCTCACTGGCCGCCCTTCTGCACGAAGCTGCGGACGAAGTCCTCGGGGTTGGTCTCGAGCACCTCGTCGATGTCGTCCAGGATCGCGTCGACCTCGTCGGTCAGCTTCTCGTGCCGCTCCGCGACATCGCCGGTGGTGTCCTCCGCGACGTCGGTTACTTCGTCGCGCTGCTTGGCGGGACGGGACTGTCCGCCTTCGTGACTGGCCATGTTTACCTCCGCAGACCCGCCCGGCGCGGGTTTATCTCGACACTAGTAGCCCGATCCGTCAACGCCAGTCCAGGATCGGCGTTTCGACACCCTCAGCGTGTTGTGGACGGCCGTTCAGTCGATCCGGCCCAGATCCCGACGGCGCAATCAACCGAGCGTTCGCTCGGCGTGCTAACGGCCGAGCAGTTCCGCCACGAGTGCCTCTGCCGTGGGGCAGCGGTCGAGCAGATCCTGGACGTGCGCCTTGGACCCCCGCAGCGGCTCCATCGTCGGAACCCGCACCAGTGACTGCCGCCCCACGTCGAAGACCACCGAGTCCCAGGACGCCGCCGCGACCGATTCCGGATAGCGGCGCAGGCACTCGCCGCGGAAGTACGCGCGGGTGTCGGTAGGCGGTTCGTCGGCCGCCGCGGCGCTGTCCCGGGGCGCTACCAGGGTGCGCATGGAGCCGCGCTGCACCAGCCGGTGGTACAGCCCCTTGCTGGGGCGGATGTCGGCGTACTGCAGGTCCACCGCGTGCAGCCGCGGCGAGGACCAGTCCAGGGAGTCACGCTCGGCGAAGCCGTTGAGCAACCGCAGCTTGGCCACCCAGTCGAGCTCACCGGCGAGCAGCATCGGGTCCTCGCCGAGCCGGGTCAGCACCGACTCCCACTCGGTGAGCACCTGCCCGGTCTGGGAGTCGACGTCGCTGCCGTACCGGTCATCGACGTACTTGCGCGCCCGATCCAGGTACTCCCGCTGCACGTCCAGAGCGGTCATGCTCCGCCCGTCGGCCAGCCGCACCGCGTGCCGCAGGGACGGATCATGGCTGACCGCCCGCAGCTCGCGGACCGGCTCGGCGATGCGCAGGTCCTCGCCCAGCCAGCCGTCCTCGATCATCGCCAGCACCAGCGCGGTAGTGCCCACCTTGAGAAACGTGGACAGCTCAGCCAGGTTCGCGTCGCCCAGGATGACGTGCAGCCGCCGGTACTTCTCGGCGTCGGAGTGCGGCTCGTCCCGGGTGTTGATGATCGGTCGCTTGAGCGTCGTCTCGAGCCCCACCTCGACCTCGAAGAAGTCCGCCCGCTGGCTCAGCTGAAAGCCGTGCTGGTGACCGTCCTGGCCGATGCCCACCCGGCCGGCGCCGGTGACCACCTGGCGGGTCACGAAGAACGGCGTCAGCTGGCTGACGATGGAGCTGAACGGGGTCTGCCGGCTCATCAGGTAGTTCTCGTGGGCGCCGTAGGAGACACCCTTGTTGTCGGTGTTGTTCTTGTAGAGCGTGATCGTGGCGCCGTTGAGCCGCTGCGCCTGCGCCGCGGCGGCCGCCATCACCAGCTCGCCGGCCTTGTCGAAGCGGACGATGTCCAGCGGCGAGGTGACCTCGGGGGTGGAGTACTCCGGGTGGGCGTGGTCGACGTACAGCCGCGCGCCGTTCGGGAGTACCACGTTCGCCAGACCGGCGTCCTCCTCGTCGGCGAGGAACTGCTCGGCGACGTTGTTCGGACCGGACAGGTCGAAGCCGCGGGCGTCGCGTAGTGGCGACTCCTCTTCAAAGTCCCAGCCCGGCCGTCGTCGCCTGCCACCGGGCAACAGGGACGCGTAACCGTTGACCACCTGGGCCGACATCAACATGGCGTTGGCGTTCGGATTGCCCGGCATGCTGATGCCGTACTCGACCTCGGTGCCCATGACCCGGATTGCGCTCATGTGATCACGCTACGTGGCGAGCGCCTTGCCTGCGCTCGGCCCAGCGCCTCCATCGTCCTAAGCGCCACCATCGACCTTAGAGGTACTGGCCCGTATTGGAGATGGTGTCGATCGCCCGTCCCGCCTCGCTGCCCTTGCCGCCCGAGACCAGCGTGCGGATGTAGACGATCCGCTCGCCCTTCTTGCCCGAGATCCGGGCCCAGTCGTCGGGGTTGGTGGTGTTGGGCAGGTCTTCGTTCTCGCGGAACTCATCGACGCAGGCTGCCTGCAGGTGCTGCATGCGCAAGCCCCGCTGGCCGTTCGTCAGGAGGTCCTTGATCGCCATCTTCTTGCCGCGGTCCACGATGTTCTGGATCATGGCGCCGGAGTTGAAGTCCTTGAAGTACAGCGTCTCTTTGTCGCCGTTGGCGTAGGTGACCTCGAGGAACCGGTTCTCGTCGCTCTCGGTGTACATCCGCTCCACCGTGTGCTGGATCATCGCGTTCACGGTCGCCTCGGCCGACCCGCCGTGCTCGGCGAGGTCGTCGGGGTGGATGGGCAGGGTGGGCAGGATGTACTTGGCGAAGATGTCGCGGGCCGCCTCGGCGTCCGGGCGCTCGATCTTGATCTTCACGTCGAGCCGGCCCGGACGCAGGATCGCCGGGTCGATCATGTCCTCACGGTTGGACGCGCCGATCACGATGACGTTCTCGAGGCCCTCGACGCCGTCGATCTCACTCAGCAGCTGCGGCACGATGGTGTTCTCGACGTCGGAGGAGACGCCGGAGCCGCGGGTGCGGAAGATCGAGTCCATCTCGTCGAAGAAGACGATCACCGGGGTGCCTTCGCTGGCCTTCTCCCTGGCGCGCTGGAAGACCAGCCGGATGTGCCGCTCGGTCTCCCCGACGTACTTGTTCAGCAGCTCGGGACCCTTGATGTTGAGGAAGAACGAGCGACCCTGCTCGGAGTCGCCGCGGACCCTGGCCACCTGCTTGGCCAGCGAGTTGGCCACGGCCTTGGCGATCAGCGTCTTGCCGCAGCCGGGCGGCCCGTAGAGCAGGATGCCTTTGGGTGGGCGTAACTGGTGCTCGATGAACAGGTCGGCGTGCAGGAAGGGCAGCTCGACAGCGTCGCGGATCTGCTCGATCTGGGAGCTGAGGCCGCCGATGTCGGTGTAGTCGATGTCCGGCACCTCTTCGAGGACCAGCTCCTCGACCTCGCTCTTCGGGATGATCTCGAAGACATAGGACGACCTGGTCTCCATCAGCAGCGAGTCACCGGAGCGGATTCGGATGCCGCGCAGGTCCTCGGCCAGGTAGACGACGCGCTCCTCGTCGGTGTGCCCGACGACCAGGGCGCGCTCGCCGTCCTCCAGGATCTCTTTCAGGGTGACGACCTCGCCGGCGCGCTCGTAGCCGCGCGCGGCGACGATGTTCATGGCCTCGTTGAGCAGAACCTCCTGGCCGTGGCGAAGGGCGTCGATGCCGACCTCGGGAGAGACGGAGACCCGCAGCTTGCGGCCGCCGGTGACGATGTCGACGCTGTGCTCGTCCACGGCCTCGAGGAAGACGCCGTAGCCCGACGGCGGCTGGGCCAGCCGGTCGATCTCTTCTTTCAGCGTCACCAGCTGGTCGCGGGCGTCTCGCAGCGTGTCGGCGAGGCGCTCGTTACGGTCGGTGAGCGAGGCGACCCTGGCCTGCGTTTCGACGAGGCGGTCCTCGAGAGCCCGCAGCTGCCGCGGCGACTCGGCGATCCGAGCCCGCAGCACCTCTATCTCGTAGGCGAGCGCGGCTGCGTCGGACCTGCCGGAGCGTGGGTCGGTGCTGGACTCTTCCGCCATCTACTTGCCCTTCCGATGCCAGTGCCGAGTAAGGCGTCTTTCGAATTTCACCCTACACAGGCGGTGTGAAATCGCGAGGCATCTACTCTGGTATCTGATTACACATAGATCACGCCTGCCGCGCGCGGATGTCCCTGCCTGCCGAGCAGGGGGCTATCAGGGCCGCGGTTGCGACTAGCCGACGAGAGGACGCCGCGTGTCTGAGAGCAATACCGGTACCGCCGAGCTCGAGGTGTGGATCGACCAGGAGCTCTGCACCGGTGACGGATTGTGCGTGCAGTACGCACCGGAGGTCTTCGAATTCGACATCGACGGGCTCGCCTACGTCAAGGACGCCGCCGGGGACCTCAAGCTCGCGGCCGGAGTCCGGGTGGACGTACCCGCGAACCTGCGACTGGACGTGCTCGACTCCGCCAAGGAGTGCCCGGGCAACTGCATCCACGTCGCCGACGCCGCTGACGGCACACCGGTGGCCGGCCCCGACGCCTGAACGAGCCTTCTTACGGCAGTACGGTCGCTACGGCAGCTTGGGACGGAACGGCTCGCCCGGCACGTCCGGCGTGTCGCCGGCCGAGCTCGCGGAGCTGACGCCGAAGGCCTCTTCCAGCTCCGCCGCCTTGGCCGGACGGCGCTGCCGGGTGGGCGCGGTGACCCCGGGTGCCAGCCGCCGCGCCGTGACGAGAAACGCGGTGTGCCCCTGCATCCGGTGGTCCGGCCGCACAGCCAGACCGACGACGTGCCAGTTGCGGACCATGCATTCCCACGAGTGCGGCTCCGTCCAGCCGCCGTCCTCGCGCAGTGTCTCGACCAGTCGGGACAGCTGCGTCGTGGTGGCCACGTAGCCGATCAGCACCCCGCCCGGACGCAGTGCGGGGCCGACTGTGCTGAGGACGTCCCACGGGGCGAGCATGTCGAGAATGACCCGGTCCACGATCTCGGTGGCCGGATGCTCGGTCACATCGGCCAGCCGCAGGTCCCAGTTGCCGGGTGCCTCGCCGAAGAACGCGTCGACGTTGCGGCGGGCGTGCTCCAGGTGGTCCTCGCGCCGCTCGTAGGAGATCACCGTTCCGGTCGGACCGACCGCGCGCAGCAGCGAGCAGGTCAGGGCACCCGAGCCGGCGCCCGCCTCCAGCACCCGGGCGCCGGGGTGGATATCGCCCTGGGCCACGATCTGCGCGGAGTCCTTGGGGTAGATGACGGCCGCGCCACGCGGCATCGACAGCACGTAGTCACTCAGCAGCGGCCGCAGCGCGAGATAGGCGGTCCCTGACGCGGACTGCACCACCGAGCCCTCCGCGACGCCGATCAGCTGGTCGTGCTCGATGGCACCGCGGTGGGTGTGGAACTGCTTGCCCGCTTCCAGGGTCACCGTGTGCAGCCGTCCCTTGGGATCGGTCAGCTGGACCCGGTCACCGACTCGGAAGAGTGAGCTGTCGGCGCTTGCGGTGCTGTCGGTCTCGAAGCGGGATTCGGACGGTGTGGTGCTCGGCACGGGGGAGGGAACCAATCTGTTCAGGTGGGCGGGTCCGGTACCGGCGGTACTGGCTGTGCGAGGCGGGCTGGCGGGAGCCTGCCCGCCGGCACTCCCAGGGCGCGCGCGAGGTCGGTGGCCGCCATGACGCCCTTGCTGACGCCGTCGGCTCCGACGACGAGGTACTCGCTCGCGGGACTGGACCGGACGGTGCTCAGCACCGCCTCTCCGGAGAGGTCCTCAGCCAGTATCAGCCCTGGGCGCAGTGGCTGGGACACCTCGCCGAGGGTGGCCCAGGGGCGGCGGTGCGGTTCCAGCCGGGCGATCTCGGACTCGCGGACGATGGCGCGGCTGAAGCCGTTGGCGTCGACGACCACGATTCCCGCCGCTCCCGCCCGGGCGACCTGGCGGACCGCTTCGGACACCGGCGTCTGCGCCGGGAGGTAGACGGCCGGGCGGACGAGCCGGCGCAGTTGCAGGGTCGCCGTCCGGTGGCCCAGCTCGGCGGCGCGCAGCGTCTGGCCGGCCCCGAACCACAGGAAGGCAGCGACCGCGAACCCCATCGCGGTGGCGATGACCGATGAGACGGTGGCCGGGCGATCGCCGCCGACGACGACGTTGCCGAACAGGATCGCCACCGCCAGCAGGACGGCCAGCACCCGACCGCTCCTGGCCGCGATCCGGACGCCGGTCAACCGGGAGTGGCTGAACCGCCAGATGAGTGCCTGGACCAGCCGGCCGCCGTCCAGCGGCAGGCCGGGCAGCACGTTGAAGACCGCGATGACGAGGTTGCTCCACGCGAGTAGCAGCAGCAGCACGGCCGTGGCGGAGTCGGTGGCCGCAAGCAGGCTGGCCGCCCAGCACACCCCGGCCAGCGCGAACGAGGCGGCCGGCCCGGCGGCAGCGATCGCGAACTCGTCGCGGGGACGAGCCACCTCCCCCTCGATCTCGGACACCCCGCCCAGCAGGAACACCACGATGCGTCGGACCCGCAGGCCCAGCAGCCGGCTGACGACCGTATGGCCCACCTCGTGCAGCACCACCGACACCGCGAGCGCCAGCGCGAACACGAACGCCAGGCCGTACGAGCCCGGCTTGGAGGCACCGGGAATCTGGTCGCGCAGGAACTCCGCGTAGCTGGTGGTGATGAACAGGACGACCAGCAACCAGCTCGGCGTGACGAACACCGGAACGCCCAGCACGGACCCGATACGCAGCAGCATGGAGCCACTGCCGCCGGGGCCGGCGGCCTTCTGCCGCTCGGCGTTCTGGTTGCTCACGCTGTGATCCTACGGCCGCTGCCTGAGCCGGCCGGCCGTTCTCGCGACCCGCAGGCAGACCGGAGCGTCGGTATGACGGACGTCAAGTCGTTGTGTCCGGCCGGGAACGGGCACCGGCGGGCTAGCCTGTGCCGGTGGCACAACCCGACGAGCCGACCCAGCCGAGCGCCGCGCCGGGGCTCCGCAGTCAGATCGAGGCTCGGATGCTCGAGCGCCGCCAGCAGTCTGCTGCTGCGCCCGTGCAGAATGCACCTGTGCACGACGCGCCCGCGAGCGTTGTCGAGTCGAAGCCGGCCGGTCCAGCACCGGCCGAGAGCAGAGCCCGGTCGTTGCTCCGCACGGTGCTGCTGCTGCTGATGACGCTGCTCGCCATCGTCGCCGTCCGCACGTACGTCGTCGCCTCCTTCTACATACCGTCGGCGTCGATGGAGCCGACGCTGCACGGCTGCCCGCACTGCGAGCCGGACATGGTGGTCGTCGACAAGCTCTCCCTCCACTTCTCGCACCTGTCCCGTACCGACGTGGTGGTGTTCAACCGGCCGCCGTTGGCTCCGCCGGAGGACAAGCAGCTGATCAAGCGCGTGATCGGCCTCCCCGGCGAGACGGTCAGCGGCCACGACGGGCACGTCTACATCGGCGGCAAGCCGCTGATCGAGCCCTACCTCAACCCGGCATGTGACGGCACCGCCGACTTCGCCGCGGTCAAGGTCCCCGCGCACGAATACTTCATGATGGGCGACAATCGCTGCAATTCCTTCGACTCCCGATTCTTCGGGTTCATTCCCGAATCGAACGTGGTGGGCAGGGCGTTCGCGGTGATCTGGCCGGTCAAGCACTTCGGCGGCCTGTGACCGGCGGTGTCAGCCGTTCTTGTCGTAGGCCTGCCCTAGCCTTGCTGGCATGAAGGACCCCCGAGAAGACGCACGCCGATGACCGATGTCGCTCTCACCGATCCCGCTGTGCCAGCGACCGCGCCCGAGCCCCTGCCGGTCGCGGTGGTCGGGTCGCTGTCACCCTCGCGCGCCTCGGACTTCAAGACCTGCCCGCTGCTCTACCGCTTCCGCAGCATCGACCGGTTGCCCGAGACCCCGACCCGCGCCGCCACTCGAGGCACCGTGGTCCACGCGGTGCTCGAGCACCTCTACGACCTGCCCGCCGGCGAGCGCACGGTCGAGCAGGCGCAGGCCGACGTGGCGCCGTCCTGGGAGCAGTTGCTGACCGGGGAGCCCGAGCTGGCCCAGCTCTTCGACGATGATGCCGAGGGCGCCGAGCTGACCGAGTGGCTGGAATCGGCCCGGCAACTGGTGGCCAACTACTTCACTCTAGAAGATCCGCAGCGACTCGAGCCGGCCGAACGTGAGCAGCTGGTCGAGGTTGTGCTGGACGGTCTGCGGCTGCGCGGCTACGTCGACCGCCTCGATGTCTCACCGGCGGGTGACCTGCGGGTGGTCGACTACAAGACCGGGTCGATTCCGCGCGAGGCGTTCGAGGCCAAGGCGCTGTTCCAGATGAAGTTCTACGCGCTGGTGCTGTGGCGAACACGGGGGGTGGTTCCGCGCCAGCTGCGGCTGATCTACCTGGCCGACTCCGACACGCTCAGCTATCAACCCGAGGCTGACGAGCTGGCGCGGTTCGAGCGGACCCTGCAGGCCATCTGGAAGGCCATCGCCCACGCCAGCATGACCGGCGACTTCCGGCCGAGCCCGTCACGGCTCTGCGACTGGTGCTCCCACCAGGCGCTGTGCCCGGCCAAAGGCGGCACTCCCCCGCCGTTTCCGGCACATGCGCTGGCGGCGGCGTCCGAGGACAGGCGGGTGGCGACTCCGGTCGGCGTCAGGGTAGAGCCGGAACCCTGGCCGGTCAGCCGCCCGAACTGACCGTTCCCACCAGCTCTACCAGCTCTACCAGGTCGGCCACGCTGACCGCGGCCAGGTCCGGGATGATAGTGCGCGTCGGTGCGGCTGGAATAGGTACCTGATTCGGCACCGCGATGACCACGCAGCCGGCCGCCTCTGCCGACGTGACACCGGTCGGCGAGTCCTCGATGGCCACACACCCGCCGGGGTCCACCCCGAGCAGCTCGGCCGCCCGCAGGTAGGCCTCCGGGTCCGGCTTGCCGTTGCTGACCTGGTCACCGGTCACCACGGCCGAGAACGTTCCGGGCGGCAGCTGGTCGGCTATCGCGTCGGCCAGGCTCCGGTACGACATGGTCACCATGGCGCACGGCACGCCGGCCTGCCGCAGCTCGGCGAGCAGGCGGTGCACCCCTGGACGCCAGGACGTGTGCACCCGGGCGTCGGCGACGACCTCGACCAGCAGCCGCCGCACGATCTCGTCCAGCGGCAGGCCTACACCCCCGTGCTCGCGGAGGTAGGCCGCCGACACCGGCAATGCGTTGCCGACCAGTGCGTGCGCGTGCTCATCGCTCCAGGTGCCCCCGAAGGACTCCACCAGCCGGTACTCCGCCGCGATCCAGGACGGCTCGGTGTCGACGAGTGTCCCGTCCATGTCCCACAGCACCGCCTGCAGCCGTCCGACCTGGGAACCGATGCCGGTCGTGGACGGGCTCACGCCGTGCTGTTCCGCGCCGCGCGGGCGTCGATCAGATCGGTGCAATACGGACTGGCGGGGCGGCAGAAAGGCACCGGTGGAGGGTACCGAGACGCGGCCCGGCGGTTTCTTCAGGCGTCGCCGAAGTGAGTCTGTCCGCACAGGCGCGCCCGTCGGTCCTAAGCTGGGTGGATGACGGAATTCGAGAACTGGCCGGAATTGAGGCACCCGGTTCTCGTGGCGGCATTCGAGGGATGGAACGACGCCGGGGACGCCGCCACCGGAGCCATCGAGCACCTGGAACTCGTCTGGCAGGCCACCCCGCTGGCCGCGCTTGACCCGGATGACTATTACGACTTCCAGGTGAACCGACCGACCGTGTCCCTGGTGGACGGTGTCACCCGGCGCGTCGCCTGGCCTACCACCCGGCTGTCGGTCTGCCGTCCCGCCGGCGCGGACTTCGACCTCGTACTGGTGCGCGGCATCGAGCCCAACATGCGCTGGCGCGGCTTCTGCGACGAGCTTCTCGAAATCATGCGCGAGCTCGGGATCCAGACCGTCGTCACGCTGGGCGCCCTGCTCTCGGACTCCCCGCACACCCGGCCGACGCCGGTGACCGGGACCTCCTACGACGGCGAGAGCGCCACCCGGTTCGGCCTGGAGCGCTCACGCTACGAGGGCCCGACCGGCATCGTCGGGGTGCTGCAGGAGGCCTGCGTGCTGGTCGGCATCCCGGCGATCTCGTTCTGGGCCGCCGTGCCGCACTACGTCTCGCAGCCACCGAACCCCAAGGCCACCATCGCGCTGCTGCACCGGGTCGAAGAGGTGCTGGACATCGCGGTTCCACTCGGTGAGCTGCCGACCCAGTCCGATGACTGGCAGAAGCTGGTCAACGAGATGGCCGACGAGGACGAGGACGTGCGGGAGTACATCCGCAACCTCGAAGAGCGCGACGACGACGGCGACATGCGCGAGGCTTCCGGCGACGCCATCGCCAAGGAGTTCGAGCGGTACCTGCGGCGCCGCGACAAGGGCGGCCCCCCGGGGTCGATGTAGCGGTGACCAACGTCGAGGGAGAAGAGCAGGCGGCGTCCCGGCTGGCGCTGCGCTGGGGTGCGGCGACCGATGTAGGCCGGGTCCGACAGCAGAACGAGGACAGCGTGTGGGCCTCGGCCACCCTGTTCGCGGTCGCCGATGGGATGGGCGGCCACGCGGGCGGTGAGGTCGCCAGCGCCCTGGCGATCGAGGAGCTGCGCCGGAGCGCCGAACTCGGACCGCTGACACCACAGGTGCTCGCCGAGGCGATCTGGCAGGCCAATGACCGGATCGTCGCCGAGGCCGCGGGCCGCCACGAGCTGCTGGGAATGGGTACCACGCTGACCGGCATTGCGGTCGTCGCGACCGCGGACGGCGAGCGGTGGGCGGTGTTCAACGTCGGGGACTCGCGGGTCTACCGGTATGCCGACGGCTCCCTGACCCGGTTGACGGTCGACCACTCCGCGGTGCAGGAGCTCATCGCGGCCGGCCGGCTCACCCCGGACGAGGCACGGCGGCATCCGCGCCGCAACGTGGTGACCCGGTCGCTGGGGTCCGACCCGGCGCCCGTTCCGGATATCTGGCTGTTTCCGCCAGTGCCCGGCGACCGCTTTCTGGTGTGCTCCGACGGCCTGACCGGCGAGCTGGCGGACACCGACATCGCCACGCTGCTGCGGGAGTTCGACGACCCGCAGACGGCGGCGGACGAGCTGGTGCGGTGTGCCAACGAGGCCGGCGGCAACGACAACGTGACCACGATCGTGGTGGACCTCCGCGCCGCTGCCGCCTGATCCCGCTACAGCCTGATCCCGCTACAGCCTGATCCCCAGCAGGGCGTCCACGGCGTCGCGGACCAGGCCGGGCGCGGACGGATCGGCGGCGTCGCTGGTGCGCTCGACGGTCTCGGCCGCCCACCGGTCCACGATGGCGATGGCCGCGCTGGTGTCCAGGTCGTCGGCCAGCCGGTCGCGAATGCGGTTCACGACTGCCTGTCCGTCCGGACCCGCCTCGGCGGCCACTGCGAGTCGCCAGGCCGCCAGTCGGCTTTCGGCACGGGGCAGCCGGCCACCCGTCCATTCCCGGTCGGCCCGGTAGTGCCCGTCGAGCAGCGCCAGCCGGATGGACATCGGGTCAACTTTGGCGCCCCGCAGCTTGGACACGAACACCAGGTTGCCGCGGGACTTGCTCATCTTCTCGCCATCGAGCCCGATCATGCCGGCGTGCACGTAGTGGCGCGCGAACGGCCACTCCCCGGTCAGCGCCTCGGCGTGCGCGGCTGAGTGCTCATGGTGGGGAAAGCGCAGGTCCGAGCCACCGCCCTGCACGTCGATGCCCATGCCGAGGCGGTTGCGCGCGATCACCGAGCACTCGATGTGCCAGCCCGGCCGTCCCTGCCCGACGACGGAATCCCAGTACGGCTCGCCGTCGCTGCGGCCCTTCCACAGCATCGCGTCCAGCGGATCGTGCTTGCCGACCCGCTCGGGGTCGCCGCCCCGCTCGGCGGACAGGGCCAGCATCTCGTCGGTGGAGTACCGGGACTCGTAACCGAAATGCCCGCTGCCCTTGGTAGTGGCGTAGATGTCGTTGTCGAGCCGGTAGGCGTCGTTGCTCGCCAGCAGCTCCGCGACGGCCGCCGCGATCTCGCCGATCGACTCCACGACGCCGATGTAGTCCCGCGGCGGAAGCACCCGCAGGCTCGCCATGTCCTCCCGGAACAGGCTGGTCTCACGCTCGGCCAGCTCCGTCCAGCTCGTTCCGGTGGCCGCGGCGCGTTCGAGGAGCGGGTCGTCCACATCCGTCACGTTCTGCACGTAGTGCACGTCGTGGCCGGCGTCGAGCCACATCCGCTGGACGATATCGAAGGCCAGGTACGTGGCTGCGTGGCCGAGGTGGGTGGCGTCGTAGGGGGTGATGCCGCAGACATACAGGCGGGCGGTCGGCCCCGGCGTGGTGGGCCGGACCTCGTCGGTGGCGGTGTCATAGAGGCGAAGCGGACGGCCGGCTCCGGGCAGCGACGGGACGTCAGGGGCAGACCAGGACTTCATGCGCACACGTTAGCGCCTGACCTCCCCGTGGCCGGCTGTCGCGCCGGACTGGCGCGCTCGTGGGGCCTGTGTCACAGCCGCAGCGGGCGGGCGGCGCGGACCCGTGGGGTAGAACTGGGCCGGTGACAGCCAATTCGCGGTATCTCGTCTCGGTCAGCAAGCTCATCCCCGCCACCCGTCGGGCCCTGTTCGACGTGGTGGCGGACCCGGCCCAGCACCCGGTCATCGACGGCTCCGGCTCGGTGAAGGCAGTCCGGTCCGGCGGCCCGGCGCGGTTGAGTCCGGGAACCACCTTCTCGATGGACATGCACCTGGGGACGAGCTACAAGATCCTGAACACCGTCGTGGAGTTCGACGAGCCCGAGGTCATCGCGTGGCGGCACTTCAACGGCCACATCTGGCGCTACCGGTTCACCGAGGTCGAGGGCGGCACCGAGGTCACCGAGGAATGGGACGCCCGCGGCGCCAAGAACCGGCTCGGCCTGGTGCTGCTGCGGTTTCCCCAGCGCAACAAGAAGGGCATGACCGCCACCCTGGACCGGCTCAACGATCTGGTAACCACGTAGCTCTCAGTACGGCGGGTACGGAACGGCCGGCCAGTCGGTCGGCGGCATCGGGAACGTCTGCCTGGCCAGCAGCCGCTGTACCCGGCGCCGGGTCGCGCGCACCTCTCTGGTGGTGAGCAGCTCCGACAGCCACTCGCCGAGTTCGGCATCGAGCTGCTCGGCGAGCCGGTTCAGCATCTCGATGCCCTCGTCCGGAACCGGGTCGCCGGCCCACTGCCAGAGCACCGTCCGCAGCTTGTTCTCGGTCGCGAAGCTGACGCCGTGGTCGATCCCGAAGATGTGCAGGGCCGAGCCGTGCAGGTCGCTGGCGGGCACCGGTAGCAGGTGCGACACCTTGCGGTCGGAGTTGTTCAGCACGGCATCGAGCAGCGCCATCCGCCGCAGCTGCGGCTCCTCGCCGGAATTGATCGCGGCGATGATGTCGAACTCGTCGTCCTGCTCGATCCACAACTGGACCATGCCGGTGCCCATCGGCCCGGTACGGAGCACCGTCGGCGGGATCTGCTCCCAGCCGGCGGCGCCGGCCACCAGATAGGCCGCCACCTCGCGCCCGGCCAGCGTGCCGTCGGGAAAGTCCCACAACGGCCGCTCACCCGAGACCGGCTTGTAGACACAGGCGGCCGCGATTCCCTCGCATTCCACCCGGCAGTACAGGGTGGCGTTGGAGGCGCTGGTGACCCGGGCCTCGATGGTGAGCTCACCCCGGTTGAGCAGGTCCAGCGCCTGGGCTGCCGGCATCGCGACCGGCCGGGTCAGCTCAGTCACCCGATCCCAGCCGCACCGAACGGCGGTAGCCATTGCTGCGGGGGCAGACGTGCCCGGCCGGGTCGAGGGGCTGGTTGCACAGTGGGCACGGTGGCCGGCCGGCGCTGATCACCCGCCGGGCGCGCTCGATGAATTCCGCGGCGGCCTGGTGCGCCAGCCGCACGCGCAAGGCGTCGGGGCCCTCGTCGGTCTCTTCCAGGAGTGTGGACTCGGCCTCTTCGGCGGACTCGCCGGGAGCTTGCGCCTCGATGACGATCAGGCCGGTCTCGCTGTCGTAGGCCAGGCCCATGGCGGCGACGCGGAATTCCTCGTCGATGGGGCTTTCCAGCGGTTCGGTGTCCGGCGAGACGGCGTCGGGGAACTCGAAGCCGTCCCGCGAGCTCACCTCGTCCAGCAACTGCTCCAGGCGCTCGGCGAGCACGGAGACCTGGCTTTTCTCGAGCGCGACGCTCACGACGCGCCCCTGATCGACGGCCTGCAGGAAGAAGACCCGCTCCCCCGGCTGGCCGACGGTGCCGACGACGAAACGTCGCGGCTGATCGAAGAAGAACAACTGGCGGCTCATTGCAATCAGCCTAGACGGCACCGGCGCCGGCGCCACCGCCGACGGTGGCATCCGAAGCGGCGGGACGGCGGCGGCGGGTGCCCGCCTTGCCGGGCGGCGGTGGCAGGAACCTGCTCAGGTCGCCGCTGGTGTCGTTGGAGGTGAGGACGAAGGGCCGTCCGGCGGTGTAGCGGATGGCCGAGACCGAGCACGGGTCCACGACGATGCGCTGGAACAGGTCCAGGTGCATGCCCAGGGCGTCCGCCAGGATGGCCTTGATCACGTCCCCGTGGCTGCAGGCCACCCACACCGCGTCCGGGCCGGCGCTCTCGCCGAAGCCGGCGTCCAGGCCGCGCACCGCGCGCACCGCCCGCTCGGACATGGCGGCCATCGCCTCGCCTGCCGGAAAGGTCGCGGCGGAGGGCTGGGCCTGCACGATCGGCCAGAGCGGGTCCTTGGCGAGCGTCTTGATCTCTTTGCCGGTCCAGTCGCCGTAGTCGCACTCCAGCAACCGGCGATCGGTCTTGGTGACCGGGGTGCGGCCGGCCGCGCGCTGTGCCTTCGTCACCGCCTTGGCCGTCTCGGCGCAGCGCTCCAACGGGCTGGTGACGACCGCGGCCAACGGCAGCACGGCGAGGCGCTCGGCGGCCGCGGTGGCCTGCGCCTGACCGCGCTCGTCGAGGTGCACGCCGGCCAGCCGGCCCGCCAGCACGGGGCCGGTCATCGCCGTGAGGCCGTGCCGGAGCAGAAAGACTGTGGGCATGTTCGCACCGCCTAGGTCGCTGAGAGGGCGCCGGTGGACAGCAGCACGAGCAGCAGTGCCCCGAGCGCGATCCGGTAGCCGACGAAGATAAAGGTGGAGTGCCTGGAGATGTAGCGGATCAGCCAGGCGATGGAGGCCAGCCCGACCACGAACGAGATCAGCGTGGCGACCACGGTGACGCCCATTCCGGGGGCGCCCGCACCGCCGATGTCCTTCAGCTCGAACAGCCCGGACGCCACGACGGCCGGAATCGACAGCAGGAACGAGAACCGGGCGGCGGTGACCCGGTCCAGGCCGCGGAACAGGCCCGCGGTGATGGTCGCCCCCGAGCGCGAGACGCCCGGGATCAGGGCCAGCGCCTGAGCGGTGCCGACCACGAGGGCGTCCTGGGTGGTGATCTCTTCCTCCGACCTGCTCCTGCTCCCGCGCCGCTCTGCCACGAGCAGGATGAGGGCCATCACGATGAGGGCGGTGGCGATCAGCCACAGGTTGCGCGCGCCGGTCTTGATCTGGTCCTTGAAGACCAGCCCGAACACTCCGACCGGAATGGTGGCCAGGATCAGGTACCACCCCATCCGGTACTCCAGGGTGTGCCGGACGCTCTTGTCGACCAGCCCCCGTCCCCACGCCAGCGCGACGTGCAGCAGCTCACGCCAGAAGAAGAGGACGACCGCGACCACCGTGCCCAGCTGGATCACGGCGGTGAAGGCGGTGAAACCGGCCTGGTCGACGCCCGGGTTCATCCAGGCCTGGACGATGCGCAGGTGCGCGGTGGACGAGATCGGCAGGAACTCGGTGAGCCCCTGCACCACGCCGTACAGCGCTGCCTGGCCGACCGACACTCCGGCGCTCATTCGCCGACGCCCGAATCCCGCAGCGCGTGCGCCGCGATCCGTAAGGCGTCCAGGCGGTCCTCCAACGTCTCGGCCTGCGGCGTGATGCTCAGCGTGGTGACCCCTGCCTCCGCGAACTCCGCCATCCGCTCCGCGACCCGGGACTCGGGACCGAGCAGCGAGGTCGAGTCGATGAACTGGAACGGCACGGCCGCGGCGGCCTCGTCGTAGTCGCGGGCCAGAAACCGTGCCTGGATCTCGGCGGCCTCGGCGGCGTAGCCCATCCGGACGGCCAGCTCGTTGTAGAAGTTGGCCTCCCTGCTGCCCATCCCACCGATATAGAGGGCGGCGTACGGCCGGACCGGCTCGGCGGCGGCCTTGATGTCGTCCCCCAGCACCAGCGGAACGGTCGCCACCACGTCGAAGCCGTCCATCGTCTTGCCTGCCTTGGCACGGCCGGCCTCGATCAGCGCCAGCTGCTCGGCGGCGAAGTCGGTGGAGAAGAAGATGGACAGCCAGCCGTCGGCGATCTCGCCGGTCAGCTCCAGGTTCTTCGGCCCCACCGAGGCCAGGTAGATGGGAATGTGGTCGCGTACCGGGTGGACAGTCAGTTGCAGCGCCTTGCCGGGACCGTCGGGTAGCGGAAGGGTGTAGTGCTCGCCCTCGTACCGGACCCGCTTGCGGCTCAGCGCCAGGTTGACGATGTCGACGTACTCGCGGGTGCGGGCCAGCGGCTTGTCGAAGCGGACCCCGTGCCAGCCCTCGGACACCTGCGGCCCGGACACGCCGAGACCGAGCCGGAACCGGCCGCCTGACAGCGTGTCCAGGGTGGCCGCGGTCATCGCCGTCATCGCCGGGCTGCGGGCCGGAATCTGCAGGATGGAGCTGCCCAGGCCGATCCGCTCGGTCTGCGCGCCCACCCACGCCAGTACCGTCGGCACGTCCGAGCCGTACGCCTCGGCCGCCCACGCACAGGAGTAGCCGAGGACGTCGGCCTCCCTGGCGAGGGCCAGATTGTCGGCATCGTTGCCCATGCCCCAGTAGCCGAGGTTCAGTCCCAGTTTCACAGGCCGAACGATACCGACTCGCCAGTAACCCGCCGGGCGGCGCGCTTGCACTAGGTTTTGCGGTGTGGAAGAGCGAGCGTTGGGGCGTAGCGGACTGAAGGTGTCCGGGCTGGGACTGGGTACGGCAACCTGGGGTAACGGCACCGATCCCGACGAGGCCGCTGCGATCCTGGTGGCTTTCCACGACGCCGGTGGGACGTTCGTCGACACCGCCGGGTCTTACTCGCTCGATGAGTCCGAACGCATCCTGGGCGCGCTGATCGCCGATGTGGTCCCCCGCTCCGAGCTGATCCTGGCGTCCAAGGCCGGCATCACCCGGCGGGGTGACGAGCGCTGGGTGGACGCCTCCCGCGGCGCGCTGCTGCGCAGGCTGGACGAATCCCTGGTCAACCTCGGCGTGGACTACCTCGACCTGTGGCAGGTGCACACCCCCGATCCGACGGTCGCCGCCGACGAGGTCCTGGGAGCCCTGGACTATGCGGTGAGCTCGGGCAAGGTGCGCTACATCGGCGTGTCCAACTACTCCGGCTGGCGGACCGCGCAGGCCGCCACCTGGCAGCGGGCCGTGCCCGGCCGCGCTCCGCTGGTCTCCAACCAGGTGCGCTACTCGCTGCTGGACCGCGGCATCGAGCGCGAGGTCGTGCCGGCGTGCGCGGAACTGGGGCTCGGCATCCTGCCGTACTCGCCACTGGCCGGCGGCGTCCTCACCGGCAAGTACCGCCACGGCATCCCGGCCGACTCCCGCGGCGCTGCTCAGGGACGGAGCATGTCCAGTTACGCCGACGCCCGACAGGTCGGCATCGTCGAAGCCGTGGCGACGGCTGCGGACGGCCTTGCCACCTCACCGATCACAGTGGCCCTGGCCTGGCTGCGCAACCGCCCCGGAGTGGCGGCCCCGATCGTGGGCGCCCGCACCCTGGGCCAGCTGACAGCCGCGGTCCAGTCGCTGGCCGTGGAGCTGCCGCTGGAGATCCAACTCGCCCTGGACGACGTATCGTCGCCCTACCTCGGCTATCCCGAGGAAGTCCGCTGACTGGGGCTGACCGGTCCGACGAGCGGGTTTTCGCGGCTTTCTGTTCGGCCGGCTTGTGGCAGGGACTGGGCAGCACGCTGGCCGGCGAGCTGGCGGAGGCCGGCATCCGCACGCCGGAGGACGTCTCGGCCAGCGCCCTGGCCGGCTTGCCGAAGGTCGGTCAGCTGCGCGCGGGCAGGCTGTTCTCCACCTTCATCGCCGCCCAGCCGGCCTATGACCTGGTGGCGCTGCTGCTCGGCGCCGGGCTGCCGGCCCGCCTTGCCGGCCGCGCTGTCGACGTCTTCGGCCCCGGTGCCCACCGGCTGCTGCGCGATGACCCGTGGCGGCTGCTGCAGCTGCCGGGCGTCGAGGTGGCCGATGCGGACGCCCTCGCCAAGGTCGCGATCCCGGGTGTGCAGCAGTCCGATGCCCGCCGCTCACGAGCCCTGGTCGGCTACGTGCTCGCCCAGGCGGCCAGGGACGGGCACACCGTCCTGCCGGTCGAGCTGGTGAGCACCGAACTGGAGCTGTACCGGGTGGCCAACCCGGAGCGGGCGATCTCCGACGCGTGCGCGGGCGAAGACGTGCAGGCGGTGTCGGTCGAGCCTGACTCGGGTGAGCTGGTGGGGCTGGCCCGATACTGCGGCGCCGAGCACGAGATCGCCCGGTCCATCCACCGGCTCGTCACGTCTGCGAAGCCGATCGGTGCCGCGAAGCCGATCGGCACCGCGAAGCGGGCCCGCAAGCCGTCCGCCGCCACGGATCCGGAGGGCCTGGACGCGGTGCAGCGCTCCGCGGTCGACAACGCGCTGCTGCACGGGGTCAGTGTGCTGACCGGCGGCCCCGGCACGGGCAAGAGCCGGACGATCGCCACCGTGGTCCGCGAGGCGGAGCGGGCCGGCAAGTCGGTAGCCCTGGCCGCACCGACCGGGCGGGCCGCCAAGCGGCTCGCGGAGCTGTGTGACGCCGAGGCGATGACGATTCACCGGCTGCTCGGGGTACAGCCGCGGTCCTCCGGGGACAACGGTGAGGTGGACTTCACGGCCGGCTTTGCCAGAGGCCAGGAGTGGCCGCTGGACGAGGATCTGGTCGTGGTCGACGAGGCGTCGATGCTCGACGTCGAACTCGCCGCGTCGCTGCTGCGTGCGTGCGCCGACGGCACCCACCTGCTCATCGTGGGCGACTCCGCGCAGCTGCCCTCGATCGGGCCGGGGCAGGTGCTGGCCGATCTCATCGCCTCGGCAACGGTGCCGGTGGTCGAGCTGCGGACGCTGTACCGGCAGGACGCCGGCGGGTCCATCGCCACCTTGGCCACCGCCGTCCGAGGTGGTGAGCTGCCCGCCATCGACTCGCCGGAGCGCGAGGTCGTGGTGGTGCCGGCCCGCGGCTCCGCCGACTGCGCCCACCGGGTCGTGCAGCTGATGACCGACTCCATCCCGCGGGCGCTGGGCATCGCGGTGGACCAGATCCAGGTGGTGACTCCCGTCCACCGCGGCCCCGCCGGCACCATCGAGCTGAACGCGGCACTGAAGGCGCGGCTCAACCCGTCGCCGTTCAAGAAGAGCGCCGGACGCTTCGACCCGGGCGACCGGGTGGTGGCCACCGCCAACCACCTGGAGGCGACGCCGACCGGGTTCGCCAACGGTGAGGTCGGCACCGTGACGAAGGTGGTCGGCAAGGTGGTGACGATCGACTTCGGCTCCGGCCCCGCCGAGGTGAGCGGCAAGACGCTGGCCGACATCAGTCACGGCTGGGCGATCACCGTGCACCGGGCGCAGGGGTCGGAGTTCCCCGGCGTCATCGTGGTGCTGCCCCCGGAGGCGGGCCGGATGCTGTCCCGGCCGCTGGTCTACACCGCGCTGACCAGGGCGCAGCGGCACCTGTCGGTGGTGCACGGATCGGGGCCGGCATTGTTGCGCGCGGTTCGCGACATCGGCGCGAAGCCCCGCGGAACGACACTCGCCGCCGCCCTGCGGGCGGCGGCGAGCTGACGTTCGTCGGTGCCCGGCGGAGCACCGCGGTTCTTGCCGGCGGGCTCAGCCCGGTTCTGCGGCTAGCGCGTGGTCACGTCCGCGGCGGTGCGGCGGCGGGTGAAGAAGACCAGCGTGGCGCCACCGATCAGCAGCGCACCTCCCAGACCAAGCGCGGGGGTGGAGCTGGCACCGGTGTTGGCGAGCACCGGCTGCGCTCCACCGCCGAGCGTGACGGCGGCGACCGGCACCGTCGAGACCGGCACTGTGGACACCGGCACCGTCGAGACCGGCACTGTGGACACCGGCACCGTCGAGACCGGCACTGTGGACACCGGCGGAAGCGTGCTCGGCGTCGGCTGAACCGGCGGCAGCACCGGCGCGGTGACGGCGACCGCTTCGATGTCGGCCGTGGTGGGGTCACACAACATGTCCCGGCAGTTCGGGTCCCCGGCCTCGGAGAAGGCCAGGAGCTGCGCCTGCGCCGTACCGAGCTTCACGGCCTTCAACGTCAGCACCGCGCTCGCCGACTGTCCCGACGGGATGTCGCCGAGGAACCACGGCCGGGCGTCACCCGTCCCCGAGTCCACGGCGCCCGGGGCAGTGGCGGCGTGAGCAGTGGCGGCGTGGGCAGTGGCGAGACCGGAGGTCGTGCTTCCCCAGCCCAGCGGGTGGGACTTGCCGGCAGCCGACGAGGACTTGCCCATGGCGACATAGCCGCTTCCGCCGGCTGAGCCGATGCCACCGACATAGCCGGCCGGCGGCTTGGTGTTACCGGTGAAGTCGGTGATCTCGAAGCTGTCACCGGCCGTCATCACAAAGCCGACCGCGCCTGTGGCCGCCTGCGGACCACTGTTGTGGACGGTCAGCTTGACGGTGGTCTTGCCGCCGAGCGGCACCGTGGTGGTGGCAGGCGTGACGGTGTAGCTCAGCGCCGCGCTGCCGGTGAACCGGATGTGCGCCGTGACGGAGTTGTTGGCGGGGTTGTCGTCAGTGCCCTGACCCGCGTCCGGAGCGGCCGACACCGTGATCGGAGCCGTCGTGCCCACCGGCGGGCTGTCGGTGGTGGTCAGGTCGATGACGATGGTCGAGTCGGCTCCACTGACGGCGTGGCTCAGCGTGCCGAGCTGGCAGAGGATGTGCTGGGGCTGGGTCGGGTCTGCCGAGCAGTCCAGCGGCGAGCCGTCGAAGTCGCGGCTGACGCCCTCCCGACCGATCACCAGGCCCACGGGCAGGTCGATCTCCATGGACGTGGTCGGTGTGCCGTAGCCGGCATTGCTGATGTCGACGCCCATGTACAGGTCCTGGCCGGTGCCCGCGATGCCGGTCTGGTCCTCGCCGCTGTCCGGGGTGCGGACGACGGCGATGTCGGGCTGGTTGACCTGGACCGCGACCGGCGGCGAGGTTTCAGTGAACGGGTCGACGCCCTGGACACCGGTCAGCGTCGCGCTGGACGAGGTGGCCGCCCCGGCTCCGGTGCCCACGGTGGCCAGAAACGTGATGGTGTGGGCTCCGGCGGCGAGGACGTCGGTGGGCAGGGCGCCGGTCCGGATGGCGATGTCCACCGAGTCCGGACGGCTGACCTGCGTCGGGGGCACCGCGACGCCGTCGACCTGCACGCCGGCCAGGTCGGCAGGCAGCGCCGCGTCCTGGTGGGTGGTCAGCACGGCCGAGGTGAGCGGGTCAGCGAGCGTGATGCTGTAGCTGAAGGTGATCTGGGCGGGTCCATGCGCGTACGCGGGGGCCGAACCGGTCAGCGGAGCGGGCGTAGCCGCGCCTGCTCCGGTAGCCAGCGTCACGCTGGCGCCGAGCAGGAGTAGACCGGCGGCTGACGCGCCGACGAGCCGGGTGATGTGGGCCATGGTCCCCGTTTTCTTAGGAGTGGGTAGTCGAGGCACTTTAGCCAAATAGTCGCCAAGTATCAACTCCTTGTTAAGCGACGCGCCGTTCAAGGCTAGGCGGGTCATCATGGTGTCGTGAACCTCCACACCCGAAGACTGGCGTTGAGCGGGCTGGTCGGCATCCTGTCGGCAGCCGTCGCGGTGGGCGCCGGCGAGCTCGTCGCGTCCCTGGTCCGGCCGGTGGCCTCGCCGGTGATCGCGATCGGAAACCGCCTGATCACCCTCACTCCGGAGCCGGTCAAGCTCTGGGCCATCCGCGAGTTCGGCACCGACGACAAGCGGGTGCTGCTCACCGGCATCTACCTCGCGGTCGCGGTGCTGGCCGTCCTGATCGGTGTGGCAGCGGTGCGCCGGCTCGCGCTCGGGCTGTTCGGGGTGGCCGTCCTCGGTGCTGTCGGCTGTTACTGCGCGCTCACCGCGAACGGCCACCAGGGCACGGACGTGGTTCCCTCGGTGTTCGGGACGCTGGCCGGGATGACCGCGCTGACGGCGCTCGTGCGTGCCGTCACCGGCACCGGTTCCGTCACCGGCACCGGCACCGGTGCCGGTTTAGACGCGGCGACCCGACCGGCCACGCTGGTGGCCAACCGGCGGCAGTTCCTGCGCGGTGGGGTGGGGGCGGCGGCATTCGCGGTGATCGGCGGCTTCGGGGGCCGGGCGCTGCAGCGCACCCGCTACAACGCCTCGGCGGCGCGGGCGGCGATCCGGCTGCCGGAGCCCGTCTCCAGCGCCGGCGCCGTCGCGAACAGCGCAGCGGCCAACGAAGCGGCCTTCGACCTCGGCAAGAGCGGCGTGCCGTTCCTGACCCCGGCGGCGAAGTTCTACCGGATCGACACCGCGCTCTCCGTTCCGCAGGTCGACCCGGACACCTGGCAGCTGCGCATCCACGGCCTGGTTGACCGCGAACTGACGCTGAGCTACGCCGACCTGCTCGCCCGGCCGCTCGTCGAGCGCTGGGTCACGCTCGCCTGCGTGTCCAACGAGGTCGGCGGCTCGCTCATCAGCACGGCCAAGTTCCGGGGCGTGCTGCTCGCCGACGTGCTCCGCGAGGCCGGTGTGCGTCCTGGCGCGGACCAGTTGCTGGCGGTGTCGGCCGACGGCATGACCATCGGCTCCCCCACCGCGGTCGTGATGGACGGCCGCGACGCGATGCTGGCAGTCGGCATGAATGGCGCGCCACTGCCCACCGAGCACGGGTTCCCGGTCCGCATGGTGGTTCCGGGGCTGTACGGCTACGTCTCGGCCTGCAAGTGGATCGTCGACCTGGAGGCCACCACCTTCGCCGCGCACCAGGCGTACTGGGTGCGCGGCGGCTGGGCGGCGCGCGGTCCGGTCCTGCTGTCCTCGCGGATCGATCGGCCGACGTCCTCGGGCTTCGTCGCGGTGGGCTCGCAGGTTCCGGTCGCGGGGGTCGCGTGGGACCAGCACGTCGGCGTGTCCCGGGTCGAGGTCCAGGTGGACGGCGGTGCCTGGCAGCAGGCCGTGCTGGCTCCCGTTCCCTCGACCGACACCTGGCGCCAGTGGGTCTACCTCTGGACGCCCACCTCGCGCGGCGCCCACCGGCTGCGGGTGCGGGCCTTCGACGCCGGGGGCCGGCCGCAGTCCGAAGCCGTCGCGCGCCCCTTCCCGGCGGGCGCCACCGGCTTGCACGAGGTGACAGTCCGGGCGCGATGATCAACCGGCGCTAACGTGGAGAACGGTGGCCTGAACGGCCGCTATCGGTCCGTGCTACTGAAGTGGGTCTCGCGATGGCAACCGCTCGACGTCCGACTCCTGCGATCTTCGTGCTGTACGGCGCGACCGGCGACCTGGCCAGGCGCATGGTGCTGCCCGCCTTCTACACCCTGGCCGAGCAGGGTCTGCTGCCCGAGGACTGGCGCCTCATCGGCAGCGGTCGTGGCGACGTGGCCCACGAGGATTTCGTCGGCCACGTCCACCGGTCGCTCGAGCAGTTCGGGCCGAAGCCGGACAACCGCACCTGGGGCCAGTTCCGCAAGAAGCTGCGCTTCGCCGGTGGTGACTTCGCCAACGACGACGGCGGCCCGCTGATCGAGGCGGTGCGCCAGGCGCGGCAGGACCTCGGCGAGGACGCGCAGCTGATCCACTACCTGGCGGTACCGCCGCAGGCGTTCATCGACCTGACCGACAGCATCGGCAAGCACGGCCTCGCAGAGAACGCCCGGGTGGTCTACGAGAAGCCGTTCGGCACCTCGCGCAAGAGCTTCCGCCAGCTCGACCGGGCCGTGCACCAGGTGCTGGACGAGTCGCAGGTGTACCGCATCGACCACTTCCTCGGTAAGGAAGCCACCCAGGACCTGCACGTCCTGCGCTTCGCCAACCGGGTCTTCGAGGGCATGTGGAACCGCGACCACGTCCGCGCCGTGCAGATCGACTGCCCCGAAACCCTGGACGTCGCCGACCGGACCGACTTCTACGACCACACCGGCGCGGTGCTGGACATGCTGGTCACCCACCTGTTCCAGGTCGCCGCCGAGGTCGCGATGGAACCGCCGGCCAGCCTGGAGCCGGCCGACCTGCAGGCGGCCCGCGAGTCGATCATCGCCAAGTTCCGTCCGCTCGATCCGGACGAGGTGGTGCTCGGCCAGTTCGCCGGCTACCGCGACCTCGACGGGATCGCGCGGGGTTCGAAGACCGACACCTACGTTGCGGCCCGGCTGTGGGTCAATACGCCTCGCTGGCGGGGCGTGCCGTTCCTGCTGCGCACCGGCAAGCGGCTGGCGGAGACCCGCCAGACGGTCAGCCTCATCCTGCGGGATCCGGTCGGGCCGTTCGGCGACCTGCCGCCCGACGGCAATGTGCTCCGCTTCGCTCTGGACGGAAGTGGCGAGATCGATCTGCGGATGGTGGCCAAGGCGCCCGGGGTCGGGTTGAAGCTAGGGGTCGCGAGCGCCCGGGTGCCGATCTCGGAGGTGGCGGCGGAGGAGCCGCTACCTCCCTATGTCCGGCTGATCCACGACGTGCTGACCGGCGACCGGTCACTGGTGACCCGGCCCGACGGCCTGGCGCACGTCTGGAAGGCCGCCGACCCGCTGCTCTCGACGCGCCCGCGGCTCAAGACGTACCAGCCCGGCTCCTGGGGGCCTGCCGCGGCGAAGAAGCTGGCGGCGCCGGACGGCTGGCTGCTGGGCCAGTGACCGCCGTGCCGAAACCCGCGAGCCGCCGTTGACCTCCGCGCGGCTGCTTCCCGAGCCGTCGGTACCGGGCGCGGACCTGCCGGTGCGCGCCGTGCTCGACCGCTTTCTGGACGCCAGCGCGGCGGCCGGCACCGGCGTCCTGGTCGCCCCGCCCGGAGCCGGCAAGACCTCACTGCTGCCGCTCGCGATGGCCGATCTGGGCCCGGGACGGGTGCTGGTCGCCGAGCCTCGCCGCATCGCCACCCGGGCGGCCGCGCGCCGGATGGCGGCGCTGCTGGGCGAGCCGCTCGGTGAGCGGGTGGGCTACGCCATTCGCGGTGAGCGCGTCGTCGGCCCGGACTGCCGGGTCGAGGTCGTCACGACCGGCCTGCTGGTACAGCGGCTGCAACGCGATCCGGAGCTGCCCGGCGTCCGCGCGGTGCTGATCGACGAGTGCCACGAGCGGCACCTGGACTCCGACCTCGCGTTGGCGTTCTGCCTGGACGCGCGGGCAACCCTGCGCGAGGACCTGACCCTGGTCGCGACCTCGGCGACGCCCGACACCGGCCGGCTGGCGCTGACCCTCGGCGGTAGCGGCGCCGGTAGCGGTGGTGGCGCCGCCCCGGTCGTCGAGGCCCGGGTGCGCCGGCATCCGGTCGAGGTCCGGTGGGTGCCGGGCGGCCTGCCGCTGCTGCGCGATGCCCGGGTCAATCCGGAGTTTCTCGACGCGGTGGCCGGCACCGTCCGCCGCGCGGTGGACAGCGGCCCCGGCGACGTCCTGGTGTTCCTGCCGGGTGAGCGCGAGATCGAGAGCGTGGCGCGCCGGCTGGGCTCGGCCGTCCCGGTGCTCAGCCTCTTCGGACGGCAGTCCGCGGCCGAGCAGGACCGGGCGCTGCGGCCCTCCGGCCAGCGCCGGATCGTCCTCAGCACCGCGCTCGCCGAGACCAGCCTCACCGTGCCCGGGGTCCGCATCGTCGTCGACGCCGGCCTGTCCCGGGAGCCCCGGACGGACCACAGCCGGGGTTTGAGCACCCTGATCACCACGCGGGTGTCGCGGGCGGCGGCCGAGCAGCGGGCCGGACGCGCCGGGCGGCAGGGCCCGGGGGTGGTTTATCGCTGCTGGTCCGAGACCGAGCACGCCCACCTGGCCGAGCACGCCGAGCCCGAGATCGCCGTCGCCGACCTGACCGGGTTCGCGCTCGCGGTGTCGGCCTGGGGCCAGCCGCGCGGGGACGGCCTGGCGCTGCTGGATCGGCCGCCGCCCGCCGCGCTGGACGTCGCTGAAGAGACCCTGCGGGCGCTGGGCGCGGTCGATGGCACCGGCCGGATCACCTCCCGGGGGCGCGAGCTCGCCGCCATCGGCGCCCATCCTCGGCTGGCCCGCGCGTTGCTGGACGGCTCGGCGGTGGTCGGGGTGGACCGGGCCGCCGAGGTGGTGGCGATGCTGTCGGAGGACTCCGCCGCCGGCTCGGACGACCTGGTAGCACTGTGGCGGAGCCTGCGAGCCGGCGCCCGCCCCGGTGGAACGGACCGGTGGCGGGACGAGGTCCGCCGGTTGAGTCGCGGGGTCGCGTCCCCGAGCAGGCCCCGGCGGCTTGCCGACGATCTCACCGCGGGCCTGGTGACCGGGCTGGCCTTTCCCGAGCGGCTGGCGCGGGTCCGCGTTCCGGGCAGTGCGGACTACCTGATGGCCGGCGGTACCGGCGCGGAGCTGGCCGCCGGGTCGGCGCTGAGCGGGTCGGAGTGGATCGCCGTCGCGGTGGCGGACCGGCCCGCCGGACGGGCGGTGGCGCGGGTGCGGTTGGCGGTCGCGATAGATGCCGGCACGGCTCGTGCGGCCGGCGCCTCGCTGCTACGGACGGTGGACGAGATCGGCTGGGTCGCCGGCGACCTGCGGCTGCGGCGGGTGGACCGGCTCGGTGCGATTCCGTTGACCGAGCGGCCGCTGCCCGATCCCGACCCGGCAGCGGTAGTGGAAGCGGTGCGCGAGGGTTTGCGGCTGTCCGGCCTCGGTGTGCTGAGGTGGTCGGCCGACGCGGTCCAGTTGCGGTCCCGGCTGGCGTTCTGCCACGCCCTGCTCGGGAGCCCGTGGCCGGACGTCAGCGACGAGGCGCTGCTGGCCGGGCTCGAAAGCTGGCTCGGACCGGACCTCGGAACGGTGCGCCGGCGGCCGGACCTGGAGCGGATCGACGCCGGCCGGGCCCTGCGCCGGCTGCTGCCCTGGCCGGCCGCCGCGCGTCTGGACGAGCTGGCGCCGGAGCGGCTGGAGGTGCCGTCCGGGTCGCGCATCCGCGTCCAGTACGAGGACGGCGCGGCGTACCTGGCCGTCAAACTGCAGGAGGTCTTCGGCTGGCTGGTGACTCCGAGGCTCGCGGACGGCCGGGCGCCGGTGGTGCTGCGACTGCTCTCACCAGCGGGGCGGCCGGTCGCCGTGACCGCCGACCTGGCCTCGTTCTGGACGCGGGGCGGCTACGCCCAGGTGCGGGCTGAACTGCGGGGCCGCTATCCGCGCCATCCGTGGCCGGAGGATCCGCTGCGCGCCCAGCCGACCCGCCATCCGTGGCCGAAGAGCTGAATGTTCGATCGGCCGGAAAGCATGGCACGGGTCCGGAAAGCACGGCACGGGTCCGTAAAGACAGCTGCCGTGCTTCGGACCGGTAACGGACGGCTCGGGTTAGCGTCCCATTCACCTTGTTTCGGTTACGTTTCACTTCTCGGGTCGCTCGCCGACGATCCGCCAGCGCTAGTGGGGGCAGATTGGCAAGCGGAATTCAGACGACACGGCTCAGTGCACGTCGCGAAACGGTGCGCTCGGATGCGAGCCCGCAGCGCACCAGCCATAAGAAGCGTGCCAGCCGTGAGAGGGTGCTCAGCCTCGTCCTGCTGGCTCCCTCGCTGGTGGTTTTCGGACTCTTCATCTTTTGGCCGCTGTACCGCACCTTCCAGCTCAGCACGACGGGACAGGATCTCTTCGGCCGGGCGGACCGGTCGGTCGGCCTGGCCAACTTCAAGTCGGTGCTGCAGGATCCGGAGTTCGGGCAGGTTCTCGGAGTCACGGCGGGCTACGTCCTGCTGACGGTCATTCCGAGCATCCTGCTGGCCCTGGTACTGGCGCTGTTGCTACAACAACCCATCCGGGGGCTGCGGATCATGCGCTCGGCGTTCGCGATGCCCTTCGCGTACTCGGTCGCCGCGGCGTCGGTGGTGTTCGCGGCGCTGTTCAACCCGGCGATCGGCATCGTCAACTACCTCGTCACCTCACTCGGCTTCTCGCCGGTGAGCTGGCTGACCAGCCCGGGTACGGCACTCATCAGCATCGCGATCACGACGGTGTGGATGAGCGTCGGCTACAACATGCTGGTGCTGCTGGCGGGGGTCGGCGGAGTGGACGAGCAGCTGTACGAGGCGGCCAAGCTCGACGGTGCCAGCACCTTCCGGATCGCACGGTCGATCACCATGCCGATGATCACGCCGAGCCTCTTCTTTCTCGTCGTGGTGGACACCATCTCGGCACTGCAGAGCTTCGGCCAGATCCGGCTGCTGACCAAGGGCGGTCCGACCGGGCACACCACCACCCTGGTCTATTGGATCTACCACACCGCGTTCGAGAACGGTGCCTCCGATTACGGCACCGGCTCGGCACAGGCGATCGTGCTGCTGGCCGTCGTCATCGTGGTGACCGCCATCCAGTTCGGCGTCCTGGAGAGAAAGGTGTTCTACCGATGAGCGTGCGGGAGGAATCCGGCGGCCTGAAGGGCCTCTCACTCGGACGGGTCGCCCGGGTGGTGGCCCTGCTCGTCCTCGCCGTCGTGGTGCTGTTCCCGGTCTATTACACCGTCGTCGGCAGCGTGATGGGTCCCGGAGACATCGCCTCCGCTCCCCCGTCGCTGTTTCCGCACAGCCTGACGCTGTCGAACTACCGCGGCGTGTTCCACGCCATTCCACTGGGCCGGCAGTACCTGAACTCCACGCTGGTGGCAGTGGTGATCACGCTGGCGCAGATCTTCTGCGCGGTGCTCTCGGCGTACGCCTTCGTGTTCATGGCGCTGCCGTTCAAGCGGGCGTTCTTCGCGCTGTTCCTGCTCACCCTGATGGTGCCGTGGGAAGCCATCATCATCCCGAACTTCCTGTTCATGGCCGACCACCAGCTGCGCAACAACTACCTGGCGCTGATGCTGCCGTTCCTGGCGGGCGGCTTCGGAACGTTCCTGTTGCGGCAGGCCTTCCTCAGCTTCCCGGTCGAGCTGCGCGACGCGGCGACGCTGGACGGCGCCGGGCACTTCCGGTTCCTGTTCCGGATCCTGCTGCCGCTGTCGCGCCCGGCCATGGCCAGTGTCGGCATCTTCGTGTTCCTGTCGGCGTGGAACCAGTTCTTCTGGCCGCTGCTGATCACGGACTCACCCAACATGCAGACCTTGCAGATCGGCCTGGCGTCCCTCAACGACGCCGAGCAGGCCAACCCGGGTCTGATCCTGGCGGGAGTCAGCATGGCGCTGATTCCCACCGCGCTGCTGGTCGCCTTCGGCCAGCGGTTCCTGATCCGCGGACTCACCGCTGGTGCGGTCCGCTGACGTGATGCACCTACCTGTGAAAGGCAAATCGATGAAGCGAGGCTTGTGGAGCGGGCTGTCGACGACAGCTGTCGTGGCCGCTCTGACGTTGACCGCGGCCTGTGGTGGCGGCAGTTCCAAGAGTGACGGGGCGGGCACCAGCACCGCACCGGGTGCCGCCGCGCTGGGCAGCAGCCCGGTGACGGTCAACTTCTGGCACGCCATGAAGGGCGCCAACGCCGATGCGCTGACCGCGCTGGTCGCCAAGTTCAACGCCGCCCACCAGGGCAAGATCACCGTCAAGCCGACCTTCCAGGGCAGCTACGACGACACGGTGACCAAGTACAAGGCCGCGGTGCAGGCCAAGCAGACGCCGTCCATGATCCAGGTGTACGACGTCGGATCCGGCTTCATGACCGACTCCGGCCAGATCATCCCCGCGCAGTCCTTCGCCGACGTGGACAAGATGAGCCTGGACGACCTGCAGCCGACCATCAAGGGCTACTACTCGCGTAGCGGCAAGCTGCAGTCGATGCCGTTCAACTCCTCCGTCCCGTTGCTCTACATCAACAAGACGGCGTTCACCAAGGCAGGTCTGGACCCGGCGAAGCCGCCGACGACGCTGGACGAGATCCGGACGGCCGCGCAGAAGATCAAGTCCTCGGGTGCGGCCAAGTACGGGTTCAACGCCGCCATCTACGGCTGGTTCTTCGAGCAGCTGACGGCTGAGGCGGGCAAGACGTACTGCAACAACGACAACGGCCGAAGCAAGCGCGCGGACGCAGTGACCTTCGATGACCCGGAGCAGGTCAAGGTACTGACCTGGTGGAAGGGAATGGTCGCCGACGGCCTGGCCACCAACACCGGCCGCAAGACCGACGACGCCCAGGCGGCGTTCAAGTCCGGCACCGTAGCGATGCACCTGGAGTCCACCGGCGCGCTAGGTGGCTACGTCAAGGCCGCTGCCGGCAAGTTCGAGGTGGCTACCGCACCGTTTCCGAAGGTGCAGAGTTCTGACACCGGCGGCCCGATCATCGGTGGCGCGTCGCTGTGGATCGACGGCCCCGGGCACTCGGCCGCTGAGCAGCGAGCGTCCTGGGAGTTCGAGAAGTTCCTGGTGCAGCCGGAGAACTCCGCCCAGTGGCACACCCAGACCGGGTACTTCCCGGTGTCCAAGGCCGCGCTGAACGAGCCCGTCGACAAGCAGTGGCTGGCGCAGAAGCCGCAGTTCAAGACCGCCATCGACCAGCTGGCCGCAAGCGCCGCCGGCATTCCGACCCAGGGCTGCCTGCTCGGCACGCTGCCGCAGGTCCGGGCGCTGGTCGAGAACGCGATCGAGTCGGTGCTGACCTCGAACAAGGACCCGAAGGCGGCCCTGGACGAGGCGGCGACCCAGGCCAAGGCGCTGATCAGCAAGTACAACGCCGCGGTGAAGTAGGTCCCGGCTGCCGCCGGGACGCGAAGTAGGTCCCGGCTGCCGCCGGTGGCGGGGCGCAGGAGCACAATCAGAGGATGCCGATCCAGAACATGGCGGACTCAGACCCGGACTGGGAGTACGCACCGCTGCGGATCCCCTCGGACGTCCCGAGGGTGAACGCGGCGGTGCGTCTCGCGTTGCACGCCGAGTACGGCGGCTGGGAGCTGGCCCGCGTCCGCAAATACACCGACGGCTCGCGTCAGGTGCTGCTGCGCCGCAGGCGCCGGGCCGAGCAGGTTCCGATGCCCGGCCTCAGCGCCTAGCAGTTAGTTCAGCGGGCAGTTAGTTCAGCAGCTGCGCAGGAATCGGTCCAGGGTGCGTACGCCGAACTGCAGGGCGCTGATCGGCACCCGCTCGTCGATGCCGTGGAACAGGGACGAGAAGTCCAGCTCCGGTGGCAGCAGCAGTGGTGAGAAGCCGAAGTTGCGGATGCCCAGCTGTGAGAACGACTTCGCGTCGGTACCGCCGGACATCAGGTAGGGCACCGGAATGCCGTGCGGGTCCTCCGCCTTCAGGGCGGCCGCCATCGCGTCCACGAGCTCGCCGTCGAAGTCGGTCTCGACGGCGATGTCGTGTGCGATGAACTCCCGGGTGACGTGCTCCCCGATCAGCTCGTCGATGGTGTCGAACAGTTCCTGCTCGTGCCCGGGCAGGAACCGGGTGTCGATGGTCGCCTCGGCGCTGGACGGGATCACGTTCGCCTTGTAGCCGGCCTGCAGCATGGTCGGGTTGGCGGTGTTGCGCAGGCTGGCCCCGATCATCCGTGCCATGCCGCCCAGGTGCGCCAGCGCGGCCTCGGGGTTCTCCGGGTCGATATCGAGGCCGGTGACATCGGCGATGCGGCTCAGGAACTGCCGGACCGTCGGGGTGACGTGCAGCGGAAACTCGTGCGCGCCGATCCGGGTGACGGCCTTGGCCAGTTCGGTGACCGCGTTGTCGGTATGCACCATCGAGCCGTGACCCGGCCGTGCTTCGGCACGCAGCTTCAGCCAGCCGATGCCCTTCTCAGCGGTCTGGATCAGGTACAGCCGCAGGTCCGAGCCGACGGTCAGCGAGAAGCCACCGACCTCGCTGATCGCCTCGGTGCAGTCGGCGAAGAGATCCGGGTGATTGTCGACCAGCCAGTGCGCGCCCTGCCGGCCGCCGGCCTCCTCGTCCGAGACGAAGGCCAGCACGATGTCGCGCTCGGGCTGGACGCCGTTGCGGGCCCAGTCCCGGATGACCGCCAGCGTCATCGCGTCCATGTCTTTCATGTCGACCGCACCGCGGCCCCAGACGTAGTCGTCCTTGATCTCGCCGCCGAAGGGGTCCACCGACCATTCGGAGGCATCCGCGGGGACGACGTCGAGATGACCGTGGATGAGCAGCGGCTTGCGGTCGGGATTGCTGCCCCGCACCCGGGCGATGGTCGAGGCCCGGCCGGGTGCCGATTCGAGGATCGTCGACTCGATGCCCGCCTCCGCGAGCTTCTCAGCCACCCACTCCGCGGCTGGCCGCTCGGGGTGGGTCGGGTTCGAGGTGTTGATCCGGATGAGGTCCGACAGCAGCTCAGCTACCTCGTCGGACGCGGTCTTGGTGGTCGGAGCGTTGCTCCCAGGCGCTGCGGTCATACGTAGTTCCTACCAGTGTGTGGAGCGCCCGTTGCCGTCGGATAGACTCTCGTTCGCACTCGTCCGGGTGGCGGAATGGCAGACGCGCTAGCTTGAGGTGCTAGTGCCCTTTATTGGGCGTGGGGGTTCAAGTCCCCCCTCGGACACTTCCCATAACCCCACGGTTGGGGTCTGATGCCGGCTTCTGCGCGGACGAGGCGCTTGTTCGGTTCGTAGGTCAGCGTGGTGCCGAGTTGGCGGTAGACCTCGGCCTTGTCCTCGGGATGAGCGTTTGCGAGCATGGCACCAATGTTGCCGAGGGTGTCGACCAGGGCTCGGATCTCATCGCTTGTCATCCGGGGCTGTCCGTGCTTCGTTCGCCGGGCCGCTAGTGCTTGAGCTTTGTGGGCCTGGACCTCGGCGGTCCAGGCTGCGACCAGGGCGGGGTCGGCGCCGGCTTCGAGTGCCTCGCGGTAGCGAGCCAGCTTCGCGTCGCAGTCGGCGATCGTGTGCGCAGTGGCCCCATCGTCCGAATCGGCGACGCGTTCGGGCTGGGACGCGAACAGCTGCTCGACGGTGATTGCCAGTCGGATCGGGACGAAAGCTTGAGCGAGCCAATCGTCGAGGGCCGGGAGCACATCGCGTTCGGCGAGGTAGACGTTGCGGGGATGCTCGACGGTCTTGGCGAGCGCGTACTCCTGGGGATAACGGCAGCGGTAGTAGGCCTCGTCGTGGTTCCACTGGCCCTGCATGCGCCGGGTGCAGCAGCCGCAGTGCAGCAGGCCGCGTAGCGCGTACTGGTGGCGGACGCGGTGCCGTTCGCGGGTGGCGCGGCCGGCGCCGTGCGCCGCAAGGACCTGTTGGGCGTGCTCGAAGGTCTCGGTATCGACGAGGGCATCGTGTACCTGGTCGGCTGACCACACCCACTTGTCCGGGGTGTTCCAGCGCATCTTGGTCTCATGGCCCAGGGCGACATCCTCGACGTCGATGAGCACCTCGTCCTTACGCTGCTTGTTCCAAACTTGCCGGCCGGTGTAGCGAGGGTTGGACAGGATCACCCGCACCGCACTCTTCGACCAGGCAGCCCCGCTGCGATGGCGGTTGCGCTCCGGGTCGTGGGCTGATGGTGAGGCGATGCCGTCTCGGGTGAGTCCCTCGGCGATCGAGAACATGCCCCGCCCGGCCAGGTACTCGGTGAAGATCCTGGCGACGACGGGAGCGGACACCGGGTCGGGTTCGAGTCGGTGCAGTCGCCGGCCGTCGGCTGCCTTGGCCGGGTGCGGATGCGGGCCGCCGTCGGCCAGCCGGTAACCGTAGGGCGGCCGGCCACCCAGGTAGCGACCCTCGACCTACGCCTGGGCTGACATCGCAGCCCGGACGCGAATCTTGATCCGGGTCCGCTCCCCCTTGCTCATTCCGCCGAACACCGACATGACCAGGTCGTGGGCTTCGGACTCCGGGTCGATCGGTCCGCCGACCTCGGGCACCCACAGCTGCACGCCGTAGTGGGCGAACACTGGGAAGGTGAGGCCGTATTGGTTGCCGTAGAACGCGCGCTGCGGCTCGCCGATCACGACCGCCTCGAAGCCACGGTCAGGATCCTTCAGCTGGCCCAACAACTCGGCCGCTCGTGGCCGGCGCTTCCACGGGATCGACCGCGACTGCCCGATGTCGAAAAACTCAGTGACGATCTCACCGTGCCGCTCGGTCAAGGCCCGGGCGCGCGCGAGCTGCCAGTTCCTCGACGCATCCGGATCCTGCTGGTCCTCCGTGGACACCCGACCACAGAACGCGAACCGCAGCAGGCTGCCCTCCCCTGCTCCTCGTCGCGCCCGGCGTGGCCGAACCCGCCTTGCACGACCGCCTCCCGTCCATCCACCCATTGATCAGCCGCAGCGCGCAATAGCCGGAGCAATGCGTAGGCGGCACCAGGCGTAAGAGCCGGCGGTTCGTCAGGAGTCACGACTCGTACCGGCCGTGGGTCGTCAGGCATCGCTCTGCTCCGCCCCTGCTCATCGGCGAGTTGTCTGCCTCCGGCACCACACCCGCGGCCATCGAGCTCATCGCGGAACATGGCGCTCAACTCCCGGTATTTCAGGTGATCTGACGTCACTGAACTCCGAGAATCAGCACCTCAAGTGCCGTCGCGACCGCAACTTCTTATCAATTACCTAACTTAATTCGCCACGCTGTGGAGAACGGATAACGTTGAGCGGCCGCCACGGGGTCGGCTCCTGCTGGCGGCACACCTAGTGTCGCGTGAACGATGATCTTTGACCGCCGGTTGCTTTGGTGAGGATTTCGTCGGCGGTCTTGGTCCAGGTGAACGGCTGGCAGCGTTCGTTCCAGGCGTCGATGTAAGTCTCGATTGCGGC
>NZ_JAVREH010000022.1:0-73087 GCF_031845305.1 Jatrophihabitans lederbergiae | reverse complement strand
TAAGCCTCTCAGCGCCGATGGTACTGCGCGGGCCACTGCGTGGGAGAGTAGGACGTCGCCGGACACACCACTACAGTCAAGGCCGTCCCGGGGCACCCCCCGGAACGGCCTTCACTGCATTCCCCCCCATTCCACCCCCAAAGCAGCGCCAGGACGCACCCGCCACCACCGGGACGACCCGGCGCTCCCTACGTTTATAGCTCCAACTGATTTAGGTAGGTAGGCATGGCTGAATACGGATCGCGTCCTTCCCGACCCTCCGGCTCCGGAGCACGTGGCGGCGGCGCCCCCAGTTCCGGCGGCGGCCGCGGGCAGGGCGCGCGCGGCGGCGACCGGACGGGTGGTGGCGACCGAGCTGGACGTGGTGATGCCCGGGGTGGCAGTTACGGACGAGCCCCCGGCGGTGGCGGTGCCGGCGGGGAGCGGCGTGCGGGCGGCTTCAGCGGTGGTTCGACTGGACGCTCGGCGCCGCGGAACGACGAGTCCCGTGGGCGCGCGTCTCATGACGACGCCCGTACTGGCGGGGACCGCAGGACGGGAGGGGATCGCGATCCAGGCGGTCGCAGCCAGAACCGGTTTGGATCTGAGCGTCCGACCTCCCGTGATTTCGCCGGGCCCCGGGCAGCTGTGGGTTCACAGCGACCCGAGCGCGGACATAATGAGCGGGCTGACTCACGGCAGGGCCGTAGCTTCGATCGCGGCGCGCCACGTGGCGGTGCGCCGACCGGACGTTCTGGCGGCCCCCATCGTGCACCTGGCGCTGGCGCCCCCCATCGTGCACCTGGCGCTGGCCGGGATAATGGCCGTCCCGACCGTCGCCCTGAGGGTGGAGCGTCGAACTGGTGGGAGCCCGGAACGGAGAGCGACAGGCCGTCCCGTGCTAGTTCGGAGCGTCATGGTTCGAGCGGTCGGCCGGAACGCAATGACTTCCCGCGGCACTCTCCGGAACCCCGTGGTGGCAGGGAGGACCGTCCGTCGCGCGAAAGTGGTAGCAATCGCTCCGGGGGATACTCCCGGCCCGGGCGTCCCAACGCTGGCGGGGCCGGCGACCACTCCGGGGCCCGTGGTGCTGCTGGCGGGGACCGGTCTTCCGCCGGCCGGCCGGCCGGCGATCGTGGGTCGTACGGGGATCGTCGAGCATCCGGTGATCGGCCAGCGTACGGAGGCCGCCCATCAGCTGGTCGTCCGTCAGGGGACCGGAGCTCGAGCGATGGCCGGTTCGAGCGCTCCTCGTCATCCGAAGTGCGGTACCCGCGTACGCCGAGCGGACCGAGTCGTGGGCGCCGGGAAGAGGTAGCCGATTACGAGTCGACTCGCGGCTCGCGCCCCACTCGCGGAACTGAGATCGCGATCCCGTCCGATGCGGACCCCAAGCTGCTCGATCCTTCGGTCCGCTCGGAGCTGCGATCGCTGAGCAAGCTCGCCGCCGAGTTCGTTGGCGGGCACCTCGTAGCCGCCGGCCAGCTCATCGACAGCGACCCCACGAGGGCACTGGAGCACGCCCGAGCGGCCCGTGGACGCGGTGCTCGTGTCGGGGCGGTCCGCGAGGCCACCGGTTTGGCGGCGTACCACGCCGGCGAGTGGGCCGAGGCGTTGTCCGAGCTTCGTGCAGCGCGCCGGATCACGGGCGATGCCAGCAATATCGCGGTGATGGCCGATTGCGAGCGGGCTCTCGGACGTCCGGAGCGGGCGCTGAAGATGCTCGAAGATCCGGTGGTGCGCAAGCTGGACCACGAGGCCCGAGCTGAGTTGCTGATCGTGGTCGCCGGAGCGCGCAGGGACATGGGGCAGCTCGATGCCGCGCTCGCGGTGTTGGAGCGCGGTGGACTTGATGTCAACCATCCGAAGCCGGGCAGCGCGCGTCTCTGGTACGCCTACGCGGACGCGCTCGCCGAGGCCGGGCGTACCCAGGACGCTATCCAGTGGTTCGGCGCGGCGGCCAAGGCCGATGTCGATGACGAGACCGACGCAGCCGACCGGGCGGCGAACCTGCTCTAGCGGTAGCCGCCGCTTCGCCGATCGTCACTGATCGGCGAAGCGGCGGATCACCATGCCCGACGCGGGTTTGGGCGTGAACAGTGTGGACTTGCGTGGCATCCGCAAACCCGCCGCGGCCACGTCGGCTACCGCCTGGACCGGGGTTGGTCGGACCAGCACCGCCGTGCCGCCGGTGGCCACCGCAGCGGCGAGGGCTTCGTCCACGTCGTGCGCGTAGCCGACGTTGTCCACAGTGTCGACCAGCTGCCACACCTGCTCTACGAGCACTCGGTGCAGCACTGTTATGTCAAGACCCCCGAGCGGCGTGTGGACGACCGCGCCCAGCGCCCCCTCTATGACCTCCGGCGCCAGCGCCGACACAAGCACTGCATGGGCTGGGGAACTGGCCAGAACCAGCGCGAAACCCTCAACGTCAGCTAGAAGGTTAGTTGCATCGGTGACGGACATCGGCTCGCTGACCGTGGCTACCGTACGGGTGTGCTCCACGAGCTGGTCCCAGGGCTGTGCCACGACGCGGTGGATGGGGTGCACCTGCGGTCCGTACGAGGAGGTGTCGACCAGCAAGGTCAGCCCGCGAGTCCACGGCCCGGAGGTGCCGGCGTGATCGGCCTGCAACTGCCGATAGGTGGCGTAGCGATGGTGCCCATCGGCGATGAGCGCGCGCCGGGACTCCAGATCAGCGGCGACGGCGGCCTGAGCGGCCGCATCCGTCACCGTCCACAGCCGGTGCGTGACTCCATCGGGAGTGCGAGCCTCACTGACGGGGCGAAGGTCTGACACCGAGGCAACCAGTTCCGAGGCCGCCCCGCCACCGTCATAGACCAGGTAGATCGGCTCGAGGTTTGCCTCGGTGGCGCTCATCAGAGCCAGCCGGTCAGACACCGGACCTGCCATGGTGTTCTCGTGCGGCAGGATCACCGCATCGTCGGGGTTCCGAAGCTCGACAGCACCCAGCAGTCCGCGGGTTGCGGCGCCGTCCGGCGTCTGCATCTCGTACACGAACAGGGCGGGCTCGTCGTCCACCGCGAGGGTGCCGTCCGCAACCCAGCCGTCGAGCAACGCCTTGGCTCCGGCGTAGCGGTCCCCACCAGCCAGCGAGGCCTCATCGTCCTCTGGAAGGATCAGACGGACGACATTGCTGGGGCTCGACTTCACGAGCCGGGCGCGGTCGGCGTCGGAGATCACGTCGTACGGCGGTGACAGCCGGGATCCGAGGTCGGCGTCAGCAACGCTGAAACGGGTCGCCCGAAAGGGTGCCAGGGACAGTCCACGCGCGGTGGTGGTTGGGTCGGTCACGGTCGCCGATGCTACGCGGACGGCTGCGCCAGCCAGTCCGAAACAGGATGGGGAACTCATGATCGGCTTGGACCAGGCGCTGGCACGGCGCTATGACGTGGCACTGCTCGACTTGGACGGCGTGGTCTACGTCGGCGAAGAAGGTGTGCCGGGCGCGCCGGCCGGTCTTGCCGCCGCTCGGGCGGCCGGGATGCGACTGGCATTCGTCACCAACAATGCCTCCCGCACTCCCGCCCAGGTCGTCGAGCTGCTGCGGCGGGTCGGCGTTCCGGCGGAGCCCGCTGAGGTCGTCACCTCCTCCCAAGCGGCGGCGCACTATCTGGCCGACCGGCTGCCTGCCGGAGCCCCGGTCCTCGTACTGGGCACAACCGGGCTGATCGAGGCGGTCACCGAGCGCGGCCTCAAGCCGGTCTTCAGCGCCGATGACGAGCCCGCCGCCGTCGTGCAGGGCTTCTTTCCCGGCATGGATTGGCACATGCTGGCGGAAGGGGCGATAGCGATCCGGCGCGGCGTGCCGTGGCTGGCCACCAACCTCGACGCGACGGTGCCATCGCCGCGTGGGCCGCTGCCCGGCAACGGATCTCTGGTCGCGGCCCTGCGGCATGCGACCGGAGTGCAACCGGCCGCGACCGGCAAGCCCGACCCGGCGATGCACGCCGAGAGCGTGGAGCGTTCCGGCGCCACGCACCCGATCGTGGTGGGCGATCGCCTGGACACAGACATAGAGGGTGCCCGCAGAGCCGGTTGCGACTCACTACTGGTGCTCAGCGGAGTAACCATGCCCGCGGGGTTGCTTGCCGCCAGCCCCGCCCATCGCCCGGACTATCTCGGCCGGGATGTCTCCGCCCTGCTCGATCGTCACCCGACGGCGCGCATGGTAGACGGCACCGCCTGCTGCGGTGCCTCGCGCGTCCGGATGGAGGACGGTGCGCTGCTGCTCGACCAGCTGGACGCCGGCGAAGGCGACGGCTTGAACCCGCTGCGGGCACTCGCCGAGGCGGCCTGGCACGTCTTCGACACCGGCTCTGTCGCACCCCGTGTCGTCGCGAGCGGTGCCGCCGCGCAGTCGGTTCTGAAGGAGCTCGGGCTCGGCTGAACAGCCGCTGTCCACCGGTCACACCCCGCGCCGTTCTTTCCCCGTCGATGCCCGATAACGAAGTTCTGTCGGATCGGGCCGGTACCGTGGTAGACGTGAGTGAATCAACACGCGCGGCGGCCCAGCGGGTCGTGCCGACCCCCGGGGCGAACGACCCGTTACCCCGGATCGCGGTAGTCGCCGCCGGTCTGGACCGCGTGGACGAGTTGCCGCTGGCCGACGCCGCAGTGACGTTCGACGAGCTGCACAACGAGCTGCAGAACGCCCTCGCCGACCTCGACCGGGCCTGAGCGCGGTCGAAGTGCGCCGACTACGCCTTGACGTCGAGCTGGTGAGACGCCAGCTGGCGCGCTCACGCGAGCAAGCCGCGGAACTGATCACCGCCGGCCGGGTTCAGGTGCGCGGCGCCACGGCTACCAAGGCTGCGACCGGAGTGGAGCACGACACTCCCATCCGGGTGCTGACCGATGGCGACGACCCGGGGTACGCCTCCCGCGGCGCCCACAAGTTGATCGGCGCGCTGGACTGCTTTCCCGAGGTGGCGATCACCGGCCGTCGCTGCCTGGACGCCGGCGCTTCGACCGGCGGCTTCACCGACGTGCTGCTGCGGCGCGGCGCGGCCGAGGTGGTCGCGGTCGACGTCGGCTACGGCCAGCTCATCTGGGTGCTGCAGTCCGATTCCAGGGTGATCGTGCGGGACCGGACCAACGTGCGCACCCTCAAGCCCGAAGACATCGGTGGACCGGCCGACGTCACCGTCGCCGACCTGTCGTTCATCTCCTTGGCGGTGGTGCTACCGGCGCTCACGGCCTGCACGTCGGAAGACCTGCTGCCCATGGTGAAACCCCAGTTCGAGGTCGGGCGTGAGCGGGTCGGACGAGGCGGGGTGGTACGTGATCCCGCTCTGCGGGCCGACGCCGTCCGGTCGGTCGCCCGCTCGGCGCGGGCGCTCGGCTGGGGGACCGCCGGCGTGGCTCGAAGCCCGCTGCCCGGCCCCAGCGGCAACGTGGAATTCTTCCTGTGGCTACGCAAGGACGCTGGCCCTGTCGACGAGGCCGCCATCGACGCGGTCACGAAGGAGGGCACGTGAGATCGGTTCTGCTCGTGGTGCACACCGGTCGCAGCGACATCCGCGACCTCGCCCGGCACGTCATCTCGCGGCTGAGCACCTTCGGCTTCGAGGTGCGCATCAAGCCAGCCGAGTGCGCCGATCTGCTCCGGGACATCGACGGCGACGACCTGGGCAACGTGACCGTCATCGACGGTTCGGACGGCGCCAAGGGCGCCGAGGTCGCATTGGTACTGGGCGGTGATGGCACCTTCCTGCGCGCGGCCGAGGACGCCCGTGAAGCCGGCATACCGCTTCTCGGAGTCAACCTCGGCCATGTCGGCTTCCTGGCCGAGACGGAACTCGATGGCCTCGACGCCACCGTGACCGCCATCGTCGAGGGCCGCTACGAGATCGAGGAGCGGTTCAGCCTCAGGATCACCGCCATGCTGGACGGCCTGGTGATCGGTGAGGACTGGGCGCTGAACGAGGCCTCGATCGAGAAGAGCTCCCGCGAGAAGCTGCTCGAGGTCGAGGTATCGGTGGATGACCGGCCGCTGCTTCGCTTCGGCTGCGATGGAGTCATCTGCGCCACGCCCACCGGTTCCACCGCCTACGCGTTCTCTGTCGGCGGCCCGATCGTGTGGCCCGATGTCGAAGCCATGCTGGTCGTGCCCAACGCCGCGCACGCGCTCTTCCAACGCCCGCTGGTGGTGGCGCCGAATTCGCAGATCGGCATCAACCTGATCGGTACCGAGCATGCCGGGGTGCTGAGCTGCGACGGCCGTCGATCACTTGATCTCCCCCCGGGCAGCCGGTTGCGCATCGAGCGCTCGAAGCAGACGGTGACCATCGCCCGGCCGCATCCGACGCCGTTCGGTGAGCGGCTCGTGGCCAAGTTCCAACTGCCGGTGCGCGGCTTCCGTGATGGTTCGCCGAACTCCCCGCGGAAGTAGCCGGTCAGATGCTTGAAGAAATCCGGATTCGCGGGCTCGGCGTCATCTCTGACGCGGTGCTCGAACTGGGTTCCGGGCTGACCGTCGTGACCGGCGAGACCGGAGCGGGCAAGACCATGGTCGTCACCGGCTTGGCGCTGCTCTTCGGTGGTCGCGCCGACACCTCCCGAATCCGGCCAGGTGTCGAATCGGCCAGCGTCGAGGGCCGGCTGCTCGTCGGTGTCGATTCCGCGGCGGCTGCGGTGGTGATGGACGCCGGCGGTGACATCGACGCCGACGGCAGCCTCGTGCTGCGCCGGGTGATCGCTGCCACCGGGCGGTCGCGCGCGGTGGCTGGTGGCGCCTCGGTTCCCGCGACCGTGTTGAGCCGGCTTGCCGAAGGCCTGCTCGCGGTACACGGGCAGAGCGACCAGCAGCGACTCACCCAGCCCGGCGAGCAGCGGCTCACGCTGGATCGATTCGCCGGACTGGACCTCACCGAGTGCCGGGCGGCCTTCGAACGATGGCGCGGTGCCGTGGCCGAACTCGAACGCCGCAAGACCGACGCCCGGGAGTTGGCCCGTGAGGCCGAGCTGCTGAGAATGGGGATCGCCGAGATCGAAGCCGTCGAGCCGCTGCCCGGTGAGGACGTCGAGCTGGCCGCTCTGGCCGGGCGACTGGAGCACGCCGACTCGCTGCGGACGGCCGCGCGCACCGCCCACGACGCGCTGCTCGGTGACCCGGACGACCCGGCCGGTGACCAGGCCGATGTGTACTCCCTGATCGCCACCGCGGGCCGCGGACTGGCGCAGGTATCGGGCACGGACGCCGAACTGGACCAGATCGAGGGACGACTGGCCGAGCTGGCCGCCTCGGCCGCGGACATCGGCAGCGAGCTGGCAAGTTACGGTGCGCGGCTGGAGTCCGACCCCGCCCGGCTCGCGGCGGTACACGAGCGCCGAGCGGCGCTGAACACCATCATCCGCAAGTACGGGGTAGACCTTGCCGCGGTGCTGGCGTGGGCCGAGCAGGCACAGCAGCGACTCGCCGACGCCGACACCTCCGACGAGGCACTCGCGGCACTGGCTTCCACCCGGGACCGGGCGGCTGCCGAGTACGCCGCCATCGCCGAGTCGGTGTCCGGTGAGCGCAGGGGTGCGGCCGAGAAGCTTTCCAGCCTCGTCACCGCCGAGTTGGCGGCGCTGGCGATGCCGGCCGCGCGGGTCGCTGTCGAGGTCCGGCACCGGCCCGCTGCCGAAACCGGACCGCACGTGCTGATCGGTGGCGTGCCGACGGGTGCCGGCCCGGACGGCATGGACGAGGTCGAGGTGACCCTGCAACCGCATCCGGACGCGCCGGCGCTACCGGTTCAGCGCGGGGCTTCCGGCGGTGAGCTCTCGCGGGTGATGCTCGCGATCGAGGTCGGCCTGGCCGGCACCGATCCGGTGCCCACCATGGTGTTCGACGAGGTGGATGCCGGAGTCGGTGGTCGAGCCGCGGTGGAGGTGGGCCGGCGCCTGGCCCGGCTCGCCGCCGATCACCAGGTCATCGTGGTCACCCACCTGGCGCAGGTCGCGGCCTTCGCCGATCGGCACCTGGTCGTCGACAAGTCGGTGGCGGCGGGGTCCGGCGGCGTGACGCGCAGCGACATCCACGCGGTGGAAGGGGAACGGCGGCTGGCGGAGCTGGCCCGGATGCTGGCCGGCGATGACACCCCGGTCGCCAGGCAGCACGCGGCCGAGCTGCTCGCCTCGGCACGCGATGCGGCACACGATGAGGATGCGGTGGTCGCCCCGGTGCCGCGCAAGCGCCGGACCGATCGGTGAGAGTGCGCGCACTGAACCGATCGGTGTGTGCGTGCGCCAGACCAATCTATGACTGCGTGCGCCGGACGAGAGCGGGTCCACCGCTGCGGTCAGTTCGGACCGGGCGGCCGATGCGACTTCGTGTCGAGGTGGTGACTCCGCGTGGCGAAGCTCGCCGGTGGCCGGCCCGGATGGCACCATCAGAGTTCATGAAGCTGGCAACGCTGCGCCCCGGGAGCAGGCGGCGGAACACCCCCCTCGCCGGGATCAGCGGTGTGGCCCGCCTGGACCGACGAACTGACCGCTTGCTGCACCGACTGAACCCCGGCGACATCGCCGTCATCGACCTCACCGACCTGGACCGCTCCACCGCGGACGCCCTGGTCGAGGCCAAGGTCGCCGCCGTGGTCAACGCCAAGCAGAGCATCTCCGGCCGCTATCCGAATCTCGGACCCGAGGTTCTCGTCGCCAACGACGTCCCGTTGCTCGATGCTGTGGGCACGGACATCTTCTCCGGGGTCAAGGAGGGCACCAAGCTCCGCCTGGACGGGCCGACGCTCTATATCGGCGAGCGGGAAGTGGCCCGGGGCGCAAGGCAGGACGTCGACACGGTCAGCGCGGCGATGCTCGAGGCCAAGGCCGGCCTGGCCACTCAGCTGGAGGCCTTCGCCTCCAGCACCGCCCAGCACATGCACCGCGAGAAGGAGCTGCTGCTCGACGGTGTCGGCCTGCCGCAGCTGCGCACGCGGTTCAAGGGCAGGCACGTCTTACTGGTCGCGAAGGGATATGACTTCAAGTCCGACCTGAAGGCGCTCAAGCACTACATCCGGGAGTTCCGTCCGGTGCTGATCGGTGTGGATGCCGGGGCGGATGTGCTCCGCGAAGCCGGTTACCAGCCCGAGGTGGTGATCGGCGAGTTGGACACCATGTCGGACACGGCCCTGCGCGAGGCCCGGGAGGTGGTCGCGCACGCCGACCACCACGGGCGGGTCATCGGCCTGCCACGGGTTCAGGACCTACGGGTGGAGCCGGTCATCTTCGCCACGTCGGGCACCAGCGAGGACGCGGCGATGCTGCTTGCCGACGCCGGTGACGCCACGCTGATCGTGACGGTGGGCATGCGAGCCACCCTGGAGGAGCTGCTCGACGCCGGCCGCGGCGGAATTGCCTCCACCGTGCTGACCCGGCTGAAGGTGGGCGGTCGGCTGGTCGACGCCAAAGCCGCGGCACAACTCTTCCAAACCCGCATCACGGCGCTGTCGGTGGTGCTGCTCGCGATCGCCGCCCTCGTCGCGATCCTCGTGGTGCTGTACGCCGGCAGTGCCAGTGCCGGCTACCTGCACCTGCTGGCCCGCGGCTGGGACAACTCCACCACTTTTCTGAGGGACCTGATCTCGTGATCTCCTTTCGCTACCACCTCATCTCGATCATCGCGATCTTTCTGGCCATCGCCCTCGGAGTCGTCGTCGGCACCAGCGCTCTCAACGGCGCGGTGGTCGGCGACCTGCGCAGCCAGGTGTCGGGCCTGAAGAAGGCCAACAGCGATGCGGCGGCCCAGAACAAGGCGCTGCGCAGCCAGGCCGGAAACGCCGATCTGCTGGCGCAGACCTTCGGCAGCAAGATCTCGGGCGCCGGTCTGGCCAAGACGCCCGTGGTGTTGCTCGGCGCGCCTGGCGCCTCGAAGCAAGTCAAGGACGGCATCGCGGCCCAGATCACCGCCGCCGGCGGCGTGGTGTCCGGCCGGGTGCAACTCGGCAAGAGCTTCACCGACCCTGCTCGCGCCAACGACATCCGCTCCCTGGCCACTTCGGGCGTCCACCCGATCGGCCTGCAGCTGCCCACGACCGAGGACGTGGGAATGCTGGCGGGCGCCCTGCTCGGCTTCGTGCTGGGCGGTAAGGGCCAGGGCTCGGACCTGACCCAGGTGCTGGCGGGGTTCAAGACCCTGGACATGCTCACCACCGAAAGCGGCACCGTGACCGCCGCCAAGGCGATCGTCCTGGTCGCGCCCGGCGCGATGGTCAAGGACAGCCCCAAGGCCACCATGCTGCTGTCCTTCTCCACCGAGCTCGGAGCCATCGCCGGTACCGCGGTCGTCGCCGGCGACGCCGCCTCCGACACCGCGGCCGGTCTGGTGGCACTGGTCAGGAACGACGCGACGGCCAAGAAGTCGGTGTCCACGGTGGACAACGCCGGTACGGCGCTCGGGCAGCTCACCGTGGCCCTCGCGACCGCCAACGCCGTCAGCGGCCACAAGGGCCACTTCGGCAGCGGCTCGGGAGCCGACGCCCTGCTGCCCGGCGTGTCCGGCTGATCCCCGGCGGACGGTGTCGGCAGCGGCCGAACCGCCGATCCGCCGATCCGTGTTACCGTGAACTCCCGTGGATACGAGGGATTTTCTCAGGAAAGCCCCGAGCTCCGCAGCTCGTATTGGATGCGACCACGGGAGTCTCATTGGCTCAATCAGCCCGGACCACTAAACACCTTTTCGTCACTGGCGGAGTCGCCTCATCCCTGGGCAAGGGCCTCACGGCTTCGTCCTTGGGCAGCCTGCTCAAGGCGCGGGGGCTGCGAGTCACGATGCAGAAGCTGGACCCGTACCTCAATGTCGACCCTGGGACGATGAACCCGTTCCAGCACGGCGAGGTGTTCGTGACCGAGGACGGGGCCGAGACCGATCTCGACGTCGGCCACTACGAGCGGTTCCTCGACACCGACCTGGTCGGCTCGGCGAACGTGACGACCGGTCAGGTCTACTCGACGGTGATCGCCAAGGAGCGTCGCGGCGAGTATCTCGGGGACACGGTCCAGGTGATCCCACACATCACCAACGAGATCAAGGACCGGATCCGGGCGATGGCCGACCCCGGTCCCGACGGCACCCGGCCCGACATCGTCATCACCGAGATCGGCGGGACGGTGGGCGACATCGAGTCGCTGCCGTTCCTGGAGGCCGCCCGCCAGGTCCGCCACGATGTGGGCCGGGACAACTGCTTCTTCCTGCACGTGTCGCTGATTCCGTACCTGGCTCCGTCCGGCGAGCTCAAGACCAAGCCGACCCAGCACTCCGTCGCGGCCCTGCGCAGCATCGGCATCGCGCCTGATGCTGTGGTCTGCCGCGCGGACCGCGAGATTCCGGAGAACGTCAAGCGCAAGATCTCGCTGATGTGTGACGTCGACACCGAGGCGGTCGTCGCGCTGGCGGACGCCCCGAGCATCTATGACATTCCCAAGGTCATGCACCGCGAGGGCCTCGACGCCTATGTCGTGCGCCGGCTGGACCTGCCGTTCCGCGATGTCGACTGGACGATGTGGGGCGGCCTGCTGGAGCGGGTTCACCACCCCAAGAGCGAGGTCACGGTCGCGTTGGTCGGCAAGTACATCGACCTGCCGGATGCTTACCTCTCGGTGACCGAGGCCGTCCGCGCCGGCGGCTTCGCGCACCGGGCCAAGGTGAACCTCCGCTGGGTTGCCTCGGACCTGTGCGGGACTCCGGCCGGTGCCGCCACCCACCTCAAGGGCGTGGACGCGGTGCTGATCCCGGGCGGCTTCGGCATCCGGGGCATCGAGGGCAAGCTCGGCGCCATCCGGCACGCGCGTGAGCACCGTATCCCGACCCTGGGCCTGTGCCTGGGGCTGCAGTGCATGGCGATCGAGGCCGCGCGCGCCCTGGCCGGGATCGTCGAGGCCAACTCCGCGGAGTTCGAGCCCGACACGCCCGATCCGGTCATCGCTACCATGGCCGACCAGGTGGACATCGTGGCCGGCAACGCCGACCTCGGCGGCAGCATGCGCCTGGGTGCCTATCCGGCCACCCTGACGCCCGGGTCGCTGGTTGCCGAGGCCTACGGCACGACCGAGGTTTCCGAACGCCATCGCCACCGATACGAGGTCAACAATGCCTACCGCGACGCCCTCACCGCCGCCGGGCTGGTGATCTCGGGCACCTCTCCGGACGGCCGGCTGGTCGAGTTCGTGGAACTGGCGCGGGAGCAGCACCCGTTCTTCGTGGCGACCCAGGCACACCCCGAGCTGAAGTCCCGTCCTACCCGCCCGCACCCGTTGTTCGCCGCATTCATCGGCGCTGCCGCCCGCTACAACAGCGAGGAGCGGCTGCCGGTGGAGCTGACCGGTGATGACAGCCAGCCGCACTTGGACTCCGTGGCCTCCTTGGCCTCGTCCACGGCGACGAGATCGTGACGGACGCACAGCAGGACGCGGGTGGGTTCGAGGTGGTTTCGTCCGAGCGGCGCTTCGACGGCGCGGTGTTCGACGTGCGGACCGACGAGGTACGGATGCCCGACGGCTCCGTCGCCAAGCGTGACGTCATCGACCACCCGGGCGCGGTCGGCATCGTGGCGTTGGATGCTGAGAACAACGTCGTGCTGGTGCGCCAGTACCGCCACCTGGTCGGCCACGAATTGCTCGAACTGCCGGCCGGCCTGCTCGACGTGGACGGCGAATCCGCGCTGCTCGCCGCTCAGCGCGAACTGGCCGAAGAGACCGCCCTGGTTGCCGAGCACTGGTCCGTGCTGGTCGATCTGCACACCTCGCCCGGCATGAGCGACGAGGCAATCCGGATCTTCCTGGCCCGCGGGCTGAGCGACGCCGCGGTCGACGACCGGTTCAGCCCTGAGGGTGAAGAGGCGAGCATGACCGTCGAACGACGGCCGCTGGACGAGGTGGCGGCCCTGGCGCTGACGGGCGAGCTGACCAACGGCCCGGCGGTGGCCGGCGTGCTGGCCGCTCGGCTCGCCGGGGCCGCGGGCTGGGCCGGCTTGCGTCCGGCCGACGCGCCGTGGCAGGCGCGTCCCGACCGCGTGCCGGCGGCAGGCTGACTTGGCGTCCTCGAACGCGCCGGTGACCACGGCGCCCGCGCCGGCCCGTGCTGAGCCGACCCGTGCTGAGCCGGCCCGTGCTGAGTTCTCGAGGGCAGCTCCGCAACGGCCCGCGATGGCAGCCGAGGCGACCGTACGGTCCTATCTGGACCACCTGACCGTGGAGCGCGGCTCGTCTGCCAACACCCTGAGCTCCTACCGCCGCGACCTTCGTCGCTACCTGGACTACCTGTCGGGGCGGGGCGTCACGTCGCTTGCCGACGTCGATGCGGCAACCGTGAGCGGCTTCCTGGCCGCGCTGCGCGAGGGTGGGCCGGACCACCCGCCACTGTCGGCGGCCTCGTCCGCCCGTGCCGTGGTCGCGGTCCGGGGACTGCACAAGTTCGGCTACGCCGACGGCCAGCTCGAATCCGACGTCGCCCGCGAAGTCAAGCCGCCGGCGCCACCACGCCGGCTGCCGAAGGCCATCAGCGTCGAGGACGTGGAGCGGCTGCTCGAAGCGGCCGACTTCGACCAGACCCCGCTGTCCGTCCGCGACCGGGCGCTGCTGGAGGTGCTGTACGGAACCGGGGCGCGAATCTCGGAGGCGGTCGGCCTGGACGTCGATGACCTGGACATCGCGGGCCGGACGGTCCTGCTGCGGGGCAAGGGCGGCAAGCAGCGGCTGGCACCGCTGGGCTCGTTCGCGGCCCGGGCGCTGGAGGCCTACCTCGTCCGGGTCCGGCCCGGACTGGCGTTCAACGGCGCCGGTACCCCGAAGGTGTTCCTCAACTCCCGGGGCGGTCCGCTGTCGCGGCAGAGCGCCTGGACGGTGCTGCGCAGCGCGGCCGATAAGGCCGGCCTGGCCACCGACATCTCACCGCACACGCTGCGGCACTCGTTCGCGACCCACCTGATGGAGGGTGGTGCCGACGTCCGGGTGGTACAGGAGCTGCTCGGCCACGCCTCGGTGACGACCACCCAGATCTACACTCTGGTCACCGTGGATCAGCTTCGCGAGGTGTATGCCGCGGCGCACCCGCGGGCCCAGGCCACCCGCACTTGATCGTCGGCTTCAGCTCCGGACGCCTGTCCGAGGCAGGTGCGGCGCAAGGGGCAGGTGCGGCGCAAGGGGCAGGTGCGGCGCAGGGGCAGGGCAGCGGTCCCGTGCGGTAACCTGCGAGGGGGTCAGTCCCGTACTTTTCGGCAAGGAGCGCGCACTCTCAATGACGACGTCGGACACGCCTGGGGCGCACCCCGCCGAGGCCGCGACGTTCGAGCCGCTGGCCATCGCGCCGGACGCCCCGGACAGCCCAGCGGGCTCAGCCCCCGAGACCACCAATCCTGCTCGCTCGGCCCCCGGTGACAGCGCGAGTGACAACGCCGCCGCTCCTGAGCAGGCCGCCGGTGATCCGGCGGCACCGTCCGCCCCGAAGTCGGTCGATCCGGCTCGCGCCCGGCAACGCCGCCCGCTCCAGCAGCCGCAGCCGTTGCAGCAGCACGGCCCGGCCCGGGTCATCGCGCTCTGCAACCAGAAGGGCGGCGTCGGCAAGACCACGTCGACCATCAACCTCGGTGCCGCGCTGGCCGAGTTCGGCCGGCGGGTGCTGCTCGTGGACTTCGATCCGCAGGGCGCGCTCAGCGTGGGCCTCGGAGTGCAGCCGCACCAGCTCGACCGCACCACCTACAACCTGCTGATGGAGCGTTCGGTGTCCATCGACGAGGTGCTGCTGAAGACCGGCGTTCCCGGCATGGACCTGCTGCCCTCGAACATCGACCTGTCCGCCGCCGAGGTGCAGCTGGTCAACGAGGTGGCCCGTGAGCAAACGCTGGCCCGGACGCTGGCACCGGTGCTGGGCGACTACGACTTCGTCCTGATCGACTGCCAGCCGTCCCTCGGCCTGCTGACGGTGAACGCCCTGACCGCGGCGAGCGGGGTGATCATTCCGCTGGAGTGCGAGTTCTTCAGTCTCCGCGGGGTGGCGCTGCTGATCGACACCATCGACAAGGTGCAGCAGCGGCTCAACCCCAGCCTGCGCCTCGAGGGCATCCTGGCCACGATGTACGACGGGCGCACGCTGCACGGCCGCGAGGTCTACAGCCGGGTGCTGGAGGCCTTCGGCGACAAGGTGTTCGACACCGTCATCACCCGGACCGTCCGCTTTCCCGAAACCACCGTCGCGGGTGAGCCGATCACCACCTGGGCGCCCACGTCGAACGGAGCCATCGCCTACCGAGAGCTGGCGATGGAGGTCTTGTCCCGCCCGTGACGGCGACGCCGGCCGGCCCGGCCGACCTGGGCAAGCAGCTGCCGGTGGAGCTGGAGGAGCTCCCGGAGCAGTGGGACCTGCCGGCCGAGCCCGAACCGCTGATGAACGACGGCAAGTTCCGGGTACGCCTGGACAACTTCGAGGGCCCGTTCGACCTGCTGCTGACCCTCATCGGACGGCGTCAGCTGGACGTCACCGAGGTGGCGCTGTCCCAGGTCACCGACGACTTCATCGGCTATCTCAAGGCCGCCGGCGAGGGTTTCGACCTGGGGCAGGCGACCGAGTTCCTGGTGGTCGCGGCCACCCTGCTGGAGCTCAAGGCGGCCCGCCTGCTGCCGGCCGCCGACGTCGACGGTGAGGAGGACCTGGCGCTGCTCGAGGCACGGGACCTGCTGTTCGCCCGGTTGCTGCAGTACCGCGCGTACAAGCTGGTGGCCGGGCACCTGGGCGAACTCGAGAAGCAGGCAAGCCGCCGGTTCGGCCGCAACGCCGAGCTTGAGCCGCGCTTCGCCGCGCTGACGCCGGAACTGCGGATCGGCGTCGATCTCCACCAGTTCGCCGCGATAGCTGCCAACGCCCTCAAGCCGAAACCGGTACCGGTCGTCGGCGTGGACCACATCCACGCCCCCCGGGTCAGCGTCCGCGAGCACATGGCGGCGATGGCCGAGCGCCTGGCCCGCACCGGCTCGGCGACGTTCCGCTCGCTCATCGCCGAGTGCGGCTCGACCCTGGAGGTCGTGGCCAGGTTCCTGGGGCTGCTCGAGCTCTACCGGGACGGCACCGTGGCCTTCGACCAGGTGGAGGCGCTGGGGGAGCTGCGCATCCGCTGGGTGGGCGGTCAGCGGGCACCGAACGACGATGCGGGGCCCGACAACGCCAGCCCGGAAATCGACCCAGACGAGGAGTACGGCTCATGACGGAGGCGAGTACGGGCGCGGACGGCGGGGCCGCCGCACCGACCTCGGGGGACGCCTCCGGCACACCGTCCATGGACCTGACCGACCCCGGTGTGCTCCGTGGCGCCGTCGAGGCACTGCTGTTCGTGGCCGACGGGCCGGTCGAACTGAGCCAGCTGGCGGCCTCCGTGCAGCGCCCGGTGGCCGAGGTCGCCGAGGCGCTGGCCGCGATCACCGCCGACCTGGACCGGTGCGGCGCCGGGTGGCAGCTGCGACCCGCCGCGACCGGCTTCCGGCTGTACACCCGCGACCAGTACGCGCCCATCGTGGAGTCGTTCCTACTGGAGGGCCAGCGCAGCAAGCTCAGCCAGGCCGCCCTGGAGACCCTCGCCGTGGTGGCCTACCGGCAGCCGGTGACCAGGGCCAGGATCTCGGCGATCCGGGGCGTCAATGTCGACGGTGTGATCCGGACGCTGCTGTCCCGAGAGCTGATCACCGAGGTGGGCGTCGACCCCGACACCGGCGGCGGGCTCTACCGCACCACCAGCACCTTCCTGGAGAAGATGGGCCTCACCTCCGTAGAGCAGCTGCCCTCGCTCGCGCCGCTGCTACCCGAGCTGGATACCCTGGACTCCGATGAGCTTTGACGATGCAGACAGCGAACCCGGCGCAGACAGCGAACCCCGCCCAGATAGCAAACCCCGCGCAGACGGCGAACCCGGCGGTGTGCGGTTGCAGAAGGTGCTGGCCGCGGCCGGAATAGGTTCTCGCCGCGCCTGCGAGCAGTTGATCGCCGAGGGCAAGGTGAGCGTCGACGGCCGGGGGGTGGCGGAGCTCGGCGCCCGGGTCGACCCCGGCACCGCGGTCGTCCGGGTCAACGGCAAGCGGGTGAACCTGCGCACCGACCTGGTGTACCTGGCGCTGAACAAGCCGCGCGGCATGGTCACCGCCATGTCCGATCCGCACGGGCGTCCCAACGTCGGCGACGTCGTCGCGCACCTGCCGCAGCGGCTGTTCCACGTCGGCCGACTGGACGCCGACACCGAGGGCCTGCTGATCCTCACCAACGACGGCGAGTTCGCGCAGCGGCTGGCCCATCCGTCCTACGAGGTTGTGAAGACCTACATCGCCGAGGTGCCCGGGGTGGTCGACCGCGGACTGGGCGCGCGGCTGCGAGCCGGCATCGAGCTGGACGACGGCCCGGTGCAGGTGGACGACTTCCGGGTGCTGGACTCTTCCGCCGACCGGTCGCTGGTTCAGGTCTCACTGCACGAGGGCCGCAATCACATCGTCCGGCGGATGCTCGACGCGGTCCGGTACCCGGTTGGCAAGCTCGTCCGGGTGGCAGTGGGGCCGGTCCGGCTGCATGACCAGCGGCCCGGCACCCTGCGGGAACTCACCTCCGCCGAACTCGGCGAGCTGTTCCGGCAGCTCCAGCTCTAGAGTCGCCCCTGCTGGGCGGTAAGCCAGTCCGAGTGAGAGTCCGAGTGAGAGAGGGTCGGCGATGACAGTGCGTGCCGTGCGCGGCGCCATCCAGGTCGAGTCCAATGAGCGCGCCGCGGTCCTCGACGGCGCGTCCGAGCTGGTGCAGGAAGTCATGCGCCGCAATGAGATCCAGCCGGACGACCTGATCTCCATCCTGTTCACCGCCACCCCGGACCTGACCGCCGAGTTCCCGGCCTACGCGGCACGCCAGCTCGGGCTGACCGATGTCCCGCTGATGTGCGCGTCCGAGATCGCGGTGCCGGGCGCGCTGCCGCGGACCCTGCGATTGCTCGCCCACGTCGACACCGAGCTGCGCCGCAGCGAGATCCGGCACGTGTACCTGCGCGGTGCCGCGAGCCTGCGCACCGACCTGCCGCGTTGAGGTCGGTGCCGGCGAGGATTGTTCCGACGGACCGGCGCACCCGTATCGTGGGTAGCTGCCCGACGATGTAGCTAGCAGAACTGGACAGCAGGCGTGAGCATGGATCAGAGTGACGCTTTCCGCTTTCGGGGCGTGGTCGCTCTCGACGGACCCTCCGGCACGGGCAAGTCCACCGTCGCGCGCCGGCTCGCTCAGCGGCTGCATGCCCAGTATCTCGACACCGGTGCCATGTACCGCGCCGCAGCCGTCGCCGTGCTCGATGCCGGGGTGGACCCCGGCGACCCGGTCGCCGTGGCCCGCCAGGTGGAGGCCAGCCGCATCGAGGTCAGCACCGATCCGCGGAACCTGCACACCATCCTCGACGGCCGCAATGTCGATCGCCAGATCCGCGACGCCGCCACCACCACCGCGGTGAGCCCGGTGTCCGCGGTTCCCGCCGTCCGGGAGCGACTCGTCGCCCAGCAGCGCTCGATCATCAGCGGCGGTCCCACCGTGGCCGAGGGCCGCGACATCGGATCGGTGGTGTGGCCGCACGCCGAGCTCAAGGTGTACCTGACCGCCCGTGAGGACGTCCGCGCCCGCCGGCGCGCCGGTGAGCTGAAGCTGGCCGACGTCGATCAGGTGGCCGCTTCCCTGCGCCGGCGGGACCAGCTCGACTCGTCCCGCGCTGCCAGCCCGCTGCACCGTCCGGACGGCGCGGCCGAGGTGGACACCTCGGACCTGAGCATCGACGAGGTCGTCGAGCTGCTCGTCGGACTGGCGCTGCGGGCGGCGAGTGCGGCAGACCGTGCCTGACCGGCGACCCGCCGCGCGCTACCGGCACGCCGAGTTCGGACGGGTACGCCGGCTGGGGCCGACCGAGACGATCCGGCAACACCTGGCCGAACTGGTCGACGCGACCGTGCCAGCCACCCTGCCCGGCCCTCACCCGGCCCCGGCGACAACGAAAGCGCAGTGATGACAGACATCGATCAGCCCGCCGACCAGTCACCCGGCGACCTTCCCGACGACAGTGGGCGCGCCGCCATCGAGGACGCTGCGGACGACGCGGCGCCATTGGTGACGCCGGTGGTGGCCGTGGTCGGGCGGCCGAACGTCGGCAAGTCCACGCTGGTCAACCGGATCCTGGGGCGGCGCGAGGCCGTCGTCCAGGATGTGCCGGGCGTGACCCGCGACCGCATCGCCTACGACGCCTACTGGGGCGGCAGGCAGTTCACCCTGGTGGACACCGGTGGCTGGGAGCCCGACGCCACCGGCCTGCAGGCCATGGTCTCCCGGCAGGCCGAGCAGGCTGTCGTCACCGCCGACCTGGTGCTGTTCGTCATCGACTCACGCACCGGGGCCACCGATACTGATCTCACGGTCGCCCGGACGCTGCGGCGCGCCGGACGTCCGGTCGTGCTCGCGGTGACCAAGGTGGACGACGAGCGTGGTGAGTCCGACGCCGCCGAGGCGTGGTCGCTGGGCCTCGGCGAGCCGTACGCGGTCAGCGGCCTGCACGGCCGCGGTTCCGGTGACCTGCTGGACGCGATTCTGGCGAAGCTGCCGGACGCCCCGCCCGAGCGCGAGCCGGCTGGTGGTCCCCGGCGGGTGGCTCTGGTCGGACGTCCGAACGTCGGCAAGTCGAGCCTGCTGAATCGGCTGACCGGCGAGGAGCGCTCGGTGGTCGACTCGGTAGCCGGGACGACCGTGGACCCGGTGGACTCCATGCTGCAGCTCGGTGGCGAGATCTGGCGGTTCGTCGACACCGCCGGTCTGCGCCGGCGGGTGAACAACGCCTCGGGCATGGAGTACTACGCCAGCCTGCGGACGGCCAGCGCGATCGAGGCCGCCGAGGTCGCCGTGGTGCTGCTGGATGCCTCCGAGGTGCTGTCCGAGCAGGACCAGCGGGTGATCTCGATGGTCATCGACTCCGGCCGGGCGCTCGTCATCGCCCTGAACAAGTGGGACCTGGTGGATGAGGACCGGCGGCTGCAGCTGGAGCGGGAGGTCGACTGGGAGCTGCAGCGGGTGCAGTGGGCACCGCGGGTGAACGTCTCGGCCAAGACCGGACGCGCCGTGGACAAGCTCGCCGGTGCGCTGCGGAAGTCGCTGTCCTCATGGGACCGGCGGATTCCGACCGGCCGGTTGAACAGCTGGCTCACCGAGGTGGTCAACGCCACGCCACCGCCCGGCCGCGGTGGCAGGCACCCGCGGGTGCTGTTCGGCACCCAGGCCGACACCCGGCCGCCGCGGTTCGTGCTCTTCACCACGGGCTTCCTCGAGAGCGGCTACCGGCGCTTTCTGGAGCGCAAGTTGCGGGAGGACTTCGACTTCGAGGGCAGTCCCATCGAGATCTCGGTCCGGGTGCGGGAGCGCGAGAAGCGGCCTTGACGGATGCGGCGAACCGCCGGGACGGCCGGGCACTGGCACGGGCGGCGTTGGCCGTGCGCTAAAGTTGCGGCGGTCCACTCGCGAGTGCGCGAGCGGATTTCGGGCTGTAGCGCAGCTTGGTAGCGCACCTGACTGGGGGTCAGGGGGTCGCAGGTTCAAATCCTGTCAGCCCGACCGAATATGCAAGCTTGGACGGGGTCGTCTTCTGGGCGCAAGCTTGAGGAGGAGGACGAGCACGTGAGTCCGCAGCCTTCGGCGGTCGCGCCGGTGGCAGAGCCCAGCGACGCGATCTGGACCCTGCCGAATCTGCTCAGCATTGCCCGGCTGTTCGGGGTGCCGCTGTTCCTGTGGCTGCTGCTCGGCCCGCACGCCGACGGCTGGGCGCTCGTCGTGCTCATGGTCAGCGGCTTCACCGACTGGGCCGATGGCGTCCTCGCCCGCAAGTTGAACCAGATGTCGCGGCTGGGGGCACTGCTCGACCCAGCGGTGGACCGGCTCTACATCCTGGCCACCCTCTTCGGCCTGGTGCTGCGACACGTCATCCCGTGGTGGCTGGTGGCCGTGCTGATCGGGCGTGACCTGGTGCTGGCGACCACGCTGCCCGCCCTGCGCAAGCGCGGAATGACCGGACTGCCAGTCCACTATCTGGGCAAGGCGGCCACCTTCAACCTGCTGTATGCCTTTCCGCTGCTGCTGCTCGGCTCGCATGCCGGCACGTTGAGCGCCATCGCGAAGCCGATCGCCTGGGCGTTCACGCTCTGGGGCACGGGGCTCTATCTCTGGGCCGGCGGCCTGTATCTGATCCAGTTCCGGCGGATCATCGCCGTACCGGCGGGGTCCAGATGACGTCGGGCCAGCCGCCGCTCGCCGAGCGGGACCCGGCGCCGCGCCGGCCGTCGAACCTGTCCAGCCTGATGCTGGACGAATTGCTCAACGACACCCTGGATCCGGGGTACCGGGCGGCGGCCGCACATCGCGAGGCAGGCACCGAGCGGCGCTGGTGGGACGGCCCGGTGGTGTGGCTGGCATGTGTCGCCGTCGGGCTGCTGCTCGTCGTCGCCTATCAGCAGAGCCACCAATCGGCCCCGTCACGGGAGGCCGCCCGGCAGGAGCTGATCAAGCGGATCCAGCGGCTGCAAGACAGCGGTGCCAGCATGGACGCCGAGGCCAAGAAGCTCGCCGCCCAGGTCGCGGCACTACGCGATGCGCAGCTGGCGACCGGGGACCCGGGCGTGCGGCAGCTGGAAGTGAATTCCGGTTCGGTCGCGGTCAGCGGGCCCGGAATGGAGGTTCAGCTCGGCGAGCCGCCGGCGCCGACCGCCGCGGCCAACGGCAGGCCGGGTACGACGCCGCAGACCCAGGTGGCGGTGATCCACGACAAGGACATCCGCGCGGTGGTGAATCAGCTGTGGGCGGCGGGTGCGGAGGCGGTGGCGGTCAACGGCCTGCGGCTGAGTTCGACCTCGTTCATCAGGTTCGCCGGCGAGTCGGTGCTGGTGGACTTCCAGCCGATCAGCCCGCCGTACTCCGTCCAGGCGATCGGGAACCGCAACGGCCTGCAGGTGGCGTTCGCCGACTCGGCGATCGCCCGGCAGCTCACGACCATGGCGGCGGTGGACGGCATCAGCTTTCGCTTCAGTGGCAGGGACAAGCTCCAGCTGCCGTCGGTTACCGTGACTCAACCCCACTACGCGGAGCGCGGAGCCGCCGGCTCCCAGCCCAGCAGCTCCACCTCCCGGCCCAGCCATAGCCCCTCCCCGACGAGTACGGAGTCTCCCCGATGATTGCCGCGATCGCCCTGGTCATCGGAGTGATCCTGGGGATCGTGTTCAGACCGACGGTCCCGCTCTGGATGGAGCCCTACCTGCCGATCGCGGTGGTGGCGGCCCTCGATGCCGTGTTCGGTGGCATCCGGGCTCGTCTCGACGGGATCTTCGACGCCAAGGTGTTCGTCGTGTCGTTCATCTCCAACGTCCTGGTCGCGGCCCTGATCGTGTTCATGGGGGACAAGCTCGGCGTCGGCGGACAGCTCTCCACGGCCGTGGTCGTCGTCCTCGGCATCCGGATCTTCGGCAATGCCGCCGCCATCCGCCGGCACGTGTTCCGGGCCTGACATGCAGGTTCCCAGGGACCCGGCTCCCGAACTGCCGAAGCTCACCGAAGCCGCCGCTCCAGAAGCGGACACCACAGCCGCTCCAGAACCGGAAATCGACACGGCCCCTGACGAGGACGCAGCCCCTGACGAGCCAGCGCCCGTGGAAGCGGCCGCCCTGCCCGGGCCGCGTCAGCCTCGTCGCAAGGGTGCCTCGAGCAAGGCGACGGTCCTGATCGGGGCGCTGCTGGCGATACTGGGCTTCGCCCTCGCCGTGCAGGTCCGGTCCAACTCCCAGACCGACGCGCTCGCCGGTGCCCGGGAGGATGACCTGGTGCGCATCCTGGACGACCAGAACAGCCTGGTGGACCGGCTGCAGGGGCAGATCAGTGATCTGCAGGCGGCGAGGCAGCGGCTGTCCGACAGCGGCAGCAACAACGCCGCCGCGCGCCAGGAGGCCCAGCGCCAGGCCGACGCGCTGGCCGTGCTGACCGGGACCGCGCCCGCCCACGGCCCGGGCGTCGAGGTGGTGATCACCGATCCGGCGCACCAGCTGCGGGCCGAGGACCTGCTCGACGTGGTCGAGGAACTGCGCGGCGCCGGAGCCGAGGTGATCCAGTTCGGACCGGTACGGGTCGGCGTCTCCAGCTCGTTCACCGATTCTCCGACTGGCGTGGCGCTGGACAGGACGCAGCTGCAGGCCCCGTACCAGGTGCTGGCGATCGGTGATCCGAAGACGCTGGACACCGCGCTGAACATCCAGGGCGGTGTGGTTAACACGGTGCACGCCGCCGGCGGCGAGGTCAGCATCACCGAGCGCGACGTCGTGAGCGTGAGCGCGACTCGTACGGTGACGCAACCGAAGTACGCCTCGCCCGATCGGTGATCACCACCCGGTAAGGTCGCGCCCGCGGGTATACGCGCACAAGCCCGTGCTCGTCCCGACCGACTTCATCGATTCAAGAGGTGACCTGAATGGCCGAGATTCCAGCCGACCTCCGCTACACGACCGAGCACGAATGGGCCAAGATCACCGGGGGAAACACCGTGCGGATCGGAATCACCGACTACGCGCAGAACTCCCTCGGCGACATCGTCTTCGTGTCGGTGCACGGCCTGGACACCGAGGTGGCCAGCGGCGACACCCTGGGCGAGGTGGAATCCACCAAGAGCGTCTCGGACCTCTACGCCCCGCTCGCGGGCTCGGTGGTGGCGCGCAACGAGGCGCTGGACGACACCCCGGAGCTGGTCAACTCCGACCCGTACGGCAGTGGCTGGATCGCCGAGATCGAGGTCGAGGACCTGTCCGTGCTGGATTCGCTGCTGGACGCCGAGGCATACCGCACGGCCACGGCGGAGTGAACCTACACCTCGCGTTGACCCTTCACAGCTGATCGAACTAGGCTCGCGGCACTGGCATTCCTCGACCAGCGTCGGCCGATCAGCACCGGCCGCCGCTCGACGTCCGGCATCCATCGGCACATTGAAGAAAGGGCGTTCACGGCGTGTTCTGCACTGCGTGTGGCACCGAGAACTCAGCTGAGAACCGATACTGCGCGCAGTGCGGGGCCCCGCTGGCGACCGGCAACCAGCCTTCGGGCGCTCGGCCCACCGGCCCCGACGTGACGTCGATCATCTCCGCGGGATTCGTCCCGGTGAGCACCGAGACCGAGGGCGACTTCTCACCAGAGGCACACCAGCGGGCCATCGACGCGCTGGCGCCCGGCTCGGCACTGCTGGTCGTCAAGCGCGGGCCGAATGCCGGCAGCCGGTTCCTGCTCGACCAGGACGTCACGACCGCGGGACGCCATCCCGACAGCGACATCTTCCTCGACGACGTCACGGTGTCCCGCCGTCATGTCGAGTTCCGCCGGGACGGTGCGGGCTTCGCCGTGTACGACGTCGGCAGCCTCAACGGCACGTACGTCAACCGCGAGCGGATCGACTCCGCCGCCCTCGCCGGTGGCGACGAGGTGCAGATCGGCAAGTTCCGGCTGGTGTACCTGACGGCGCTGCCCAGGCACGAGGCCGCCTCGTGAGCGCGGCCAGCCTGTCGTCCCGGGGAACGCTGTCGATCGGGGAGGTGCTCGCCCAACTGCGGGCCGACTTTCCCGACATCACCATTTCCAAGATCCGGTTCCTCGAGGATCAGGGCCTGGTGCAGCCGAACCGGACCCCGTCGGGCTACCGCAAGTTCTCCGGCGGGGACGTCGCCCGGTTGAAGTACGTGCTCAGCCAGCAGCGTGACCACTACCTTCCGCTGCGGGTCATCAAGGACCAGCTCGAGGCCATCGACCGGGGGCTGTCCCCGGTGGCGTCGGTACCGCGGCCGGCTCACCCCGTCATCACCGACAACGCCCCCACGCCCGAGCACTTCCGGTCGTCCTCGGCGGCCATGCGGCTGAGCCGCGAGGAGCTGCTGAACACCGCCGGGCTGCGCTCGGACCAGCTCAACGAGGTCGAGCAGTACGGCCTGATCTCGGCACGGTCCGGCGGCTTCTACGACGACGACGCCCTGGCCATCGCCAGGGTGGTGGCCGAGATGGCCCGCTACGGCATCGAGGGCCGCCATCTGCGCGGGTTCAAGTCCGCCGCGGACCGCGAGGTCAGCCTGTTCGGCCAGGTCGCGGGGCCGATGGCCAAGCAGCGCAGCGGCGACGGTCGGGCCCGAGCCGAAGAGACCGTGCGGGAACTGGCCGCGCTGTCGGTGCGGCTGCACGCCGCGCTGGTGCAGATCGGGTTGCGCGACATCGTCGGCTGAGCGTTCAGCGGCTAGTCTCGGTACTAGCACTTCTGGTACGCAAGGCCGTGTGTGCGCACCGGCCTTGCGTACCTCGTCCAGGCATGATCATGCACGCAACAGCAGTCCGCACACGAGAGCAGGGGAAGGGCTGGAGATGACTCTGCATCCGCTGCAGGTCGTCGGCGTCCGGGTCGAACTGCCGGCGAACCAGCCGGTGGTCCTACTCAAGGAATCCGACGGCGCCCGCTACCTGCCCATCTGGATCGGTGCGGTCGAGGCCTCGGCCATCGCGTTCGAGCAGCAGGGCGTGCAGACGCCTCGTCCCATGACCCATGACCTGCTGCGCGACGTCATCGGCGCCCTCGGCGGCGAGCTCAAGCAGGTATCGATCACCGAGCTGCGCGACGACGTCTTCTACGCCGAGTTGCAGTTCGGTGACGGCACCACGGTCAGCGCGCGGCCCTCCGACGCGATCGCCCTTGCCCTGCGGACCGAAACGCCGATCGTCGGTGACGAGACGGTCCTGGCCGCTGCCGGGATCTCTATTCCGGAAGAGGACGAGGACGAGGTCGAGCGGTTCCGCGAGTTCCTGGACACCATCTCGGCCGACGACTTCGCCGGCTCCGAAGGGGACGAGCCGCAGGCGGGCACCAGCTGAATCCGACAGCGGCGCACACCGCCTGATCGTCTCATCGGCCACCGCGGCCAACTCTGTAGTTCAACTTGACGGTTACTTTTTCGGCCGGAGTCGGCGAGGCGGATTGACCGCCCCTACCGGTCGGCCTACCTTCGTGGAATACCCACCGTGCAATTCGCGGCGGGGGCGGCGCTTCGATCGACGGTCGGGCGCGTTCGGGGACTCGCGGCGACGTGCGCGGCAGGTAGGAGATCGACGTGCTTGACCAGACGCCGGAGCAAGGCGCCCTCTTCAGCCAGCCAAGTATCGGTTCGGACGAGTCCGTGGGGTACCGGGGACCGACGGCCTGCTCGGCGGCCGGGATCACCTACCGCCAGCTCGACTACTGGGCGCGCACCGGGCTGGTTGTTCCCTCCGTACGCTCGGCCGCCGGTTCCGGTAGCCAGCGGCTCTACTCGTTCAAGGACATCCTGGTTCTCAAGGTCGTCAAGCGACTGCTCGACACCGGGGTGTCACTGCAGAACATCCGGCTCGCCGTCGAGGCGCTGCGCGAGCGTGGCGTGGCCGATCTCGCCCAGATGACGCTCCTCTCCGACGGCACCACGGTGTATGAGTGCACGTCCTCGGAAGAGGTCGTCGACCTACTGCGCGGCGGCCAGGGCGTGTTCGGCATCGCCGTCAGCGGAGCGCTGCGCGAGCTGGCGGGATCACTGGCCACGCTGCCGTCCGAGCGCACCGACGGCGCGGTTCAGACAAGCCCGGCATCGGACGAGCTTTCCCAGCGCCGGCAGCGCCGCAGCGAATCCGCCTGAGGCGAACGGCCCCCTGGGCTGGTAATCTCGGGGACACCGCTACACCCGTACGGGAGAGTTCGCCGCGCATCGCGACGGCGGCGCCGAAGGGGCAACCTCCCCGTCAACCTCTCAGGCCGCAGGACCGTGCGGGTAGGTAGCTCTGAAGGGCATCCGTCCGACAGAGGGGGAAGTTGTGCGGCCAGCACTGGCGTACGACTTCGGCCCCACGTCGCCCTGGAGCTGCTCATGACCGCATCCGTTCCGCTGCTCACCCCGTTCTCAGCACGTCACATCGGGGTCTCGGATCAGGCCGACCAGGACGTCATGCTCAAGACCCTCGGCTTCAGCAGCCTCGAGGACATGATCGCCGCGGCCGTCCCCGAGTCGATCCGCTCGCGGCTGGCCCTCGCGCTGCCGGCGGCCAGCACCGAGGCCGAGGTCGCCGCCGAACTGCGCGCACTGGCCGACCGCAACACCGTCCGCGCGTCCATGATCGGCCTGGGCTACTACGACACCATCACGCCGCCGGTGATCCGCCGCAACGTGCTGGAGAACCCGGCCTGGTACACCGCCTACACGCCGTACCAGCCCGAGATCAGCCAGGGACGCCTCGAGGCCCTGCTGAACTTTCAGACCGTCGTCGGAGACCTGACCGGACTGCCCACCGCGGGCGCGTCGCTGCTCGACGAGTCCACCGCGGCGGCCGAGGCCATGGCCCTCGCGCACCGCACCGCCCCGGCCACCAAGAAGGGCGCCACCGTCTTCCTGATCGACGCCGACGCGTTGCCACAGACGATCGATGTGGTGCGCACCCGGGCCGTCGCGCTCGGGCTGCAGGTCCGGGTCGCGGACCTGTCCCGGCAACTGCCCGCCGACCTCGGCGACAACGCGGTGTTCGGCGTCCTGCTGCAGTACCCGGGCGCCTCGGGTGAGGTGCGCAACCCGCGCGGCGTCATTGCCGCGGCACACGAGCTGGGCGCTGTGGTGGCCGTCGCGGCCGACCTGCTGGCGCTGACCCTGCTCACCCCACCCGGCGAGCTCGGCGCGGACATCGCCGTCGGAACCTCGCAGCGCTTCGGCGTGCCCCTCGGCTTCGGCGGCCCGCACGCGGGTTACCTGTCGATCCGGGCCGGCCTGGAGCGTCAGCTGCCCGGTCGGCTGGTGGGCGTCTCGGTGGACGCCGACGGCCGCCCGGCGTACCGCCTCGCCCTGCAGACCCGCGAGCAGCACATCCGCCGCGAGAAGGCGACGTCCAACATCTGCACCGCCCAGGTGTTGCTGGCCGTGCTGGCCTCCATGTACGCCGTTTACCACGGCCCCAGCGGACTTCGTGCGATCGCGGCCAACGTGCACTCCCGAGCCACCCGGCTGGCCGCCGGCCTGCGCGCGGCCGGCGTCGAGGTGCTGACCGGATCGTTCTTCGACACGATCACCGTCCGGGTGCCGGGCCGGGCGAACGAGATCCTGGCCGCGGCGGAACAGCGCGGGGTCAACCTGCGCCCCGTCGACGCCGATCACTTCGGCATCTCGTGCGACGAGGCGACCACTGAGGCCCAGCTCGGCGCGGTGCTGCAGGCCTTCGGCGTCATTCAGCCGCTGCCGGACGGCGCGGAGCTGGCGCTGCCGGTCGACCTGCGCCGCACCTCGGACTACCTGACGCATCCGGTGTTCAACACCCACCACTCCGAGACGTCGATGCTGCGTTACCTGCGCCGGCTCGCCGATCGCGATTACGCGCTGGACCGCGGCATGATCCCGCTGGGCTCCTGCACCATGAAGCTGAACGCGACGACCGAAATGGAACCGGTCACCAACCCGGGTTTCGCCAACATCCATCCCTTCGCCCCCGAGGGGCAGTTCGACGGTTACGCCCAGCTGATCGGCGACCTACAGCGGTGGCTCAGCGAGATCACCGGCTACGACGCCGTCTCCCTGCAGCCGAACGCGGGCGCGCAGGGCGAGTTCGCCGGCCTGCTGGCGATCCACGCCTATCACCAGAGCCGCGGCGACCTGCAGCGCACGGTATGCCTGATCCCGGCCAGCGCGCACGGCACCAACGCGGCGTCGGCGGTGCTTGCGGGCATGAAGGTGGTCGTGGTCGCCACCAGCGGCGACGAGGGCGAGGTCGACCTCGATGACCTCAAGGCCAAGATCGCGCAGCACGCCGGCAACCTCGCGGCGATCATGGTGACCTATCCGTCCACGCACGGCGTGTTCGAGGATCACATCGGCGCGGTGTGCGAGCTGGTGCACGAGGCGGGCGGCCAGGTCTATGTCGACGGGGCGAACCTGAACGCGATGGTGGGCCTGGCACGTCCCGGCAAGTTCGGCGCGGACGTCTCGCACCTGAACCTGCACAAGACGTTCTGCATCCCGCACGGTGGCGGTGGTCCGGGGGTCGGTCCGATCGGCGTCCGGTCCCACCTCGCGCCGTTCCTGCCCAACCACCCGCTGCAGTCGAGTGCCGGTCCCGCGACCGGCCCCGGTGCCATCGCGGCAGCGCCGTGGGGGTCGGCCTCGATCCTGCCGATCACCTGGGCGTACCTGCGCCTGATGGGTCCGGACGGCCTGGTCGCGGCCACCAGCACCGCGATCCTGTCGGCCAACTACATCGCGGCCCGACTCAACGATCACTACCCGGTGCTCTACACCGGTGCTCGTGGCCTGGTCGCGCACGAGTGCATCCTGGACCTGCGCCCGCTCACCAAGCAGACCGGTGTCACCGTCGACGACGTGGCCAAGCGGCTGGTCGACTACGGCTTCCACGCTCCGACGATGTCGTTCCCGGTGTCGGGCACGCTGATGGTGGAGCCGACGGAGAGCGAGGACCTGGCCGAGATCGACCGGTTCATCGACGCCATGATCTCGATCAAGGGTGAGGTCGACCGGCTGTCGGCGGGGGAGTGGAGCTCAGGCGACAACCCGCTGCGCAATGCTCCGCACACCGCCCGCAGCCTGGTAGCGGAGTGGAACCACCCGTACTCCCGGGAAGAGGCCGTCTACCCCGCCGGAGTCGACCCGATGTCGAAGTACTGGTCGCCGGTGCGGCGCATCGACGGCGCCTTCGGCGATCGCAACCTGGTGTGCTCCTGCCCTCCGGTGGAGGACTATGCCTAGCTGTGGCTGGCGGCCACCCGCAGTCGAAAAGCGTACTCAGGCCACCCGGTGCAGGGCAGCTGCGGTCAGGTCCGCACGGCGGGCATGCACGCAGCGCCCGTCAGGCAGGATCTCGCCGGTGTCGTCGAACAGGACGACGCCGTTGCAGAGCAGGCTCCAGCCCTGCTCCGGATGGCAGGCCACCACGTGCGCGGCGTCCCGGTCGGGACCGTCGGCGTTGGGACACAGCGGTTGATGTGCGCACGGAGCGCGGGTGATCGGGTGTACCGAGGTGGTCACGGCGGGCTTGCTGGTCGATTCGGGGACGGACTGACTACTCATTGCCGGCTTCCTGGGCTCATATCGCGGTCGGGTCAACACCCGGTCACACGACCTTAACACTTACTAAACTTCGCTGTCTGGTTGAGTAAACAACTCTACGCCGAATTCGGGGACCTGCCGCGCGTGCAGTCAGGTCCGACCGGCCCGATCCTGGGCGCCGGCGAGTGCGTCGCTCCGCGGGACCCAGGTCACCAGTGTCGCCGGAAACCCCGCGGCGGCCGCCGCCGCGATGACGGCCGGATCGTCGTCGACGAAACACGCGATGTCCCGATCGCGCAACCGCCGCAGCTCCGCCACCTTGAGCACCGGCGCCGGACGGTAGTCCCGGTCGGCCCGCATGACCAGCTGTCCGGCTGGCAGCCCCTGGTCGGCGAGCCAGCGGGTGGTCACGGGCCGCAGCCAGTTCGGCCGTCCGGTCAACCAGACGATGTCGTGGTGCGCGGCCGCGGCGTGCGCGGCCGCGATCCCCTCGGCAATGCCGGTGTCGGCCGCCGCCGCGTCGAAGAACTGAGCCCAGTCCTTGGGCCGGTGCGCGACGTGGTGCACCCGGTGGCGGACGTCGGCCACCACTCCGTCGATGTCGAAGACAGCAATGCTCACCCGATCGAGAGTAGTGGCGCGCGCCCGGCGACTAGACTGTTGCAAACGTGAAGTTCCTCAATGACGGTGTGCCGTCCCATGACCTGACCTACGACGACGTTTTCATGGTCCCGCGCTCCTCCGACGTGGCCTCGCGCTTCGACGTCGACCTGTCCACCACCGACGGCAGCGGTGCCATGATCCCGCTGGTGGTGGCGAACATGACGGCCGTAGCCGGGCGGCGGATGGCCGAGACGGTGGCTCGCCGTGGCGGCCTGACCATCATTCCGCAGGACATCCCGGTCGAGGTGGTGTCCGAGGTCGTCGCGTGGGTGAAGCAGCGCGACCTGGTACACGACACCGCGCTCACGCTCGGCCCATCCGACACGGTGTCCGACGCCCTGGCCCTGCTGCCCAAGCGGGCGCACGGGGCGGTGATCGTGGTCGAGAACGGGCGTCCGGTCGGCGTGGTCACCGAACGGGACTGCACCGGAGTGGACCGCTTCGCGCAGCTGTCGGCGGTCATGTCGACACGCCTGGTCACCCTGCCCGCGAAGGTCGGCGCCAGAGAGGCCTTCGAGCTGCTGGCGGAGGGTCATCACCGGCTGGCTCCGGTCGTGGACGAGGACGGCGCTCTGGTCGGGGTGCTGACCCGGACGGCCGCACTCCGCGCGACGCTGTACGACCCGGCGGTGGACTCCTTCGGCCGGCTGCGGGTCGGCGCGGCCCTCGGGGTCAACGGCGACGTCCGGGGCAAGGCCGAGCGGTTGCTCGACACCGGCGTGGACCTGCTGGTGATGGATACCGCCCACGGGCACCAGCGCCGGATGCTCGAGGCCCTCGCGACGGTGCGCGGACTGGCGCCGGGCGTGCCGATCGTCGCGGGCAACGTGGTCTCCGCCGAGGGCACCGTGGACCTGATCGAGGCCGGTGCCGACATCGTCAAGGTCGGGGTCGGCCCCGGTGCCATGTGCACCACCCGCATGATGACCGGCGTCGGCCGGCCGCAGTTCTCGGCCGTCCTGGAATGCGCGGCGGCGGCCAAGGAGCTCGGCAAGCACGTGTGGGCGGACGGCGGCGTCCGGCACCCGCGCGATGTCGCGCTCGCGCTGGCCGCGGGAGCGTCCTCGGTGATGATCGGGTCCTGGTTCGCGGGGACGTACGAGTCGCCGGGGGACCTGCAGGTCGCCTCGGACGGGCGGCCGTACAAGGACAGCTTCGGCATGGCCTCGGCCCGCGCGGTCGCACACCGGACGTCCACCGAGTCCGCCTTCGACCGTGCCCGCAAGGCCCTGTTCGAGGAGGGCATCTCCAGCGGCCGGAAGTTCCTGGATCCGGAGCGACCCGGTGTCGAGGACCTGATCGACGCGATCGTCGCGGGCGTCCGCTCGTCGTTCACGTACTCGGGCGCGCGCACCATCGCCGAATTCTCCGACCGCGCCATCATCGGGGTGCAGAGCGCCGCCGGTTACGCCGAGGGCCGCCCGCTTCAGCTCGGTTGGTAGGGATGTGACCGCATTGCTTGACGCCGGACGCGCGGCGACGGCATCCTTGATATGTGAACGTTCGTTCAGGCGTTGTCGCCGCGCGTGAGGCTGCCGTCTCGATGCCCGCGGAGCGCGACATCCTCGACACCGCCGAGGTGTTCGGGTTGCTCTCCGACCCCGGCCGACTGCGTCTGCTGGTCGTGCTGAGCGCGGGTGAGGCGAATGTGGGAACGCTGTCGGCGCTGTCCGGGCTCAGCGAGTCCGCCACCTCGCACGCGTTGCGGCTGCTGCGGGCGCACGAGGTGGTGCACGTCCGCCGGACCGGCCGGCTGGCGTTCTACCGGTTGGCGGACTCCCACGTCGGCGACCTGCTGAGCATCGCGCTGGCGCACGCCCAGCACAGCGACGTCCGCCACGACGAGCCCGGCGACCTGCGGCACGGCGAACCCGATCTTGCGAGCCGGCCATGACTCAGCGCCATCCCGACAGCGAGCACAGCAACCACAACCCCAGCGAGCACAGCCGCGGCAACCGCGCTCACGGCGGGGACGGCCACGCGCATGGGCCTGCCGCGGTCACGGCCCAGACCGACCGGCGCTGGCTGTTCGCCTCGCTGGCGGTGATCCTCGCCTTCATGTCGGGCGAGGTGACGGTGGGCCTGGCGTCCGGTTCGCTGGCGCTGCTGACCGACGCCGGCCACATGCTCACCGACGCCGCCGCGCTGGCGGTAGCGATCGCTGCCTCGAAGCTCGCCCAACGCCCGGCCCGAGGCGCGTACACCTATGGCTTCACCAGGATCGACGCCCTGTCGGCCCAGGCCAACGGCATCACCCTGCTGCTGCTCGCATGCTGGTTCACCATCGCGGCCGTCCGCCGGCTCGTGCACCCGCCCGACGTGGACGGAACCGCCGTGCTGGTGGTGGCCCTGATCGGCGTCGCGGTGAACGGGCTCGCGGTGCTGCTGGCCAGCAAGGCCAACCCGAACAGCCTCAATGTCCGGGGCGCCGTGGCGCACCTGGTCAACGACCTGTGGGCGTTCCTGGCCACCGCGGTGGCGGGCCTCGTCGTCGTCCTCACCGGCTGGGCCGGCGCGGACGCGGTCGCCGCGCTGGTCGTCGCCGCGCTGATGGCGCATGCCGGTGTCGACTTGGTGCGGGCGGCCGGCCGGGTGTTCCTGGAGGCTGCCCCCACCGGCAGCGATCCAGCCCTGATCGGCAAGGCGATGGCCCAGGTCGACGGAGTGACCGAGGTGCACGACCTGCACGTGTGGGACCTGGGCGCCGGTGAGGCCGCACTGTCAGCGCACGTGGTGGTGGCGGAATCCTTCGACTGTCACCAGGTCGCGCTGGGGGTGCGGCTGGTGCTTGCCGACAGCTACCGGATCGGGCACGCCACCCTGCAAGCGGACCACCGGCACCCCGACCGGGCACTAGTCGCTGACGACTGTGCGGGCGTGGGTCACGGCCCCGGCTACGTCGGCGAGCTCGGCACCGTCTGACGACTCGTCAGTAGCGTCTGAGCCGCTGATGTAGGCACGCCACAGCGCCGCGTAGGTGCCGTCGCGGGACAGCAGCTCCTCGTGCGGCCCGTCCTCGACGATCCGACCCTCGGACATCACCAGAATCCGGTCTGCCCGCGCCGCCGTGGTGAGCCGGTGCGCCACCGTCACGGTGGTGCGATGCCGGCTGAGCCGCTGGGTGGCCTCGGTGACGACCGCCTCGCTGGCCAGGTCGAGGGCCGCGGTTGCCTCGTCCAGGAGCAGGATGTCGGGGTCCACCAGCTCGGCACGGGCCAGCGCGATGAGCTGGCGCTGCCCGGCGGACAGGTTCCGACCCCGCTCACCGACCTCGTGCAGGTAACCCTCGCTCAGCGTGGCGATCATGTCGTGTGCGCCTACCGCCCGTGCGGCCCGCTCCACCTCGCGGTCGGTAGCCTCCGGCCGGCCGTAGGCGATGGCGTCCCGAATGCTGCCCGGCGACAGGTAGGCCTCCTGCGGAACGAATCCGAGGTGCCGGCGGTAGTCGGCGAGATCCATGGCGCGCAGGTCCACGCCGTCGGCCCGTACCGATCCCTCGATCGGGTCGTAGAACCGGGCGATGAGCTTGACAACGGTCGACTTGCCGGCGCCGGTCCGGCCGACCAGGGCGACCGATTGGCCGGCCGGTACCCGCAGGTCGATGTCACGTACGGCGGGAGCGTCGGAGTGGTTGTACGCGAACCGGACGCCGGCCATGGTGATCTCGCCCCGAAGGTGGTCCACCGGCCTCGGGTGCTCGGCGTTCGGGGTTCCGGTGGGGGCGCGCAGCAGGTCCTCGAGCCGGGACAGGCCGACCGACGCCTGCTGGTAGCCGTCGAAGACCTGGGACAGCTGCTGGACCGGTGAGAAGAAGGCGTCCAGGTACAGGAAGAACGCGATCAGCGCACCGGCGGTGAGCGTGCCGTGCGACAGTCGGTGCGCACCGAAGCCCAGCACTGCCGCACCGGAGACGTCGGCGAGGAACTGGACAAAGGGGAAATACGCTGCGATGTAACCCTGCGCCCGCAGCCGGGAGTTGCGGTAGTCGCTCGCGGCGCCCAGGAACCGGCGGGTGTTGTGCTGTTCCCGGCTGAAGACCTGAGCCACCCGGACGCCGGCGACGTTCTCCTGGAACTGGGCATTGACGGTGCTCACCCGCTCGCGTGCCTCGACGTAGGCGGGCACCGCGGCCCGCCGAAAGGCCCAGGTGGCGGCCAGCAGGATGGGCAGCGCGACGACAAGGACGAGGGCCAGCTCGGCGTCGAGCACCAGCAGCGCGATCAGCACGCCGACGAGGGTCAGCACGCTGATGAGCGCGGTGGCCAGGCCCGTCTGCAGGAAGTTGGACAGCGCGTCGACGTCGGTGGTCATCCGGGTCATGATGCGGCCCGCCAATTCGCGCTCGTAGAAGTCGAGGCTGAGCCGCTGCAGGTGCGCGAAGGCCTTCACCCGCAGCGTGTAGAGCAGCCGCTCGCCGGTGCGTCCGGTCATCCACTGACCGGCCGCGCTCACCCCCCAGTCGAAGACGAGCACCCCGAGTGCGATGGCCGACACGATGAACAGCACCTGTACGTGGTGCTCTCCGACACCGCGGTCGATGCCGGTCCGGATCAGCGAGGGCAGCACCAGCTGGAGCAGCGCATCCAGGCCGATCAGCACGATTCCCAGCGCGAAGGGCAGCTTCAGCGGTGCCAGCAGCCGGCGCAGGCCGAACTTCTCGTCCGATGCCTGGGCCTGGGCCTCGTCGACCGCGGGGTGATCGGTCGCCGGCGGCAGCGCGGCGACCTTCGCGAGCAGCTCCGGGGTGGCGGGTACGCCGTCGAGCATGCCACCGCCGCCCGGACCGCCGCCGGCTCCGGCGACACCGGCTCGGCCCGCGGCCAGGCTTCCGGTCGATGTGCCGGCCACCGCAACGCCGTTGAGTGAGCCGTCCGGGGAGTCGGGTAGCCGGCGTTGCCACAGGGCGATGGTGACGCCGCCAACCACGGTGGTCGACGGCTCGGCATCCTGGCACAGTTCGCCGGCGTCGATCCCCTCGGCATCGTCTCCGGGACCGCCCAGCAGCAGCCGGAACAGCGGCGAGCGCACCATCAGCTCCTCGAAGGTCCCGATATCGGCCACCCGGCCGTGCTCCAGCACCGCGATCCGGTCCGCGAGTGCCAGGGTCGACCGCCGGTGCGCGACGAGGACCGTGGTGCGACCGGCGATCAGGTGCCGCAGGGTCGCCAGGATCTCGGACTCGACGCGTGGGTCGATGGCGCTGGTGGCGTCGTCGAGCAGCATGATCCGGGGCCGGGTGAGCAGCGCGCGGGCCAGCGCGATCCGCTGGCGCTGGCCACCGGACAGGGTCAGGCCCCGCTCCCCGACGAGGGTGTCATAGCCCTCGGGCAGCTCGGTGATGAAGCCGGCGGCCTCGGCGGCTTCCGCGGCGGCGACGATCTCGTCCTGGGAGGCCCCCGGACGCCCGTAGGCGATATTGGCGGCGATGGTGTCGGAGAAGAGGAAGCTGTCCTCGAACACCATGCCGATGGCGGCGCGGACGTCAGCCAGCCGCAACTGGCGAACGTCGACCCCGCCGATCGACAGGGCGCCGGAGTGCACGTCGTAGAAGCGCGGCACCAGCATGGCCAGCGTCGATTTTCCCGAACCGGAACCGCCGACGATGGCGACGGTCTCGCCCGCGCGCACGGTCAGGTCCAGGCCACGCAGCACCGGTTCGGAGCGGGTGTAGCCGAAGCTGACATCGTCGAACCGGAGCTCCAGCGGACCGGGCGGTATGTCCCGCGCGTCGGGAGAATCCACGACAGCGGGGGAGGAGTCGATCACCTCGAGCACCCGTTCCACGCCGGCTCGGGCCTGCTGGCCGATCGTGAGCAGCGCCGTGACCTGACGCACCGGGCCGACGAGCTGGCCGAGGTAGGTGGAGAACGCCAGGAACGTTCCGATGGTGATCTGGCCGTGCAACGCCAGCCAACCGCCGAGCAGCAGCACGCCGACCTGGCCGAGCCCCGGGATCGCGGTCAGCGCCGAGGAATACTTGGCCTGGAAGCGGACGACCCGCATCCGCATGGCGAACAGGGCGCGGGCCTGCGCGCTGAGCTCGCGGACCTCTCGCTGCTCCTGGCCGAATCCCTTGACGACCCGGACGCCGGTGACCGCAGCCTCGACGTGGCCGACCAGATTGCCGGCCTGCTGCTGCGCGACCCAGTTCGCCGGGAACAGGTCACGTCGTGAGGCGAGCGCGACGAACCACAGGGCCGGCGCGATGGCGAAGGCAACCAGCGTCAGCAGCGGCGACAGCCACAGCATGGCGATGAGGGAGATCACGAACAGCAGAACGTTGCCGGTGAGGGCCGGCAGGAAGGCGAGCAGCCCCTGGACCAGGCCGACGTCGCTGATCGAGCGGCTCACCACCTGGCCGGTCTGCAGGGCGTCCTGCGCGGCCCCGTCCAGTCGCTGCAGGGAGGTGAAGACGTCGCCGCGCAGGTCGTACTGGACGTCGAGGGAGAGCCGGCCGGCAAGGTAGCGGCGGATGAACGTGAGCGCGTACTGCACGAGCGCGGCACCGATGAGCACGAGGACCCAGGGCGTGATCGAGTTTCGGTGGCCGACGGAGTTCGCGGCGGGAGCGCTGACCAGATCGATCACGTGCTTGATGACCAGCGGGACGGCGACCGAGACCACGGCGTCGGCGAGGGCGGCGGCGAAGGCTCCGAAGAGGTCGAGACGGTGGCGTAAGCAGTACCCGAGAAGCCGGCGGATCCAGGACGCGGTCGTGGGTTCGGCTGTTGGCACGACAGCCAGTCTATGCCGTTTGTTAGAAAGCCAAACTTAGGTTCCCGCGACGCCGTCGGTGGCGCTCGGTACGGTCGGCGTCAGGACTCGTCCCGAACCTCTGCCGCGTCGAGATCGGTTCGGACCCCGCGGAACACCGGCTCGCGCATCCGGCGCGCCGGCGACCACCCGAGATGACGAACCTCGATCACCAGCCGGGGGCGGCACCAGCAGGCGCTTTCGGTGCCGCCATCGAGCAAACCGTCGGACGGCGCGTCAGTCGGGCCGTCAGGTGGGCCATCGAATGGGGCGGCGAACGGGGCCGTCTCAGCGGGAATTGCGGACAGCAGCCTGCGCAGGTCCTGGCCGGACCTCGCGCCAATGCCCCGCTCCACCCGCCCGGTGTAGCGCAACAGCCCGGCGCCGTCGGGAAGACCGACGAGCAGCGCCGCCACCCCGTCCTCGGTAGCGGGCAGCCAGCCGCCGACCACGCAGGCCTGATCGCGCCGGTGCGCGGTCTTCACCCAGTCCGGGCTGCGCCGTCCGGGCTGGTAGGTCGAGCCGGATCGCTTCGCCACCACGCCCTCGAGGCCCTGCTCCCGGGTGGCGGACAGCAGCGCCGGGCCGTCGTCATAGCGAGGCGAGGTCCGCCAGGACTCGGCCGGAAGCCGCAGCCTTTCCAGGCTGGCGCGGCGCTCGGTGAGCGGGCGGCCGGTGAGGTCCACGCCGTACAACCGGAGCAGGTCGAAGGCCATCACGGTGGCCGGCTCGTCCTCGGCGAGTCGCCGCGTCCGCCGGGCGTCGGTTCCCCGCAGCCGATCGGTCAGCGCCTCGTGGGACGGCACGCCGTTGCGCAGCACGATCACCTCACCGTCGATCAGCGCGTCCCGGACGGTGCCGGTGACGGGTTCGAGCTCGGGAAAGCTGCCTGTCACATCCCGTCCGACGCGCGAGAGCAGTTGCAGGCCTGATTGCGACACATCGGCCAGTATGCGGAGCCCATCCCACTTGACTTCGTGAAGCCACTCCGCGCCAATGGGTTGTGGGCCAGCAATTGCCAGCATCGGTCGCATACGCTCATGCTGCCCGTCGAACATTTGGCGCGCTAGGCGTGAGGAGCACGGTATGAGGGCGATCTGGAAGGGCGCGGTGTCCTTCGGTCTGGTCAACGTGCCGGTGCGGCTGTTCGCCGCGACCGAAGAGAACGACATCCGCTTTCACCAGGTGCACCGGGCCGACGGCGGCCGCATCCGCTACAAGCGGACCTGCAGCGTGTGCGGTGAGGAGGTCGGGTTCGACTCGATCGCGAAGGGCTATGAGACCAGCGACGGTCAGCTGGTCATCCTCACCGACGAGGACCTGGACAAGCTGCCGGTCGCCACCAGCCACGAGATCGATGTGGTGGAGTTCGTCCCCAGCAGCCAGGTCGATCCGATCCTGTTCGCCAAGAGCTACTTCCTCGAGCCGGACGCCAAGGCCGCCAAGCCGTACGCGCTGCTCCGAGAGGCGCTGGTCGAGACGGAGCGGATGGCGATCGTCAGGGTGGCCCTGCGCCAGAAAGAGACCCTGGCGGTGCTGCGGGTGCGGGACAAGACGATCGTGCTGCAGACCATGCTGTGGCCCGACGAGGTGCGCAAGGCGGAGTTTCCGGTGCTGGACACCGAGGTCGAGCTTCGACCGCAGGAACTGAAGATGGCGGCGTCGCTGGTCGAGAGCATGGCCGCCGATTTCGAGCCGGAGCAGTTCACCGACAGCTACCGGGCGGCCGTCGTCGAGCTCATCGAGGCCAAGGTGGAGCGCGGCGAGTCCGCCCAGCTCGTCGAGGACGAGAAGAAGCCCGCCGCCGGAAAGACCGGTGAGGTCATCGATCTGCTTACCGCGTTGCAGCGCAGCGTGGACCGCGCCCGGGGCGGCACGGTGGCCCAGGCCGGAGCCGGCCAGGACGGCGCCGGCCAGGACGGCGCCGGCGGCAGCGGCTCGGCTGCCAGCGCGTCCGGTAATAACGCAGCGTCTGGTAGTAACGAGGCCGGAGCCGCTCCGAAGAAGGCTGCCCGCAAGGCTCCGGCAAAAAAGGCCGCCGCCAAGAAGGCGCCCGCCAAACGCGCCGCCGCCAAGACCACCGCGGCCGCCCAGGCACCGGCGAAGAAGGCCGCGTCCAAGAGCGCCTGACGTCGAGGCGTCCCGGTTGAGCTGGGTGTACTTTGTGCTGGTGAGTTTTGCTTGCGCGGTAACGACACTGCGCCTGTGGTGGCCGTCCTGCTAGGACGGCTCACTCGACCTGGACCCGTGAACGCACCGGTCCACCACTCAAGGGCCGTCCCCGCCGGGACGGCTTTGTTGTTTCTTCCGGCGTGGACAGCCCGACCTCGGAGGACGACATGACCACGCTCGAGATCCACAATCGGCACCATGGCCAGGATTTGCCGGCACATTCCGATCGTCCGACCGGCCTGGAAGGCGTCCGGGTGCTCACCGGCGACCGGCCCACCGGAGCGCTGCACCTCGGCCACTACTTCGGCACCCTCGCCAATCGGGTTCGGCTGCAGCGCGAGGGTGCGGACCTTCTGGTGGTGGTCGCGGACTTCCAGGTCATCACCGATCGCGACCTTCCCGGCGACCTCCACGAGCTGACGACCGGGCTGGTGCTGGACTACCTGTCGTGCGGGCTCGATCCGGACAGCACGACCATCTTCGCGCACAGCTCCGTCCCGGCGCTGAACCAGCTCGTCCTGCCGTTCCTGTCGCTGGTCAGCACCTCCGAGCTGGACCGCAATCCCACCGTCAAGGAGGAGATCCGGCTGGCCGGCCGGTCGTCGGTCAACGGCCTGATGCTCGCCTATCCGGTGCACCAGGCGGCGGACATCCTGTTCTGCAAGGCGGAACTCGTACCGGTCGGCAAGGATCAGCTGCCGCACCTGGAGCTGACCCGGGCCATCGCCCGCCGTTTCAACGAACGGTACGGACCGGTCTTCGGACTGCCGGATGCGCTGCTGGGCGAAGCTCCGGTCCTGGCCGGCCTGGATGGCCGCAAGATGTCGAAGAGCCTGGGCAACGCGATCGCGCTGACCGACGACCCGGACGTGGTCGCGGCCAAGGTCCGAGGAGCCAGAACCGACTCGGATCGTCGGATCACCTTCGACCCGGCCGGGCGTCCGGAGATCGCCACTCTGCTGACGCTGGCGGGGTTATGCCGGGGTCAGGACCCGGCCGCCATCGCGGCGGAGGTCGGGGACGGCGGTGCCGCACAGCTCAAGCGCGTGGTGACCGCGGCCGTCAACGACTTCCTGGCGCCCATCCGGGAGCGTCGGTCCGAGCTGAGCCGCGTGGACGCCCGCGACATCCTGGCCCGGGGATCGGAGCGAGCCGACGCCATCGCGGCCACGACCCTGGCCGAGGTCACCGAGGCAATGGGCATGAATTACGGCGGTTCACACCGGCCCTGAAGGCGGCCGCCGGAGCCCGGCTCGGCGCGCGGCCAGGAGCAACAGGAGTTGGTGGACGAGCAGGACGTCGGCGACCGCCGCGGCGGCGAAGAGCAGCACGTTGACCGGCGCGGTGAGGGCGAGCGTCTGGCGGGCCAGCTGGTCACCATCCGCTCGTGGAAGGAGCATCGCGTTCACCTGCTCGACCAAACCGTAGGCCAGATAAACGCCGACGATGGCGGGGAGGCCGGCGGGCAGCGTCAACAGCAGCGCGGCGAGGTAGTAGCGGCCGTTGCCGGTGACCTGGGCGGCGGAGGCGAGGCCGGTCACCACCAGAACGTACCCGGCGGCAGCGATCTGGGTGGCGGGCCGCGTCCCCGACAGCACGCTCACCGCGGTGGTTTCAGGACGGCGAAGGGATCGGTGATGGTGAGCTCCCGGCGCGCGAAGCGATACACGGCCGCGGGCCGGCCGCCCGCGCGTCCCGGGGCGGACGTCGCGCCGGTGGGCTCGATCATCTGCCGGCGGGTCATCACCCGGGTGAGGTTGGTGGGGGAGACCTGGTACCCGAGCGCGGCGCTCACCAGATCCCGCAGCTCGGCAATGGTGAATTCCTGTGGCGCGAGCGCGAATCCCACGTTCGTATAAGACAATTTCGCGCGCAGCCGCTCGACGGCGGCATCGATGAAGAACCGGTGGTCGAAGGCCGTTTGCGGAAGGTCGTCGACCGGCTGCCAGGTGGTGTCCGGCGGCGGCTCGGAGTCGGCGTCGGAAGGAACCAGGCCCAGGTAGGCAGTCGCGAGCACCCGGCCGCGCGGGTCACGATCCACGGCGCTGTGCGTTGCGAGCTGCTCGAGATGGGCGATCTCGTGCACGTCGACCTTCACCGCCAGATGCCTGGTGATGGCACCGCGCAGCCGCTCGTCGGCCGACAGGCCACCGCCGGGCAACGCCCAGCGGCCGCGTTGCGGGGACAGCCGGCGACGCCAGAGCAGGACGCACAGCTGCGACTGGCGAACCGACAGCACGACACCCAGTACCTCGTGCGGATAGCTCGGCCACGCCACGCCCAGCCGGTCGGTGCCGGAGTCCTGCACGCCGACTCCGTCCCCCTCCAGCTGTGTGGTCACACGATGGATGCTACCGTGGGCGACAGTAAACGCCTCAGAGGCGAAAACCGGGTGACCACGTGCCCTTCGACGAGAGAAGTACGCGATGAGCAGTGTGACCGTGGGGCGCGACAGCATCGGCATGGACGTGGCGGGTGCCACCGGCACGCTGGAGGCCTCGTGGCAGGACGAGGTGCGCCGGCTCGCCGCGAGCCAGGACGCGGTGATCCTGGCGCACAATTATCAGACCCCCGATATCCAGGACGTGGCTCACCACGTGGGTGACTCGCTGGCGCTGTCGCGGATCGCCGCCAACACCGACGCCAGCACGATCGTGTTCTGCGGCGTGCACTTCATGGCCGAGACCGCCAAGCTGCTCAGCCCCGACAAGCGCGTCCTGGTTCCGACGGCGGAGGCCGGTTGCTCGCTCGCCGACACCATCGACGCCGACGCGCTGCGTGCCTGGAAGTCCGAGAACCCCGGCGCGGCCGTCGTCGCGTATGTGAACACCAGTGCGGCGGTGAAGGCCGAGGCCGACATCTGCTGCACGTCGTCCAACGCGGTCGAGGTCGTGGAATCCATTCCGGCTGACACCCCGGTGCTGTTCCTGCCCGACCAGTTCCTCGGCGCCCACGTGCAGCGTGCCACCGGTCGCACGAACATCAAGGTGTGGATGGGCGAATGCCACGTGCACGCCGGTATCAGCCCGACCGACATCCGCACCCAGGTGGCCGCCCATCCCACCGCCGAGGTGCTGGTGCACCCGGAGTGCGGCTGCGCGTCGTCGGCGATCTGGCTTGCCGGTGAAGGCGATCTGCCCATCGGACGAACCCGGATCATGTCGACCGGCGCGATGGTCGACGCGGCGCGGGAGATGACTGCCAGCACCGCGTTGGTGGCCACCGAGATCGGGATGCTGCATCAGCTTCGCAAGGTCAACGACCGGACGACGTTCCTGCCGATGAACGCCAAGGCCTCCTGCCGCTACATGAAGATGACCAACGCCCAGCTGCTGCTGCGCTGCCTGCGCGAGGGCCGCGACGAGATCACCATCCCCGCCGACATTGCCGCGCCGGCCCGGCGGGCCGTCGAGCGGATGATCGCCATCGGCAAGCCCGGTGGCGGCGAGTAACAGTTACCGTCGGGGGATGGAGACTTCCGCCGCCCTGGAGCGGACCATCCTGGCGTTGCTCGCCAAGCGCCGGCCCGGCGCCACGATCTGCCCGTCCGACGCCGCGCGTGCGGTCTCGGCCGACGGCTGGCGAGAGCTGATGGACGACGCCCGCGCGGCCGCCGGCCGGCTGGTGACCAGTGGCGATGTCGAGATCACCCAGCACGGCGACGTGGTCGACCTGGCCGCGGCGCGCGGGCCGATCCGGATCCGCCGGACCGGAGCCGGCGGGCAGGCGTGACGCAGCGTTCCCTGGCGGCGGATCAGGAGCGGGTGCTGGACTCCTCGGACGGCACAGGCAAGGATGGCGTGGAGAGCTGAGCTGATGTGGAGGATCTGCCGTGGCCGATGGCGTGGGATTGTCACTGTCCGGGATCGTGCTGGACGCGCCTGATCCACAGGCGCTGGCGCGGTTCTACCAGCGGCTGCTCGGGTGGGAGGTGTCCCAGGACGAGCCTGGTTGGGTGAAGCTCCGCTCACCCGAGGGTGGCGCCGGATTGTCCTTTCAGGAAGAGAGCAACTACGTCCGGCCGGTGTGGCCGGCCCGCCCCGGCGACCAGCAGATGTCGGTACACCTCGATGTCCGGGTGGATGACCTGGCCGCGGCTGGTGAGCACGCCCTCGAAGCGGGAGCCGTGCTGGCGGACTTCCAGCCCCAGCAGGACGTCCGGGTCTACCTCGACCCAGCCGGTCACCCGTTCTGCCTGTTCGAGCAGTAGCAGGGCTCGTCCCCAACTCGTTCCGCTTGCCCGACGCGGGCCAGCTCCAGGTCGAGCGGCGTGCGTGCTGCCGGCGAGCCTGCGACGATGCACGCATGACCCAGCACCGGCTCGATCCCACCCCGACAACCGTGACCGACTACTTCAACCCCGAGACGCCGTCGGTGCTGTCGGTCGAGTCCGGCGACAGCGTGGTGGTGCGGTCGCTGGACGCCTCCGGCTACCTGAGCCGTCAGCAGTCGCCGGGGGACCGCCCGCCACAACTGCTTCCGCAGGGACGCGGGCACTGCCTCACCGGTCCGATCGAGGTGCTCGGCGCGCGACCGGGCATGGTGCTGTCGGTTGAGTTCCGCTCGCTGCAGACGGCGGACTGGGGCTGGACGGTCGCTGCGGCCCTGGACAACCGGCTGACCCGCCGGCTCGGCCTGGCGGGCGGCCCGCCGGTCAGCTTCCTGTGGGACATCGACTGGGATATCGACGCCGCCGCGGGCACCGCGACCAACGACCGCGGCCACACCGTAGGACTGGCCCCGTTCCTCGGCGTGGTCGGCATGCCGCCCGCAGACCCGGGGCGGCACTCCACGATCCCGCCGCGCACGGAAGGCGGCGGCAACATCGACTGCCGCGAGCTCGTCGCCGGCTCGACGCTCTTCCTGCCCGTCACGGTGCCGGGAGCGCTGCTGTCCCTCGGGGACGGCCACGCCGCGCAGGGCGACGGCGAGGTGGGCGGAACCGCCATCGAGTGCGGAATGACCACGACCGCGGTGCTGACGTTGGTTGCCGATGCGCCGGTGCCCGGCATCCACGCGGAGACGCCGTCCGGGCGGATCACCTTCGGTTTCGATAAGGACCTGAACGTCGCGATGGGGGACGCCCTGGACAACATGCTGACCTGGATGCAGGGCCTGTACGGCCTCGAGAAGGCAGCCGCCCTGGCACTCGCGAGCGTCAGTGTCGACCTGCGGGTTACCCAGGTGGCCAACGATGTCTGGGGAGTACACGCCGTGCTGCCGACCGGCGCGGTGACGTGGAACGCGTAGAGGCGCCGATCAGTTCGGCATGGCGGCATCGGCATAGGACGGCAGGTCGCGCATGCGTCGTAGCGGGGACAGCAGCACCGGCAAGAACGTCAACGATCCGCCGACGGCCGCGACGAAGAGCGTCGGCCGCACGCCGATCGTCGATCCGAGCAGGCCGCCGAGCACCGCGCCCAGCGGCATGGTGCCCCACACCAGAAAGCGCATTGTCGCGTTCATCCGACCCTGCAACGACGGCGGGCACAGGCCCTGACGGAAGCTGACCTGGGTGATGTTGTAAACCACGATGCCCGTCCACATCACGAGTCCGGCGATGGCCAGCAGCGCCAGTGACCAATCGCGCCGTACGAAGGGTGCGACGAACCCGCACGGGCCGCTGACCAGCGCGGACAGCCAGATGGCCGGTCCCTGGCCCACGCGGGCCGCGAACCGGCGCGCGAGCAGGGAGCCCAGCAGGCCGCCGATGGCCGATGTGGACGAGATCGCGCCGATCCAGCCAGCAGGCAGGCCGAGGTTGCGGGCGAGCAGCACGGTGAACACCGCGGCGCCCATTGCGTTGAAGAGATTGGCTGATCCAGTACACAGGGCGATAGAGCGCAGCAGCCGGTTGCCGAGGACGAACCGCACTCCCTGCCCGATCTCGCGGCGCAGGTTCCGGTCCGGCAGGCGTGCCGGCTTCACGGGCCGCGCCCGGACCGCGGCCACCCAGGCGGCCGACCACAGGAAGCTGACCGCGTCGAGAAGCATGGCGTACGGCGCGGTGAGCACTTGGACGAGCACGCCTCCGACGCTCGGCCCGGCGATCTGAGACACCGATTCGCTGGCCTGCAACTTGGCGTTGCCCTCGACGAGCAGGTCGCGGTCGACCAGTTGTGGCAGGAACGACTGATAGGCGATGTCGAAGAATACCGTGCAGGTACCGACAAGAACGGCAACGGCGTACAGCTGCCCGATCGTCAGCACGCCGAGCCGGTGCGCGAGCGGTATCGATCCCAGTGCGGCCGCGCGAATCAGGTCCTGGGCGATCAGGACGCCGCGCAACCGCATCCGGTCCACCCACGCGCCGGCGGGTAGGCCGATCACCAGAAAGGCAGCGGTCTCGCAGGCGGTGAGCAACCCGACCGCGAACGTGCTCGCGTGCAGGCTGAGGATCGCAACCAGCGGCAGCGCCAATTGGCTGATCATCGTGCCGAACTGGCTGACCGTCTCGCCGATCCACAACCGTCGGAAGTCCAGGTGATGCCAGAGGCCGCCGCGGCGGGGCCGCGTCGGGTCGGCCGTCCGAGAAGTCACGGAAGCCACTGTCGGCCAGTGATTGGTCTTTGTCAATCACTGGCCTAGGATGACGCCATGACGCCACGCAGGCAGGCCACCGACGAGGAGGCGAGGGCGCTGGCGTCGTCGCTGCGGTTGCGCATCCTGCGGATCTGCCTTGACGCCGAGCACACCAACAAAGAGATCGCGCAAATCCTCGGACGTGATCCCGCGAGCACCCTGCACCACACCAGGACGCTCGTTCGGACCGGCTTTCTCCAGGCGCGGCCGGAGCGGCGCGGTGCTCGGGGAGCGCGCGAGATCCCGTACCTGGCCACCCGGAAGTCCTGGCGGCTGAGCACTCCGGCGATGGACAGCTCGATGCTCGACACGTTTCTGGAGGAGTTGGCGCTCGTCCCGGCAGCCGATGTGGACGCCGCCCGGCTGGGGCTCCGGCTGTCGGCCGCCGACATGGCGGAGTTCCGGGCACAGCTCCGGGCACTGCTGGACGACTTCGCCGACCGTCCGGACGACCCGGCCGCACCGGCCTGGTCGGTGTTCCTGACGGTGCACCCGGACCCGAACCGTCCCTGACGCGCCGACGCCGACGCCGTGAGATCGATGAGACGATGGCTGGATGCGCACGATCAACGGTTACGAGATCGACGACGACCCGGGGCGACTGGACGTCGAGGCCGTCTGGGCCTTTCTCAGCTCGGAGGCCTACTGGAGCAGATGGCGCTCCCGCGCGGATTTCGACCGACAGCTGGCGTCCGCCTGGCGGATCGTCGGCTGCTACGACGCGCACGGCGTCCAGGTCGGTTTCGCCCGGGCAGTGTCCGACGGTGTCTGTTTCGGCTACCTGGCCGACGTCTACATCGACGCCGGACACCGCGGCGCCGGCCTCGGTGCCGCGCTGGTGCGAGAGATGATCGAGGACGGCCCGGGCGCGCGGTTCCGGTGGATGCTGCACACCCAGGATGCGCACGGCCTGTATGCCCGCTTCGGCTTCGAAGCGGTCGATGCGAAGGTGATGGAGCGCAAGACCGATCGAGGCTGACCAGTCAGTTCCGGCGTGTCAGCTGTTCCCCGGCCGCCAGGCCGCCGCGGCTGCCTCGGCGACGGCTAGGTCCTGCCAGCCCATTCCCACGCTCTTGAAAACGCTGATTCCTTTGTCGGGAACAAGGGAAACCAGTTCGGAAAGGCCGATCAGCCTCTCGGCTGTCAGCGATCCCGCTTTGACGGCAAGGATGATGTCACCCGCTTCGCGTAGGGCCGTGCCGGCGTCCTCGACCGCGATCCGGCCAGCCCGCTGGAACACCCGCTCATCCAGTTCGCGAGCGTCGGGTTCATGCGAGCCGACGGCAATCACGCAGGCATGGCCGGCCAGCCGGTCGCCGTCGAAGAGCGGGCGCCGGGCGGTGGTCGCGCACACGACGAGGTCCGTGCTGGCCACGGCACCGTCCGGGGTGCCGGTGCGTGCCTGGACTCCGTGCTCCTGGAGCTCCCTGACCAGCCGCTCAGCCGGCTCGGAACGGCGCGACACCACGGTGACGGCTTCGATGGGACGGACGGCCCGGATGGCATGTACGTGGGCCTGCGCCTGCGGGCCCGCGCCGAACACGGTGAGCTTTGTCGCCTCCGGCACCGCCAGCCGATCGACGGCCAGCGCGGACAGCGCGGGGGTGCGCAGGGTCGTCAGTGCAGCTCCGTCTATCAGTAACCGCGGGGTGAGCGTGACGGCGTCGAAGAGCACGTAGAGCGCCTGAATACGGGGTAGCCCCGCGGCGGGATTGTCCGGAGCCACGCTCAACAGCTTCACGCCGACCGCGTTGCCGGACTCCGCCGGCATCAGGAGCAACTCGCCGTGCTCGGTCGGCACGGCGGTGCGTGGCACGCCGCTGGACAGGTCGGAGCTGAGCGAGATCGCTCGCGTCAGTGCCTGGATCGCCTGCTGCCACGACACCGCCTCGGCAAGATCCTCGGCGTTCAGAAAAGGGAGCGAAGCCGCCGTCATAACCGCCTCCGGCCGAGTTGATCGCAGTAGTGTATGACATCCGCCCGCTCGAAACTCCGCTGGAGGACTGTTCATGGCCCGTGAGCTGACAGGTGTGCAGGTCACCGATTACCACACCGCAGGCGAGCCTTTCAGGATCGTGACCTCGGGCGTTCCCGACATACCCGGAGAGACAATCCTGCAACGACGCGCCTTCGCGCAGTCCTCGGTCGCGGTGGATGCGGTGCGCCGGCTGCTGGTGAACGAGCCGCGCGGACACGCCGACATGTACGGCGGATTCCTCGTCGAGCCGGACGATTCCGGCGCCGACTTCGGCGTGCTGTTCTGGCACAAGGACGGGTACTCCACGGCCTGTGGGCACGGTACGATCGCACTGGGCGCCTGGGCCGTGCAGAGCGGACGGGTGGCTGCCGAGCTCGACGGTGACACCGATGTGGTGATCGACGTTCCGTCGGGCCGGGTCACGGCTCGGGTGTCCTGTAGAGGCGGCCAGGTGGAGCGGGTGTCCTTCCGCAACATCGCCTCCTACGTCCTCGGGCGCCGCGTGGACGTTCCGACGAGTCGCGGAGCCGTCGTGGCCGACATCAGCTACGGTGGCGCGCTGTACGCGTCCGTGGCCGCCGCCGACGTCGGACTGTCCGTGACACCGGCGCACTATCCAGAGCTCATCGCGATCGGCCGTGAGGTCAAATGGGCTTTGAATGAAACACAATGGGCCAAGCATCCCAGTGACTCCAGGCTGGACGGCATCTACGGCACGATCCTTTTCGATGACCTCGGCGACACCGCTGACGGGCCGCATCAGCGCAATGTCACCGTCTTTGCCGACGGTGAGGTGGATCGCTCGCCGTGCGGCTCCGGAACCTCCGCCAGGCTTGCGTTGCTTGCCGAGGACGGTCGAATCGCCCCGGGTGGCACCCTGCGGCACGACTCCATCGTGGGTACCACCTTCGCCGGTCGCGTCCTGAAGCAGGTCGAGGCCGAGGGGCGCCCGGCCGTCATCACCGAGGTGGCGGGCAACGCCTACCGCACCGGTGCCGCGGTGTTCGACCTCGATCCACGCGACCCCTTGGGAACCGGTTTCGTCCTTCGCTGAGCGAGCGCCGCCCAAGGTCCAGGCAGCGGACGCGCTCCATTGGGTCCCAGAGGTGGCACTAAATCACAGACGGACCACTAGGCCACGTAAGACTTGTCGCCCTCTCGCAGATGAACCTCGGTGACATGCAGTCCGTGCTTGGTCTCGCGTGAGGGGAACACGTCCGGAAGGCGGTTCTCGTGCACGGGGATGATCTGCTTCACCCGACCCCCGACGAGATCCATCATCTGAGCCAGCGTGAAGACGCCGTTCGCCGTGTTGATGCTTAGTCCGACCGGCCTGTAAACGCCGTCCTTCTCCACGCCCTCAAGGTTCTCGTAGGCATAGACGTTGTCCCCGGCGAGCACGAAGCGGGTGTCCTCGTCGTCGCCGGCCTGCACGTCGACAAACATGCACCCGAACGTGTGCGTGTCGTGAGCGGCCCAGACATTGATCCCGGGCAGGAGGTCGTGCACATCTCCGGACACGGTCTTCAGGCGACCGTTCTTGGCCAGTTCCACGCCTCGAAGGACATCGTCGGGGTCGATACCGATTGAGAAGTACTGTTGCTCGCGTGGCAGCGTCAGCGCCCAGACCCACTTGGTGAGTTCTCGTTCCTGCAGATAGAAAGTCGCGTTCGGGAAAGCGCTGACGTTTCCGAAGTGATCGAAGTGGGCGTGAGTCACGATGACGGTGTCGATGTCCTCGGGGGCAACGCCGATCTCCTCCAGAACGACAGACGGCGACTGCCACGCGATGACGCCGAACTGGCGAGCCAGTTCGCCACCGTACGCGGCGTTGTCGAACCCGACGTCGACCATGATGTTACGGTCGTTCCCTTTCAAGAACACGTAGCCGTAGGGCATTTTGCGGGTGCCCTTGTTGTGCTGGCCGTACACAATGCCGCTCTCCGGGTATTCCAGCACGTGGCTGTACTCAAGCACCCAGATCGAGTAACCGTCGCTCATGAAGACCTCGCTAGTGGTGGTGGGTGATGGTGGTCAACTCGTGCTGCTCACCGGGCTGGCTGTGCCTGCCAGTGCGCCGTCACGAGCATCGCGTCATGCGAATGTGCAGGCCTGTCACCGTGTGCCAGCGCCCCACCCGGGTGGAGAGGAAGTCCGCCGTCGTCTGCGCGGTGAGGGTGGTGCGCGTGCTCGCGGGGATGGTGCGAGTTGGCGTTCCCGGTCCCGTCATGGTGGGCGTGAGTGTGCCAATGCCCGTCGCCGTGGTGGGCGATACCGTCCATGTAGCTCGAGTACCCGGAGCAGCTGACCGACGAGAAATGTCGCATGCCAGCGGCAGGAAGGGCCGAACGAGCAAGGCGGCGTCGAACCGAGTCGAGCACTGCGTAGCACAGGTCACCGTGCCCGTCCTTCGCGATTCGCTCAACTTCATCGGCGAGAGCCGTGAGTCCAAGCTGCAACTGCTCAGCGCGAGCGGCGGTGAAGTCCGCCCGTGAGAGGGCGTTGGATCCCAGCAGACGACGGCATTCGGCAAGCTCAACCCCAGCCATTGCCACGACGCCGGACATCTCACCGACTTCGACGATCCGAAGGCTGCGCAGCAGCGAGACACCCGACAGCGCAAGCAGTACCGTCCGCAGACGTTCATAGGCCTGAGACAATAGGACTGCGGCTTCAACGCCACTGTCGGTCAGTGAAGGAACGCCCGCGGCCATTGCGTCTGCGGTGAGCGGATCCGAACCGTGATGGATGAAGCCCATGCTCGCCTCCTATAGAATATTGAGGATGCACGAAGGTGTGGTGTCTGTCTATAGGTGACGAGGGAATTTCCTCGCTGTTTCAGAGACCGCCGCGATCGACGAGCTGGCGGATGATGACGTTGCGCTGAATCTCGTTCGTCCCCTCACCGACGATCATGAGCGGAGCATCCCGGAAGTAGCGCTCGACGTCGAACTCGGTCGAGTACCCGTACCCGCCGTGGACCCGGATGGCGTCGAGGGCGATCTGCATGGCGGTCTCGGAGCAGAACAGCTTCGCCATGCCTGCCTCGAGGTCCGCTCGCTTTCCGCTGTCGTAGCGATCCGCTGCGTACCAGAGCAGCTGGCGAGCCGCAGTCAGCTTCGTCGCCATCTCGGCGAGGTAGTTGCCGACCGATTGGTGCTTCCAGATCGGGACCCCTGACGCCTCGCGTACCTGGGCGTAGGCCAACGCGTCGTCGAATGCAGCTCGGGCGACGCCCGTCGCGCGGGCCGCGACCTGGATCCGCCCGACCTCCAGGCCGCGCATCATCTGCGCGAACCCTTTACCCTCTTCGCCGCCGAGGACGGCCGACGCCGGCACCCGGCAGTCCTGAAGCGAGATTTCGCAGCTCTCGATGCCCTTGTAACCGAGCTTCGGAAGGTCCTTGGAGACTTCGAGGCCGGGAACCTTCTCGACCAGCAGAATGCTGATCCCCTTGTGCTTGGGTGAGGCCCCCGGGTCTGTCTTGCACATCAGCGCGATCAACCCCGCACGCCTGGCGTTGGTGATCCACGTCTTGGTCCCGTTGATGACGTATTCGTCGCTGTCGCGGCGGGCTGTGGTGGTCATCGCAACGAGATCGGATCCGCCACCCGGTTCGGTCAACGCCATCGTGGCGCGGAGTTCACCGGTTGCCAAGCGGGGGAGGTAGGAGGCCTTCTGCTCCTCGGTGCCGAAGGCGAGCAGCATTTTCGCGACGACCGTATGTCCACCCATCGCGCCGGCCAGGCTCATCCATCCGCGGGCAAGTTCCTCGGTCACCATCGCGTAGCAACGGGTCGACACCTGCACGTCACCGTATGGTTCGGGAATCGCCAGCCCGAAGATCCCCATCTTCTTCATCGTGTCGATCAGAGCCTCGGGATACTGGTTCGCGTGCTCGAGCTCTTGAACCTGCGGTCTGACCTCCGAGTCGACGAAGTCCCTCACGATCTCGACGATCGCCTGTTCTTCCGGGCTGATCTCGTTCATTCATAGCTCCTTGCTCACGGGTTCGTGGGCTCGAGGGCCTGCGTGAGCAGACCTCGAGCCCGTGCGAGGACGGGGGCGTCGACCATGTGGCCGTCGACGAGGCCCACGCCGTCGCCGACGGCGGCGACGACGCTGCGTGCCCACTCGACCTGAGCGGGCGACGGCTTGAACAACTCGCGGGTCAGCGGCACTTGCGCCGGATGGATGCACAGCTTTGCCGTCATCCCGAGCGAGGCCGCGTGCTCCACGTCCCCGCGTAGGACGGCAGCGTCACGCACCGCCGTCGTCACTCCGTCGATCGGTGCGGAGCGTCGAGCTGCGGCAGCGGCCAAGCACAGGCGGCTGCGTGCGAAGAGCAGAGCCTGTCGATCGTTCGGGTCGATCCCCAGCTGGGCGGCAAAGTCGATACTGCCGAATGCCGGGCGAACGACTGTGCGTGCGCTCAGGATCTTCAGCGCACGCTCGATGCCGCCGGCCGTCTCGATAAGAGGGATCACCGGCACGTCGCCCGCGCGCTTCCAGTCCTCCGCGCACTCGGCCTTCGGGATCATGAGGCCATCAGCGACCGGCGCGATCGTCGCCACGTCCTCTTCGAACCACTCCGTGCCGGGCGCGTTCACCCGGACAACCGCGGCGCCCCCGGAGTCGAGCCAGCTGACCGCCTCGTGCCGGGCTTGCGGTTTGTGCGCGGCTGGGACCGCGTCCTCGAGATCGATGATGATGACATCTGCGCCGCTCAGGGTTGCCTTGGCGAACCGCTCTGGACGATCACCCGGAACGAAGAGGAATACTCTCGCAGAGGCCAGCCGTTCTGCGGGGCTGGTCATCCGCCGCACCCCAGCTCCGAGGAAGCACCGTTGACATTCATCCTCTATACAATATTGTATAGGAAGCACAGAGGGAAGGTGTCATGGAGAATCGCGATTTTGTTTACATTAATGGTACGTGGCGTCCGGCCACGACCGGTCGGAGTATCCCTGTCGAGAACCCGGCGACTGAGGCCGTGATCGCAACGGTTCCGGAAGCATCCACGGAGGATGTCGACGCCGCAGTGATGGCCGCTCGTACGGCCTTCGAGCAGTGGTCCGGCACGGCTGTGGCCGAGCGGGTCCGCTTGTTGCGGGCACTACGCGAGCAGATCGTCCTCCGGCACGCCGAGATAGCGGAGACGATCACGGCGGAAATGGGCGCGCCGCGCTGGATCTCGACCAGGATCCAGGCAGCACTGCCTGCGACCGTCGTCGGCGCCTACGCCGACCTGCTCGAGGGGTACGAGTTCGAGGAGCGCAGCGGCGACACGTTGATCGTTCGCGAGCCTGCCGGGGTGGTCGGGGCGATCACTCCCTGGAACTACCCGCTCCACCAGATCACGAACAAGCTGGCCCCCGCACTCGCTGCCGGCTGCACGATCGTGATCAAGCCGAGTGAGCTGACGCCGCTCAGTGCATTCCTCCTCATCGACGCCTGCGAGGCGGCCGGTATCCCGCCGGGCGTGGTGAACCTGGTGACCGGTTACGGCAAGGGCGTGGGCGAAGCCCTGGCGAGTCACCCCGGGTTGGACGTGTTTTCGTTCACCGGGTCAGTCGCCACGGGAGCTCGGGTAGCCGAGCTTGCGGCGCAGAACATCACGCGGGTCACGCTGGAGCTGGGCGGGAAGTCGGCCAACATCATCCTCGACGACGCCGACCTATCGGTTGCCGTGAAGGTCGGTATGGCGAACGCCTTCCTCAACTCGGGGCAGACGTGTACCGCATGGACGCGCATGCTGATACCAGCCAGCCAATACGAGGAAGCGGTGGACCTTGCCGTCAACTATGCCAAGGGCTACGTGGTCGGAGATCCGCTCGACGAGAAGACGAAACTCGGTCCGGTCTCGAGCGGGGCGCAACGGGACAAGATCCGCGGCCTGATCAATACGGCGGTGACCGAGGGCGCGCGTGTCGTCGCCGGCGGCCCGGACGCCCCCGCCGGAATGGGCGTCGGATACTTCGTTCGGCCGACCGTGTTGGCGGACGTGGCGCCCGACTCGACCATTGCGCAGCAGGAGGTGTTCGGGCCCGTGCTGTCGCTGTTGTCCTACAAGGACGACGACGACGCAGTCGCGATCGCGAACAACTCGATGTACGGCCTGCACGGCGGCGTCTGGTCGAAAGACGAGAACCGGGCGATCGCCGTGGCTCGGCGCCTGCGCACAGGTACGGTCGACATCAACGGCGCCAAATACAATCCCATGGCGCCGTTCGGCGGCTACAAGAAGTCCGGCATCGGACGCGAGATGGGCGCGGCAGGTCTGGAGGAGTTTCTCGAGATCAAGTCTGTCGGGTTGCGGTGACGGCACACCGCGCCCGGCTGGGAGCGGCCCCTCGGCCCGCGGCTGGCCGCGCGCCGCGCGTCGTCAGCTCGACGGAAGCGCTGCGGTCGGTCGTCGCGGGAACCCGGGTCGTCTCGTCGCCATACTGCGCGACACCGACGACTTTGCTGTCCGCGCTCGCGGCACGCAGTCACGCCACCCCTGGGGTCGTACTCTCCGCGGGCATGCTGCTCGGAGACATGGCATATCTCGATGAGGTCGTCGAGGGCCGAATGATCTTCAGAACCTGGCACATCGCCGGCCGCGGACGTCGTCTCGCAGGGTCTGACTACCTCGAGTACGTTCCCGTTCGCGCTCGCGATGTGGCGGCGCATCTGCGGTCGCGGGTCGACGTCGCGATCGTTCGGGTCACGCCGCCCGATGCCCACGGTATGTGCAGCCTCGGTCCATCTGCCTCGTACACCAAGGCAATGCTGATGTCCGCGCGGCTGACCATCGCGGAGGTCGATCCGCAACTGCCCCGCACACGTGGCAGCGACGTCAGCTTTCCCTACGCCAGTTTCGATCTCGTCGTCGATGCCGAGACACCGACGAGTACCTACGTCAGCGGGCACAGGTCTGAGCAAGCAGCACAGATCGCCAAGCACCTGGTACCTCTGATCAAACAGGGCGCCACCCTCCAGCTCGGCATCGGCAGCGTGACGGAAGAGGTCGCCTCCTCGCTTGTGAGCTCCGACGTGTCGGACCTGCGAATCGTCGGGATGATGACGGACTCGATGGTCGACCTGGCCGAGTCGGGCCGGCTGGTCCACGGACCAAACTCGATCGAGGCAGTGGAACTCCTCGGCACGCGCAAGGTGTTCGACTTCGCATACGAGAACGATGCACTCCAGATGTATTCCTCGGCCACGATTCACGACAGCGCGTGGCTCGCGTCGAAGCCCAACCTGATCTCGATCTGTTCCGCCCTCTCGGTCGATCTGAGTGGGCAGGTCGCGTCGGAGCAGATCGGTCCGCGACTCATCAGCGGCGTCGGCGGCAGCGCGGACTTCTTCGAGGGAGCTCACCAGTCTCCGGGTGGCGCACGCGTGGTCGCGCTGACAGCAAAGACTCCATCGGGCGCCAGTAGGATCTGCGCCGAGCTCGCGCCCGGCACAGCCGTGACGCTGCCTCGCCACTCGATCGACTATGTCGTCACCGAGCACGGCGCCGCTCATCTGGCCGGGCTGTCGTTGGGTGAGCGCGCCGAAGCGTTGACGGCGATCGCAGCTCCCGAGCATCGAGACGCTCTCGAAGCGAGCCTGCCGCGCCGAAAAGCCGAGAAGGGATCACACCATGTTGGACCGTGACGACTCCGCCGTTCGAGTAACCGTCAACGACGGCGTCGCTGAGGTCGTCCTCGCCAGCGCCGCGACGCGCAACGCGCTCAGCCTCGGTTTGGCGACCGAAATGCGCGACGGCATGGAGTCGGTGTGCAACGCACCAGGCGTTCGGGTGATCGTGCTCCGATCCGAAGGGAGCATCTTCTCCGTCGGCGGCGACCTGAAGGCATTCCGATCCGCCCCGATGGGTGCCAACCTCAACGACGTCGTCGCGCGCCCGATCCACGAGACCATCGAACTCATGAACAATGCTCGGCAGCCGGTGGTGTGCGCTGTGCAGGGATCCGTCGGTGGTGGAGCCGTCGGCCTCGTCCTGGCAGCCGACATCTCGGTCATGGCGGAGACGGCCGTGTTCAGGATGGGCTACACCGGCAGCGGCCTGTCACCTGACTGTGCCGTTAGTTGGTATCTTCCGCGTCTCGCTGGCCTGCCGATCGCGCTCGATTTGCTGCTCACGAATCGTCGAGTCAGCGCCGAGGAAGCTTTGCGCCTCGGCATGATCTCGCGGGTGACTGCGGAGGAATCGTTGGAGTCAACGATTGCCGACATCGTGGCCGGGATGGCCCGCATCCCATTCGAGACGCTCTCAGAAACGAAGCGGCTGACGCGTCGGTCGATGATCACCGACTTGCACTCGCAGTTGGATGACGAAGCCCGGACAATCGGCCGGCTGGGGGACACAAGCGACACCCGTGAGGCCATCGCCGCCTTCCTCGACAAGCGGCCGCCCGTCTTGTCATCGTAGGCGCTCGGTTTCATCCGTGTCTCGAACTCAGGGAGAGGTATGGCTGTGCCTGCTACACCACTTGTTTCCGTCGACCGGTACGGCCCGGTGGCCGTGATCACTCGACGGAATCCGCCCGTCAACGCCCTGACCCTCGCGATGACCCGCGAGCTGCATTCCATCCTGATCGACATCGGCGCCGCAAAGGATGTGCGAGCGATCGTCATGACGGCCGACGGTGGCAAGGCCTTTGGCGCGGGGTCAGATATCTCCGAGTTCGCCGAGCTCATCAGGGCTGGCGACGTCGTCGAACGCAAGATGGCTTTCGAGAATGAGACGTTCTCACTTCTGGCGAATCTGGACAAGCCGACGATCGCCGCCCTGAATGGGTCCGCGTTCGGCGGCGGATTCGAGATCGCCCTGGCCTGCGACCTAATCGTCGCCGAGGGCGGCCAGCGGGTGGGCCTGCCCGAGATAAAGCTCGGTCTGTTTCCGGGCAGCGGCGGACCTGTTCGGCTGGCCCGCCGCGTCGGTAGTGGACGGGCGGCCGAGATGATCTTGACCGGTGAACCGATTTCCGTCGAGACAGGACTGCGTTGGGGCGTAGTCAACAAAGTTGTCGAGCCAGGAGAAGCGATCCCTTACGCAATCGATTGGGCCCAGCGCCTGGCCCACCAGTCAGTGAGCGGCTTACAGGCGTGCAAACGCGCTCTGCGCGACGCAGTGTTCGCCGTCGACGGAGAACGGGCTATCCGTGATTCGCTTGAGCTCACGCGTGCAGCGTTTGCTCATCCCGACGCCGTTGAAGGCGCGCACGCATTCCTCGAGAAGCGTGAGCCTGCCTTTCCTTCCTTGGTCATCGCGCCGTGAAGGACGCTCTCGATAACCTGGCGGCGCGCTGGAGGCCGGTGGCGCGGACCGAACAGAAGACGCTGCACGCCGAGTCATTCCGGGCGTTTTCCGACCTGCTGGACGCCGACTTGAATCTTGAGGACGGGGACCCAGTGCCGTTGCTGTGGCATTGGGTCGCTGTCGGCAGCAGCTGTCGGCAATCCGAACTCGGTGAGGACGGCCACCCGACGACGGGGCATTTCCTACCACCCTTCGAGAACCGGCGACGCATGATGGCCGGTGGCAGCATCCGGCAGCTGCAGCCCTTCACCATCGGCAGTCGCTACGAGCGATTGAGCGAACTGGTCTCAGTCGAGATAAAGGCCGGGCGTACTGGGCGGATGCTGTTCACGACGCTCCGTCATACCTTTACCGATGATCGCAATCAGGTAATCGCGGTCGAGGAAGAGCATGTTGTCTATCGACAGCAGGAGCAAGGCCAGCCGCGAGGCTACGGGGCCCGTCCGAACGATGATGCAGCGTGGGACTCCCAGCTGGATACCTCGCACGTACTGGCATTCCAGCCGGATGAGAAGGCACTCTTCCGTTTCAGTGCGCTGACCTATAACGCACACCGGATCCACTATGACGCTCCCTACACGACCGAAGTCGAGGGGTATCCAAACCTCGTCGTTCACGGACCATTGCTCGCGCTCTACCTGCTTGAGCTGCCGCGTCGCGCTCAGCTGCGCGTCGCTGAGTTCCGTTATCGCCTCACATCGCCGGCCTTTCTTGGCTCGACTCTCCGCGTGGCGCGGAACGCGCAAGGCACCCTCTCCGTCGGCATGGCGGGTGCTTCAGCGCCGAGCGCGCAGGGTTTTCCGGTTGCCACAATGGGCACTCGCTAGGGGCGCACGATCAGCTTTCCGCGCAGATCGGCGGCCTCCAGTCGCTTGAATGCGACCGCGGCTTCGTTGAGTTCCACCACCGAGTCGATCGCAGGTATGAGACCGGCCCGCTCTACAAACTGCAACATCTTGCGCATCTCGGTCACCGTTCCCAGGCGTGCCCCGACCACCGTGATCTGGTGGAAGAACACCCGGCGCAAATCCGCGTCGGCCGACGGCCCCGATGTGGCGCCGGCGACGACGATACGGCCACCGACACGAACGCAGCGCATCGAGTGCACCCACGTCGCTTCACCCACTGTCTCCAAGACGGCGTCTACGCGCTCGGGCAACCGTGCGCCGGGCTCGAACGCGGCATCGGCGCCTGCCTGCAGCGCCCACGTTCGCGCATGTTCTGTCCTGCCGGTGACCCAGACCCGTATTCCAGCAGCCGCCGCCATCATGGTGAGCGCGGTCGACACACCGCCGGTCGCGCCTTGGACGAGCACCGTGTCTCCGGGACGGGTGTTCGACAGCACGAACAGCATGCGATATGCGGTAAGCCAGGCCGTGGGCAGCGCTGCGGCTTGCTCAAATGTCAGGCTCGCCGGCTTCGCCAGAACACAGAACCGGGGGACAACAACCTTCTGTGCCAGTGTGCCATCGTGGTGCTCCGACAGGAGCGGCGCGATACGCGGGTCAAGCGCCTCCGTCGTCTCGGGAGGGTGCTCGCCGAGCACGGGATAGATGATGACCTCCTCAGCTGTCCCGCTGACGACGCCGGCCGCGTCTGACCCCAAGGTTCGCGGTAGGTCGGCCTCCGTCAGCCCGACACCGCGCAGCGACCACAGGTCATGCCCGTTTAGCGCGGAGGCGCGCACATCAACAGAGACCCAACCATCCGGCGGAACCGGCGCAGCCACGTCCGTTATCTGAAGGCCTGCTACCGGGTCCTGCTCTGAGAACGAGCGAACGCGGGCGGCCCTCACAGCTCCGCCGGCGTCCTGGCGGTAGCCGACATCAGCTGACGACTCGCTCAGCAGGCCGCCACTCGCGGAGCACCTTCTTGTCCGGCTTGCCAAGGCTCGTGACCGGGATCCGGTCGATGACGTACACGGCTTTCGGGGCCATGACCGGCCCCTTCCTTTCACGAACCAGCGCGATGATCTCGTCAACGTTCGGGACGCGTCCCGGCTTGGCCACGACGAAAGCGGTCACCGCTTCTCCCCACTTATCGTCCGGGAGACCGACAACGGCAACTGCCTCGACGTCCGGGTGCATCAGAATGGGTGCCTCGACCTCCGCCGGGTAGACGTTGAAGCCGCCGCTGATGATCATGTCTTTCGCGCGACCGACGAGGCGGATAAAGCCTGCCTCGTCGACGACGGCGAGGTCGCCCGTGCGCAGCCAGCCGTCACGGATCGTTTCCGCGGTCTGTTCGGGATTCTTGTGATAGCCCTGCATGACCAGCGGCCCACGCATGCACAGCTCCCCGACCTCGTTAGGCGGCAGGATCTCGTCGTTGGTGCCGAGAACCTTCACCGTCATGCCAGGAGCCGGACGGCCGCACGAGCTCAAGCGCAGCTCGTCGTCCAGATCGTGGTCCTCAGGCATGAGCGTGGTGACGACGTTCGGCGCCTCGGACTGCCCATACAGCTGGAGGAAGATCGGCCCGAACATGGCGATTCCCTGCCGCAGCCGGGGGACAGACATCGGCGCGGCGCCGTAGATGAGCAGTTCCAGCGAACTCAGGTCGTGCTCGGTGAGCCTGGGCTCATCGAGCAACGCATACACCATCGTCGGAACGGCAAACGTCATGTTCGCCTTGAGCCGCTCCACGGCGTCGATGAAGCCGTCGACCGAGAAGCCGTTGCGCATGATGACCGTTCCGCCACGCCACAGCACGCCGAGCGGGAACCAGCCAGTCGCGTGACTGTACGGGGCGAGCGCCAGGAAACGAGGCTTTGCCGGTATGGGCCATTCAGCGAGCTGAAGTGTGTGATTGGCGATGATCGCGCGGTGGGTCTGCATGACGCCCTTGGACCGCCCAGTCGTACCGCCGGTGTAGATGACCATCGCCAGGTCTTCGGGGTCGAGCTCGGGATCGAAGTCCTTCAGGGGCTCAGCGTCCTGCGCCAGCGCGAGCAGGTCTCGGCCGTAGTCAGCAGGCCCCAGGGTCAGGACCGTGACATCGGGGAGGTCCTTCGATAGCTGGCGGCCGCGATCCAGGTGGTGTAGCGGGTCGACGATCAGCACGCTCAGCTCGGCATCCGCTGCGATGTAGAGATGATCGTCGTAGGACGCGTACGGATGCATCGGTGTGTACCGCGCGCCGTTCGCTGGGCCGGCCCACTGGGCCAACCAAGCGTCCGTGCGGTTCGTGGACAGCATCCCGATCGCGCTCCCACGGCGAATGCCGACGTCGCGCAGAACCGCGCGGAACCTGCAGAACAGGTCGAGAGCCTCGCGGTACGTCATTTCTGTGTCGTCCTGGTCGATGAACGCGACCTCGTCGCCTCGCCGGGACAGTGCATCGAACAGGATCTGGCCGTAGGTCGTGCCGCGGTGGTGCAGCTCCGTGTGACTCATGAAGGAACACCCTCTAACGGTCGAGAATATAGAATGTTCAGAGCATGCACTGGAAATCTCCCCGACACAAGCCCTATCCGGCGCCGGCCTGAGACGTACCAGGAGTAAGAACGTGCAGGATGTGCGTCCCGATGCCGACGAGCTCGCCGCGGTCATTCCAAGCGTCTGCTGTTGCGAGACGGCGCTTGCCTTGATCCGTCGGATCCTGGAGGGCATAGGCGACGCTGATGGTGTCGCCTATCACCGCAGGGCGGATGAAACGGACACGGTCCCAACCGCCCGAGAGGATCGTCAGCCCTTCTCGCTGAGCCCATCTCGTGCACGCGGTGGACATCAGGCCTTGGATCAAGATGCCGTGAGCGATGCGCTCATCCAGGCCAGCAGCGTGGGCGTAACTGGTGTCGAGGTGGATGCGGTTGTCGTCTCCCGTCGCCGCGCAGAACGCATGGATATCGGCGATGCTGATCGTGCGGTGGTATTCCATCGCGCCGGGGAGGTCGCTGACCCGGTCGGTCCGACGTGGCGGTGCGGGACTGGCTGATGACATATCTGCTCCGCTCACTCTAAGCTCCTTCTGCACAATATATACTACCTGTTGCGGCAGTTGGGGCTGTTGCCGAGAAAACCGCCCTCACGGGAGAGAATGGTGTAAGTCCCTTACCCTCGTCGAAATGTGGCCTTCGGATGGATCAGATAACGACCGCTTCACCAAAGAAGCTAGCCGGCCGGCACAGACAGTTGAGCGAATCTGTCGCTGAGCAGATCCGCGAGTCGATCATGGTCGGCGAATACAAGGCGGGCTATCTCCGGACTGAGTGGCTTGCCGACACCCTCGGCGTGAGTCAAACGCCTGTCCGCGAGGCGCTGATGATTCTTCATGCCGAAGGCACGGTGCAGTGGGAGCCTCGGCGGGGCTTCCGCCTCGTGCCGTTCACACGACAGGACGTCAAGGATCTCTACGGTGTTCAGGCACACATTGCAGGCGAGTTGGCCGCTCGAGCGGCCGAAGCCATCGATACCCCGGCTGTCGATCGCCTGGAGGCACTCCAGGGCGATTTGCAGGTCGCCGCGGATGCCGGCGATGCCGAGCGGGTCGATCGGCTGAATCACGAAATTCATCGCAGTATCAATACGGCTTCAGGTTCGGCGAAGCTGACGACCTTGTTGCAGCAGACGGTGCGCTACGTGCCGCTGGGATTCTTCGCACAGATCGAGGGGTGGGCCGATGCGTCGGCTCACGACCACGCGCCGATATTGGAGGCGTTGCGATCTGGAGACTCGCAGGCATGCCGTCATGCCATGGAGGAGCACATTCATCACATCGGTCGATTGTTGCTGGAGCACTTGAGTGCACGGGGTGTCTTCGACGTGTGACGGCTGCAGGGGCGGCGGACTGCCGCAATGGTGTCGGGAAGGAGCCTCGTCCCCGACACCGTTGCGACGTGTGTGGCTACTGGCGGAGTCTCGGGGTGCGTGCGTTGAACCCGAGCAGCACCAGCAGCAGAAGCCCCACGACCGCTTGGCGCAGGGCGTCGGACACTCCCAGGGTCAGCATGAGCGTGTTGATCACGATGAAGGCGATCGCTCCGGTGGCGGCACCGCTGATCGATCCTTCCCCGCCGGCCAACGACGTTCCGCCGATCACGGTCGCGGCGATGCTGAGAACGAGGTAGCCCGAGCCGAGATCGAGGTTTGCTTGGCCGGCATAGCTGAGCAGCAGCAGGCCCGCGAAGCCGCTGCAGACACCGGCGATGACAAAGGTCAGCAGCACGATGGATCGCACCGGAAGGCCGCTCAGGCGGGCCGCCTCACGGTTGCTCCCGACGAAGTACAGCATGCGGCCGAAGCGCGTTCGGCGAGTCAGCAGCGTCATCGCGACGACGAATACCACCGCGAGCAGCGTGACCCACTTGATGCCCAGCACGCTGGACGTTGTCAGCTTGTTGAGCAGTGGGGGCACTGATCCTGCGGGAGTTCCGTTTGACGCGAGAACCATCTGGATGCCTTGCGCGACGACCATCGTGCCGAGCGTGACTACCAACGCAGGCAACCGAATCCAGGAGACCAGCACTCCACTCAGCGCACCAAGCAAACCACCGACGAGGACCGCGACCAGGAGGCCCACGGCAAGGTAGTCAGAGCCGCCCCTCATCGACATGTAGCCCGCGATCGCCGTGAGTGACATGACTTGCCCGACCGAGAGGTCGATGCCGTAGTCGCCGGAGATCATGACCAGGGTCTGGCCACAGCTGGCGATGGCGAGGATCGCTGCGGCGGCGAGCACCTGGTTCAGGCCGTTCCAGGAGGCAAAGCCGGGGGAGAGGACCTGACCCACGACGAGCAGGATGACCGCCGTCACCAGAGCGGGAAGCCATGGCCGTGACTGGGTCACCGCGCGGAGGTCGAGGCCTCGGTGCCTCGGTGCCTCGATGACCGAAGCCGGTTGCGTTTCATCGAGCTGCGTCATGATGTCGTCCTGTTCGATCGCCGCAGCAGTACCTGGGTTACGGTAAGGCCGCCAAGAATGATGATCCCGGTTGTGAGCTGGGCGTAATAGGTCGGCACTTTCGCCACGGTCACGAGCTCGGAGAGCAAACCGAGGGTGAGCACGCCGATCGCCGGACCGAATGGATCGGCCCAGCCGCCGCGTAGGGCCGTTCCGCCGAGGACAGCGCCCGCGACTGCGGTAAGGGTGTACTCCACCCCGATGCTCGGATCGGCTGATCCCGAGTTGAGGGTGAGCAGCACGCCAGCGACGGCCGCCGAGGTCCCTGATGCCACGTAGGCTGCCATGCTGATGCGGTTGACGGCGATACCGGAGGTGAATGCCTTCCAGCGGTGGCTTCCGACGGCGCGCATGCGGACGCCGAGTGGCGTTCGCATGAGTATCGCGGCGAGGACGACATAGAGCACGAGAAGCTCGAGCGGCACCGAGATGATCGCTGCTCCGCTGTACCAGGTCAGCGGACCCTGCGGCATCTGACCGCCAGGCTGCGGCATCAGGTACAGGCTGAGGCCGGCGGCGCCGAAGCCCATCGCGAGGGTGGCGACCAGCGGCTGCAACCGGAACACGGAAATCGCAATGCCGTTGAGCAGGCCGAAGACCGCCCCGACCATAATCACGATCACGACGACCAGGGCGAAGGGTAGCCCTCGTTCGCACACACCAGGGTCAGCGCACAACGCGGCCGCCCCGGACGGCCCAGCGGACAGGAAGTGCGTGCCGACGCTGGACAAGAGCACGGTCATGATGGCGCAGACACCCATCACCGGCCCGACCGACAGATCGATGCCGCCGACCAGCAGGGTGAACGCGACGCCCACCGCGATGATCGCGACAGGGCCGTACGCCGCGAAGAATGGGGTGAGCTGACTCGCGGTCAGGAATCCCGGCTGGATGACGGCGACGAGAATGAGGCTGACCAGGCCCAGTCCGCTGGCCGGCACGCCGCGCCAGCGCAGAACGCGCCTCAGCGCGCCCCTGGGCCGTGGGCCTGAATCAGCTGCAGTCGCGGGGGAGTTCGTCGGGCCCGGCGAACTGGGCGACAAGCTGCGAAGCGTCTCCCTGCTCGGCGTCGCCTCGCGACTTGACGTCTCCCTCATCGCGATACCTTTCCCTGATACGACGGATGGACGGATACCCGTCCGATCTCTTCTTCATTGACCGCATCGCCTTCCAGCTCCGCGATCACCTGGCCCCGGTACATCACGTAGATGCGGTCGCAGATCTCGGCCAGTTCCCGATCGTCACTCGATGTGAGGACGACCGCTGATCCCTTGTCGGTGAGTTCTCGCAGGAGATGGTGGATCTCCTCCCGGGTGGCGACGTCGACGCCTCGCGTCGGATCGTCGGCAAGAAGGGCCTTCGGTTCAAGACCGAGCCAGCGGCCGATGATGACCTTTTGCTGATTGCCTCCGCTCAGGCTCTTCATCTGCTGTCGGGGCGAGCCCTTCGTCCTCATGCGACGCAGCAGATCCTCAGCCGACAGTGCCCGCTTGAGTCCGTGGGCCACGACTCGCAGGTTCTCGTCCACCGATCGCTGACCGAAGGCCATCTCGCGTTCGCGCTCACCCGACATGAAGCCCATGCCGTTGGCGATCGACGCCTGCACCGACGGTCGACGTATCTCCTTGTCGGCAACCGCCACGTGATACTCAGCGTCGGAAAGCAGCGCACCGAAGATCGCTCTTAGGGTCTCGGTTTGCCCGTTACCGGCAAGGCCTCCGAGGCCGACGATCTCACCGGCGTTGGCTCGTATGGCGATGGGTTCCGTGAACCCGGGCACCGTGAGGCGTTTGACTTCGAGGACCGCCCCGCCCGCGGTTGCCGATCCCGCCCGGCGGACTCGTGCCGATCCGGCGGCCTCGCCGGTGGCGGTCATCGCGGCGACGTAGTCGGCCATCGAGTGGGAGCGGATGTCGTCGGTGTCGAGGACGGTCACACCATTGCGGAGGACAGTGCAGGAGTTGCAGAACTCCTCGACCTCTTCCAGACGGTGCGAGATGAACAGTGTCGCCACGCCGCGGGAGGACAGGTCTGTGAGCAGGCCGCCGACTTGCTCGACCTGCTCCGCGCGTAGCGACGCGGTCAGCTCATCCATGATGAGGATCTGCGGGTCTTCGAGCAGAACCTTGGCGAGTTCAGCCAGGGCTCGCTGATCGAGCGGCAGATCGCGAACCTTGTGGTCGAGGATCGACTTTGGCAGCAGTACCCGGTCGAGCAGCTCGCCGGAGATCTTCGCTCGCCGTCCGGGGCGGCGAGGATGCCAAATTTGCGGGGAAGGTGGGTCAGATGTAGGTTTTCCGCGACGGTGAGGTCATCCAGCAGTGACACCTCCTGGAAGGTGCCGGCGACCCGAAGGGCCTCGCTCGCGCGGGCCCTTCGCCGTGCTTGTTGGGTGGACTCCCGTCGACAGACAGCGTCGCCTCGTCGGGTTCGAGGATCCCCAAGAGCACCTTGGACAGGGTGCTCTTGCCGGATCCGTTTCCGCCGACCAACGCGCGAACTTCGCCTGCGGCGAGCCGAACCGACGCGCCGTCTAGCGCGACGACGGGCCCGAACCGCTTCCGTACGTCGGAGAGTTCGAGGAGTGTCTTACTGGAAGAGGCCATTGATGGCGTCCTCGGTTATCGGCGCTTCGAGTGCGTAGGTATCGGGCTTGCCCTCGACCTGCTTGACGGCGTCATCGAGGCTGATGACGTTCATGGTCGAGGGCTTCCAGGTACCGGGCTTGCCGTCACGAGTGACGGCAAGCGCTGGCGGCATGAGCAGTGAGTTGTGGGTGATCGACGGGTTGATTTCGTTGTTCTCGAGCAGCCCGTCCTTGAACTTCTTGCCCTGCAGCGTCTGGATCACGATCTTGAGCGCGTCGGAGCCAACCGTGGGGGTGTAGGGCACGCCGATCGACTGCAGGTCCGGTAGTTCGGTCTTCCACATACGCAGGAATGCCGCGGTGTAGTCGCCGGTCATGATCTTCGGAAGCGGCCGGCTCGCGGCGCGGAACGCCTGGATGATTCCGGTCGCCATGATGTCCTGGGTGAGGATCGCGTCAATCTGCGGGTGCGAGGACAGCACCGGCGCGACAGCCGTTCGCGCGACGCCGGGGTCCCAGTTCCCGGGAACCGACGCGACAACCTCGATGCCCGGGTACTTCGCCAGCACCTTCTTGACGCTCGCCTGGCGAACAGTGTCCGAGCCGTTACCGGGAAGACCGGTGACCATGAGGATCTTGCCCTTGCCGTTGAGCTGTTGAGCGAGCCATTCGGCCTGGATCGACCACCACGTGTCGTCACCGCCGACGACGTTGATCGCGTCCCTGGTGGGCGCCGGGTCGACGATCACGTACGCCGGAATGCCGGCAGCCTTCATACGTTGGACGGCCGTTTGAGCGGAGGCATTCGTGACCGGGGCGAAGAGGATCGCATCCGGCTTGTCGGCGATCATCGCCTGGATGTGCGTCAGCTGCGTGTTCGCATCGTTGGGCGAAGTCAGCAGCGTGAACTTCGAGATGACTCCCGACTTCTGCAGTTCGTCGGCGACCTGCTGCATGTTGATGTTCGTCTGCGTGCGCCAGGTGTTACCGGTGTAGCCGTCCTCGACGGCGATCTTGAAGCCCTTCGTCTTGCTGCCGCTGCGAGCACCGGAGGCATTTGAGGCGGAGGAGTTGCCTCCGCCGACACCGCACGCGCTCAGCACGCCTGCCGCACCGAGCGCCGCGGCACCGCCTAGGAAGCCTCTGCGGCTCAGCGGTGACGAACACGCGTTGGACACAGCCATGTTGGAGCTCCTTTTGAGTTGGAGGACGACCCGAGAGTGGGAGACGACGTGAGTCAGGCCACACGGTCCCTGGACGTGTCCGTGAGGTTACAAGCGGGAACCCAGGCGCTGTCAATACTCTATAGAAAAATTGCCTCGAAGCCGTGATCACCTCGCCGCTGGCCAAAAAATGACTTCTATAGAATATTGACACGTTCGTCCTGGCGTCGTATCGTCCCCCCAGCCGACTTATTTGGAGGTCCCGTGGAAGGCTTGATGCTCGACGTTCCGCTGCTGCTGAGCAGCTTCCTCTGGCGGACGGAGCGTCTGTTTCACGACAAGCGCATCATCACGCGACTCTCCACTGGCGGTTACCACAGCTATGACTACCGAGAGTTCGGACAACGCGTCCGAAGGCTCGCCAACTCGCTCGGCGCGCTTGGGATTACGCACGGTGATGTCGTCGCTACCCTCGCCTGGAATCACTACCGACATCTGGAGTGCTACTACGGAGTGCCCGTAATGGGCGCCACGCTTCACACCGTGAACATGCGGCTCTTCGAGGACCAGCAGGCGTACACGCTCAACCACGCCGGCGCGCGCGTGCTGCTCCTGGACGCCGATCAGGTGCCGGCGGTCGAGCGCCTGGTCGAGATCGGCATTCCCAAGGTCGAAGCCTTCGTGATCATGCACGATGGCACGATGCCGGTGACCAACCTGTCGCCGGTCTACTCCTACGAACAACTGATGGCACGCGCATCGTCGGAGTTTGAATTCCCGACGTTCGACGAGAACACGGCCGCCGCGATCTGTTACACCTCGGCGGCGACTGGAGACCCGAAAGGCGTTGTCTATTCCCACCGTGCATTGGTCCTGCAGTCACTCATTCTCGGCATGAACGGGATGTTGGGCGTCGACGAATCTGCGGTCTGGATGCCGATTTCTCCGATGTTCCACGCCAATGCCTGGTGCGTGCCACACACCTGTCTGGCGCAAGGCGCGGACATCGTGCTCACCGGTGAGCACCCGCTTGATCGCGACTACCTGCAGATCATCGCCGACAAGCGGGTCACTGGCGTCAACGCCGCGGTCACGGTCGGCCAGATGATGCGGGACTACATCGAGCGCTCAGGAGAACACCTCGACCTGTCTTCCCTCAAACTCATGTGGCTCGGAGCTCAGGCGCCCCCGCGTGGGCTGCTCGACTGGTGGATGACCACGAACGGCACGCGGGCCTTCACCGGTTACGGGATGACTGAGTCGTCCCCGCAGGTCTGCTTCAACTTCACCAAGTCGACCCTGGCCGACGCCCCGATCGAGGAGGACTGGGCGCGCCGCACCTCCGGCGGCCTGCCGATTCCCTTGATGCAGATCAAGATCGTGGACGAGGACGACGACGAACTCCCGTGGGACGGGACGTCCATCGGCACAGTGTGCCTGCGTGCGCCGTACACCGCTCGCGGGTACCTCAACGTCGAGGCTGAGAGCACGTCCACCAAACTGGCGGGCTGGTTCAAGTCCGGTGACGTGGCAGTGATCGATCCTGACGGCTACGTCACAGTCAAGGACCGGATTCGGGATCACATCAAGTCCGGTGGGGAGTGGATTTCGTCCATCGACCTCGAGAACGCCCTCATGACCCACCCTGGCGTTCGCGAAGCCATGGTTGTGGGCGTCCCGCACGAGAAGTGGCAGGAACGCCCGGTCGCCCTTGTCGTGAAACGGGATCCCGAGGTGAGTACTGCCGACCTCACCCGCTATCTCACCGATCGGTTCGCGAAGTGGTGGCTGCCCGACGAGTACATCTTCCTCGATGAATTGCCCAAGACGAGCATGGGCAAGCTCGACAAGAAGAGAGCGAGGGCGACGCTGGGTCAACTCCGCGCTGGATCGACCTGAGCCGGTCAACCGTATCTGGCCTGACCTGCAGGTGGGTCACGGTCAGGTTCGGCCGCTGAGTGGCGCCACTCCCGGTGCCGAGCGTCGCCGAAGTTGATCATGATCCGTCGGGAGTATGCGGCGGCGCTGGCCGGTACGCCCCGCGCCTGCGGGTCGAGAAACCAGGCCCGTTCCCCCGCGGGCGACAGATAGGGCTGCAGCAACGGCGTCTGCGGGCTGGTGGAGGTCGGGCGAGTTCGACGACTTCGGCCGCGCCCGGTAGGCCCAGCGTGCGGGCCGTCCAGTCGAGCAAAAGCGGGGACTCTGGAGCCCTCGATCCGGCGTTTACCGGCCTGCCCGGAGGCGAGGGTCATCGTGCCATCGGCTGCGATAATGACCGTGCTACCGGTAACCGTCAATATTCGGATCGGAACTATTCGGGACGATCCCCGGGTACCTTCGTCTCACCGGTGATACGGTTGGTCCATGGAGTCGGTTTCAGTCCGCGATCTGCGTAATCACGGGGGAGAGGTGCTGGACCGTGTTGCGCGCGGCGAGGTTCTTGTCGTCACTCGGGACGGCACCGAGGTTGCCGAACTGCGACCACGAACCCGACGGAGCCCGTCGCCAGCCGACCTCATCGCCCGGCGTCGCCACTTGCCCGGCGTCGATCCTGATGCGCTGCGTAGAGATCTGGACTCTGTACTGGACGCGACGCTGTGACCGTGCCGAACGGCCGCGGCATGCTGGACACTTCGACGGTCATCCTGTTGGGCCGACTGAAGGACCCGTCCGATCTGCCGCAGGACTCAGTCGTCAGCGCGGTCACGCTGGCGGAGCTTTCGGTCGGACCGCATCTGGCCCGCACTGCCACGGAGAGGGTCGCTCGGCAGTCACACCTCCAACAAGCCGAATCCGACTTCGAGACGGTTCCATTCGGCGGCGAAGCCGCGCGTGCATTCGGCCGCGTGGCAGCATCCCTGAGAGCTGCGGGACGCAAGCCGTCTGCACGCGCTTATGACGCATTGATTGCCGCTGCTGCGATCGCCGAAGACATTCCGCTGTTCACATGCAATCCCGCCGACTTCGAGGGCATCGAAGGACTCGATCTGCGCGCGGTTCCGCACCCGGATCGATAGATCCAAGTCATCCTGGTTTACCGGCCGTAGGCAGCGTCCAACTGCTCTCTGCATGCCCGGCGAACCCTCGCTGGGTTGGTGGGGCAAGGACCTTCGGGCCGGCGCGTCCGAGCACAGTGCGGCTCGCCGGTGGTCGTAATGACATAATGCTGATTATCGGCGAAGACTGGAAGGACCTGGGTGGTCACCTAATAGTCCAGCGCGGCGGTGAGCCCGTCCCGTTCGGCACGACGGCTGGAGATCTTGTCCTCGAACCCGCGGTGGCAACCTGCAGCTCCGGTCCCGCGGCGGTCGCCTTACGTCCCGGTTGACGCGCCCCCTTTGCGGGATTCCATTTCGGACGGTCTATCGGGACAGGCACGGGTCGGGTCGGCCCGGCAACACTGTCTACCGGACGCAGTCCCGGTAGACAGTGTTCTACCGGGACGACAAAGTGAGACGGCAGGCGTGCGATCACTCTGCAGCTCGTGGTCTGATCCTCATGCCAGTAGCCGCCTTCAGGAGCGGATGGGAGAGACTACGTCGTGCGCAAGCAGTACCACTTCTGGCCAGCCAAGCGGGGATTCGATGCGTGGGATGTCGACCGCCTGATCGCGCTGAGTCGAGATCTCTCCGTCGAGCAGGTGACCGTTGACTCGATCGGCGAGATTGACACGCAGTACTGGTTCGACGGAAGCGCCGAGGTCCCCACGGTCCGCAAGGTCGTCGAGCATGTGAGGCTGATCAGTGAGGTGGACACGTCCTATCCGATCATCCTGGGCCACGACGGTCGTGTCATGGACGGCATGCATCGGATCGCCCGTGCCCTGCTGGAAGGCCGAACTGAAATCGACGCGGTCCGCTTCCCATCGCCGCCCGAGCCGGACTATCGAAGCTGCTCGCCGCACGAGCTGCCGTACTGACCCCAGTGCAACCGGCACGGTCCCGCTGATCGATCGCTTGCGGACACTTCGGTGCCTAGGAGGTCGCCGCGCCCAGTTCTCGGTAGTAGTACAGCAGCGGCTGGTCCTGGTCCGGCTCCGTGTTGGCGTAGCCGTGCCGCTCATAGAAGCGGCGGGCGTCGGTGTCGTCCCCGTCGACGTTGATCTCAAGCAGCTGTCCACCACGTTGTCGGGTCACGACCTCGGCGGCGGCGAGCAGCGCGGAGCCCAGTCCGCGTCCGCGCAGCTCCGGTGCGACGTAGAGCTCGTCGAGCAGAGCGACCGGGCCGTCGTACCAGACGTTGGGCCGTAAGGTCAGCAACGCAACGGCGACAGTCGGTTCCCCGGTCAGCAGGGCGATCACGTCGCCGCTGGCCAGGAGCCGCGCGAGCCGCGCCTCGAGGACGGCTATCCCAGGCGTCGGCGTGTCGTATTCCCTGTTGAAGGCGTCGAGCAGTCCGGCCACGGTGGGGGCCTGCGCCGGCGTGGCCACTCGGGGGATGTCAACGGGGATCGGCTCCATCCCGGCGAGTGTGTCACAAGCGGCCTGAAACTGGCTGGTCTCGGACGTCCCGTCAGCTGTGACCTTCAGCGGTAAGTGGCGTGGTTCTCGCAGCGCTATTTGGCACGGTGAGGGCGACGCTGGTCAGGTTGCGGATGGTGGTCTGGGCTTCGAGACCGACGAGGACGAATAGCGCGCCGTTGAGCAGGTAGGTGACGAGGGTCCAGAACGCGGTGGTCTGCTGTCGGGTGTCGGCGCGACCGATTCGGGGACCGGTCTGGCTCATGATCAGCCCGCAGGTGACTACGCAGGTGACCACCGCGAGCACGCCGGATGCGTGGATGGTCTCGGCGAGCAGGAACGCGGTGAACGGCGTGAGCAGGGTGGCGATGTTCTGGGACCTACTGCGGGCTACCTGCGGCTCACCGGTCAATGAGCCGTTCCATCGCGTCCGGATAGCGTGCGCCCTGCACCGTGATGGCCGACGATGCCGCCTCGATCTCGTCGAGGTCTGTCCTGGACAGCTGGAGGTCGGCTGCGCCGAGGTTCTCCTCGAGCCGTGACACCTTGCGGGTGCCGGGGATCGGCACGATCCACGGGTGCTGGACGAGAAGCCAGGCGAGCGCGACCTGGGCCTTCGTTGCGCCCAGCCGTGCGGCGATGCGGTCCAGCAGCTCGACCACGGCCTGGTTGGCGGTGCGGGCATCGGCCTCGAATCGAGGGATGGAGCCGCGGAAGTCACCGGCCTCGAAGGCTGTGGTCGTGTCAATCGTGCCGGTGAGGAAGCCCTTGCCGAGCGGGCTGAACGGCACGAACCCGATGCCGAGCTCGGCGAGCGTCGGGATGATCTCAGCCTCGGGTTCACGCCACCACAGCGAGTACTCCGACTGCAAAGCGGTGACGGGCTGGACGGCATGGGCCCGGCGGATGGTGGCCGGCGCTGCCTCCGACATCCCGAAGTGACCGACCTTGCCGGCCTCGATGAGCTCCTTGACCGCGCCGGCGGTGTCCTCGATGGGCACGGCAGGGTCGACGCGGTGTTGGTAGAGCAGGTCGATGCGCTCGACCCCGAGCCGGCGAAGCGAGCCCTCGACGGCGGCTTTGACGTGTTCGGGTCGGCTGTTCACGCCGCCGGTCTGGTTGCCGTCGGCGTCGAACTCGAAACCGAACTTTGTGGCGACGACGACCTGGCCGCGGATCGGCGCGATGGCCTCGCCGACGATCTTCTCGTTGCCGAACGGCCCGTAGACCTCGGCGGTGTCGAAGAACGTCACCCCGCGCTCGATGGCGGCGCGGATGAGCCCGATCCCTTCCTCACGGAGGCTGTCGCGGAATCGGTGCAGTCCGGTGACGCCGGATGGCGCCGGTCGACCAAACGTGTGGGATGGCTAGCTGAAAGTGTCAGACTCGGCCGTGCAGCTTGCTCAGATCGCTGCGGCGCGGTGG
>NZ_JAVREH010000021.1:0-73551 GCF_031845305.1 Jatrophihabitans lederbergiae | reverse complement strand
ACCCGCGTCGCTCAACGCCTGCTAGCCATGGCCACCGGCATCTGGCACAACTGGACCACCGGCGCCACCACCAAACGATCACTGACCGCCTACGACCACTAACCCTCCAAGGAATCAACCATCTAGTTGGTGCAGCCGACGCAGCACGGTGGCATAGCCGCGCAGCAGCCCCGCCACCAGGACGCTGAGGATCAGCAGCAGAACAGTCTCTACCGTGACGAGGGCGATCAACGAAGAACCTCCACCTGGGAAGCGGCGCGGAGCAGTTCCGGCAGCGCGGTCATCAGAAGGTAGCCGAGGTAGGCCAGCACGCCCGCGCCCAGCACGAGGGCGGCCGCGGTGGGGCTGTGCCGGGAGAACTCACCGAGCACGGTGCCGGGCGGCCGGATGACCGCGGCGACGCCGATCACCGCGAACCCGAGATTGACCGCGGTGTGCCAGTGCGTGACCTCGGTCGGGCGGCCGAAGCAGGTGCAGTCCTGCCCGGCGGCAACTGCCATCATCCGGATGGACATTGCGGCCAGTACGGCGAACGAGACCGCGATAAGCGCGGCACCGAGCCGACCCCCGATCAGGATTGCCGCTGTTCCGGCTGACAGTTCGAGAACTCCGGCGAGGCGGGCGGTGAGTGCGCCGCTGAGCCGTTGGGCTCCGGGAATGCGGGCGGTGACCAGGGCGGACCGACCGGCGTGCCGGCTGACGATCTTGGACAAACCCGCGGCCGCCAGCAACAGCGCGGCCGCGCTCACCAGACCGATCACATCGCCCCCCGTCACGTCCCGGGTGGGACGACCGACACAGCTGACGCGCTAACCAGATCACGCTGACTGCGAAGCCGCAACATGTGATTGCAGAGCGTCACCAGGCTGTGCCGTGAGGTGCCTGCTCAGGCCGCCCTGGTCACCACCTTGGTCACCCAGAACTTGCCGTCGGATTCCCGGGTGACGGTGACGTCAATGCTCCGGCCGCTTCCGACGTAGCCGAACACCGTCGGCCCGTCGGCACCGGACTTCGGCAGGTACACCGCGGTGCCGGTCATCTTGGTGGACAGGCTGCGGGTCATGGCCAGCGGAACGGTGCCCGGCAGCACGCAGGCCAGCGCCTGTTTCTCATCACCCGCGCTGAGCGCGCCCATGTAGGCATCGGCGGTGTTCTGCGCGATGTCGGTCGCGGCGCACAGGTTGGGCGGGATGCTGGTGTTCGAGGGCTTAAGTGAGGTGCTGGGCTTCGGCGAGGTGCTCGGCGTCGGAATCGTGGGCGATGAGGTGCTGGGCTTCGGCGAGGTGCTCAGCGTCGGAATCGTGGGCGATGAGGTGCTGGGCTTCGCCGTCGCAGCTGCCGGCGATGAGGTGCGCACACTGGAACTGGATGGCGCCACGCTGGTGGCAGCACTGGTCGCGGTGCGGATGGTGGCCGGTGCGCTGGTCGCGGTGCGGATGGTGGCCGGTGCGCTGGTCGCGGTGCGGATGGTGGCCGGTGCGCTGGTCGTCGTGGGCGCCACCGAGCTGGGAACCGCGGTCGTACCGGCCGTGCTGTCTGCCGGGGATGCTGTGGTGGAAGATCCGGTGCAGCCGGCCACGGATGTGCAGAGCAGCACGCCGGTCACTGTGAACAGCCAGCGTCGATTCAGCATCCCGGGCACGAAGGGCAGCATAACCACTTCGCCCGATCGGTGCGCCAGCTGCAGAGTTCGCCGCTCTGGCAGCCGCGGACCGGCAACTGCTTCGGCTGGTCGCCGTGACGGCGCCACGCAGACCGTCAGGGAGGATGGCAGGCTGGCCGCATGGACGCGGTGGCGCAGGTGTGGCACCGGGCCTGGGCGACCCAGGCTCCGCCGCCGGCCGAAGTCATGGTGGTGACCGCCGCGCTGGCGCTGCTGCTGGTGCTCTACCGGCCCGCATGGGGCCTCAGCCGCCACGTCGTCACGATCGTCCACGAGGCGGCGCACGGGGTTGTGGCGCTACTGGCGGGCAGGCGGCTGGCCGGTATCCGGCTGCACTCAGACACCTCGGGCCTGACGGTGTCGCGTGGCAAGCCGCGTGGGACCGGCATGATTCTCACCTTCGTCGCGGGCTACCCGGGCCCGGCGCTGTTCGGGCTCGCCGCCGCGGCGGTGCTCGGCAGTGGTCATGCGGTGGGGCTGCTCTGGGGGCTGCTCGCCGGATTGGCCTTGCTGCTACTGCAGATTCGCAACTGGTTCGGCCTGTGCTCGGTGTTGGGTACCGGGTCGGCGGTGTTTGCGGTGTCCTGGTGGCTGGACGAGCGGTGGCAGTCAGCGTGCGCCTATCTGATCACCTGGTTCCTGCTCTTCGCGGCCCCGCGCCCCGTTCTGGAGCTGCAGTCCAAGCGACGGGGCGGCGGCGCCCGGGATTCCGACGCGGACTGGCTGGCACGCCTGACCGGGCTGCCGGGGTTGGTCTGGGTAGGGCTGTTCGCCGTCCTCGCCTTCGCTGCATTGGCAGTCGGCGGCTATTGGCTGACGGCACCGTACCGACGCTGACCGTCGCCGCCCGCCGGAGAGCCGAGCACCCTCCGCTCACCACAGACTCAACGAGTTCTCGAAGATGGCCGCGATGTCGTCCTCGTGGACCGGCCGCGGGCAGGTGGCGAGCAGTCGCTGCTGCTGCATGGTGCCGCTCACCAGGTCATCGATGTCCGACTCGGCGTAGCCGACGCCGGCCACGCCATTGGGAATGCCGATGTCGCGCATCAGCCCGACCAGCACGTCCGGCAGAAAGTCGGCGGCCTCGCGCGACTGGGTGGCATCCGGTGCCAGCAGCGTCGCCGCCCGCAGGTGGCGTTCGGGATTGGCCTCAAAGGTGAAGCGGAATGCCTCCGGGGCGGTGAGGGCAACGGACATGCCGTGCGGCACCATCGGCTCGTCCTGCGGATAGTCCCTGGGACGGAAGTCCTTCACCCGTCCCGCGATGGGATAGGCGTTGGCGTGCGGAATGTGCACGCCGGCATTGCCGAAACCCATTCCCGCGAACGTCGCGGCCATTGCCATGGCGATCCGGGCATCGCGGTTCGAACCGTCGGTCACCGCCTGCCGGAACGATGCCGCCAGCAGGCTGAGCGCCTTCTCCGACCACATATCGGCAATCGGGTTCGAGCCGCAGTACGGCACCCGCTGCTCGGCGGTCTTGTGCTCGTACGAGCCGTACGGCCGCGCCGTGTAGCTTTCCAGCGCGTGGCACAGGATGTCCATGCCCGCCGCGGCGGTCACGCCGGCCGGCTGGGTGAGCGTCAGGTCCGGATCGATGACCGCCAGGGTGGGACGGAGCCTGGCGTGGCTGATACCGGTTTTGACCTTGAGCGCAAGCACATCCATTACGCAGATAGTGGTGGATTCCGACCCGGTGCCGGTCGTGGTGGGAACCGCGACGAGCGGCTTCAACGGGGCGCTCGGCGCTCGGCCGCCGCCGACCGGCGGGTTGATGTAGTCCATCAGCTCGCCGGGGTTGGTGGTGAGCAGGTTGACGGCCTTGGCGGTGTCGATGCTCGAACCACCGCCCACCGCGACGAACGCATCCCACGGGCCGTTCTCACGCGCCCAGTCGATGGCCTGCCGCAGGCTCTCGTCGGTGGGCTCGACGTGGGCCTGGTCGAACACCGCCGCCTCGATGCCGAAGGGATGCAGCTGCTCGGCCACCCGCTGCGGCAGGCCGATAGCGCTGAGGCCCGGATCGGTCACGACGAGCGCCCGCCGCACGCCGAACTGGGAGAGGTCGAAGCCGACCTCGGCCGAGCTACCGGGCCCGAACTTCAGCTGCGGCGCGCCGTAGGTGAAGACCGTCTCCGGGTTCGACGGGATGGGCAAGGTCATGGCGTCGCCTGCTCTCGAAAGGTTCTCATCGCGGGTGGCAAGACAGTGTCCACTCCTAGACTGTGTCCAACTCCGACGACTGTGTCCAACTCCGACGCCCGCCGGTTCCAGGCGACGTTCCAGGCGACCCGGAACAGCGGCCGGACGTCCTGCAGCGCGGCCGGCGGGTTCACCGCAGCGCGGGGGACGACCCGCTCCCAGCGGACGCTGCGACGGTGCAGCACGCCTGCGGGGTCGCGTGGCGCGAAGGTGTACGGCCCGGTGACCACACCGACCAACAGCGCCGTGCCTCCCGAGATCAGCACCGCCAGGTCGTCGCCCGGCTCGACGAGGTTGATCAGGTCGGCCAGCGCGCGCATGCCCCGCGACGGCCGGCGCGAGGGCTTGGCCTGCAGGGCGCGCAGCGCGGCCAGGTCGGACCCCGCTACGTCCACCCGGATTCCGGTTCCCTCACCGAGGCCCACCTGCCCGATGGACACCGCCCGGCCCAGGCCCTCGTCCGATTCCGGGCGCAGCACCCACAGCCGGTGCTCGTCGCCGTCGCCGGTGACTGCCTCGGGGGCCAGCGGATCGGGGCCCGGCCAGAAGTAGTCGAGGCCCTCCGGGGTACCGGCGAAGCGCTCCCGGTAGAACTCCGGGTCCTTGCCGATCAGTCTGCTCCGGTGTGAGGCGTGCAGCCGCTCGTCGCCGAGCCAACTCGGCAGCATCCCGGCCTGGGCCAGGTCGGCCTGTGTCCTGTCCCGCACCCAGGGCGCGAACTCCGCCATCTGCTCGAAGGTCGAGTCAGCATGACCGCGTGCCATCCAGACCTGGGCGCAGTCCAGGCCGTAACGCACCAGGGCCTCCGTCCGGCCATGCCACATCCGTACGGCCGGATGGTTCTGCCAGCCGTAGTCCGGCAGCTCCAGCGCGCGCAGGATCTGCAGCGTCTCGACGCGCTGCTTGCCGAGCCGCGGCGAATCCAGCACCTCGGCGCAGGCGACGAAGTCCGAGTACGGCAGGAACGTTTGCATCGATCCAGAGTGCCTGACCGGCCCGGAATCCGCCTCAGGATCGGCTCCCTCAGGCTTCGTGGTGCGAGTGCCCTGACCCCGGCGACGGCTCCGGGCTGCCGCCCATCATGGACAGCATGGCGCGGCCACCGGTGCGGAGGAACCGCCAGAGCAGTACTGCGGCGAGCACCAGGAACACGATGTTGAGAACGCTGGTGTAGTTGAGCCGGATGCCTTCGACGCCCATGCTCGCGTGCCGCTCGGCGGGGATGAGACCCAGCGGTTGGAAGGCGAACTCGATGACGTAGCCGGCCGCGACCATGGTGGCGTAGAAGGCGCCGAACAGCACCCACGCCATCCTCGCGCCGTAGTACTTGGCGTAGATCACCAGCAGCGGAAGGATGATCAGGTCGGCGAAGATGAAGCTCACCACCCCGCCGAAGCTGATGCCGCCGTTCCACAGGACGGCCGCCAGCGGGACATTGCCGATCGAGCACACAAAAGCGGCGATGGCCACCAGCGGACCGATGATCGGGCCCCACAGTTTTGCGAGCAGGGGGTGGCCGGCGAAGAACAGGTGCTGCCAGAAGTCCTCGGGCACCCAGGCCGCGGCCATGCCGGCAACGAGCAGGCCGATCACCAGGTCCCGGAGCACCGCTGCCCACTCCATGACGAAGTTGTGGCTGATCGAGGTGAAGCCGTCGGCGCTGACCAGGCGCCGCAGGAAGCTGCCCTGCCGGCCGACGCTCATGTCCATCGCGGCGTGGCCTTCCATCGAGCCGGCCAGCGCCTTGTCAGCCTGGGTCCGCGCGGCGGCGATCAGCTTGGCGGACACGAAGCGGCGGAAGATCAGCGCCAGCAGCAGGATCATCAGCGGCCCGCCGACGAACTCGGCCACCGTGAACTGCCAGCCCAGCAGCAGAGCCAGGATCAGGCCGAGTTCGATCACGAGGTTGGTGCTGGCGAACTGGAACGCCATCGCGGAGGTGAAGTTGGCGCCCTTGCGCACCAGCGACCTTGCGAGGGCAACCGCGGCATACGAGCAGGACGACGAGGCGGCGCCCAGTGCCGTGGCTGTGGCCAGGCTTCTCGGCCGATCGTCGGGCAGCAGACGCGCGATGGTGCTCTTGGGCACGAGGGCCTCGATCACCGCGGACAGGGTGAAGCCCAGGATGAGCGACCACGTCACCTGCCAGGTCATCGACCCGGCCGTCTCCAGTGCGTGCAGCACGGCGGAAATCATGCGACCGAAGATACCCGGCAGGGGTACAGGGGAGCTACCGACCGGGATGTTGTGGCGGTCGCCGTCAGGAGCGCACCAGCCGAGCGATGGCTTCGGCCGCCTCTTTCACCTTCACGTCGGCCTCCGGGCCACCGGCGCGGGCCGCCTCGACCACGCAACCCCCCATGTGCTCCTCGAGCAGGCCCAGCGCGACGGATTGCAGGGCCTTGGTCGCCGCGCTGACCTGGGTGAGGATGTCGATGCAGTACTTGTCGTCATCGACCATCTTGGCGATGCCGCGGACTTGCCCCTCCACCCGGCGCAGTCGCTTCAAATAGTCGTCTTTGTTCGCCGTGTAGCCGTGCACGTCGCCTCCTCAGGGCATTCCGCAGGCCGCCGCGTATACCCCGGTGGGGTACTTGACAAGCGGGCCGATCCGCAGGTAAACATACCCCGCAGGGGTACGGTAAGAATATCACGGCGCCCGTTAGGCGCATGAATAAGGAGTAAAAATATGGCAGCGAAGACGTACACCGTCACCGGAATGACCTGCGGGCATTGCGTCAGCTCGGTGAGCAGCGAGGTCGGCAAGGTCGCGGGCGTCGAATCCGTGCTGGTCGACCTGCCCACCGGGCACGTCACCGTCAATGGTGAGGGTTTCGCGGACGAGCAGATCCGCGAGGCCGTGGACGAGGCCGGCTACGCGCTGGTCGACGCCTGATCAGGTCGCCGGACTATCCGCGGCAGCCGCCGCACCGCGCCGTAGCGCGAGAGCGAACAGCAGGGGGAACAGCATGACCAGCAACGACATCGCAGTGCGCCAGTCATCGGCCGGCACGGAGGCCAGAGTGGAACTAGCTGTGGGTGGTATGACCTGTTCCTCCTGCGCCGCGCGGATCGAGAAGAAACTCAACAAACTGGATGGCGTCGCCGCCAGCGTGAACTATGCGACCGAGAAGGCGACCGTCCGCTACGACCCGGCCGTGATCGGGCCGTCCGAGCTGGTGGCGACCGTGGTGGCGACCGGCTATACCGCTCAGTTACCCAAGGCCGCCGAGGCCGGCTCGGACAACACCGAAGCGCCCGACACGGCATCGGTCGAGCTCGCTCACCTGCGCCAGCGCCTGCTGGTGTCGGCAGTGCTCACCCTTCCGGTGGTGTTGCTGGCCATGGTGCCGGCCCTGCAGTTCGACAACTGGCAGTGGCTCGCGTTGACGCTCGCCTCGCCGGTGGTGGTGTGGGGCGGACTGCCCTTCCATCGCGCGGCGTGGACGAACCTGCGTCACCGCGCGGCCACAATGGACACACTGGTGTCGATGGGCACCGTGGCGGCGTACGGCTGGTCGCTGTATGCGCTGTTCTTCGGCGACGCGGGCATGCCCGGCATGCGGATGCACTTCGACGTCACGGCGAGCTCGGGCAGCGGTGCGAGCGACATCTACCTCGAGGTCGCCTCAGCCGTGGTCACCTTCCTGCTCACCGGCCGCTACCTGGAGGCACGCGCCAAGCGCAGCTCCGGAGCGGCGCTGCACAGCCTGCTCGAACTCGGTGCCAAGGACGTGGCCGTGCTGCGCAACGGTGTGGAGAGCCGCATCCCGGTCGCGGAACTGCTGGTCGGTGACACCTTCGTGGTGCGCCCCGGTGAGAAGGTGCCCACCGACGGCGTCGTCGTGGAGGGCTCCTCGGCGATCGACGAGAGCCTGTTGACCGGCGAGTCGGTACCGGTCGAGGTCGGTCCCGGGGACGGCGTCACCGGTGCAACCGTGAACGCCGGGGGGCGGCTCATCGTTCGTGCCACCCGAGTCGGCGCGGATACCCGGCTGGCCCACATCGCGCGCTTGGTCGTCGAGGCGCAGTCAGGCAAGGCGCCCGTTCAGCGGCTGGCCGACCGGATCTCGACCGTCTTCGTTCCCATCGTGCTGCTGCTGGCGCTGGGGACACTGATAGGCACCCTGGCGACCGGCTCCGGTGCCGTCCGGGCGTTCACGGCAGCGGTGGCGGTGCTCATCATCGCCTGCCCGTGTGCCCTCGGGCTGGCAACGCCCACCGCCCTGCTGGTGGGTACAGGTCGCGGTGCCCAGCTGGGTCTTCTGATCAAGGGCCCGGAGGTACTGGAGTCCACCCGGCGGGTGGACACCATCGTGCTCGACAAGACCGGAACGGTCACGACCGGACGGATGAGTCTGCACGGAGTACACACTGCCGAGGACGTTACGCCGGACCAGGTGCTGCTGATCGCCGGTGCGCTGGAGGGCGCCAGCGAGCACCCTATCGCCGCCGCGATCGCCGCCGCCGCCATAGACAGGGCCGCCACAGACAGGGCCGCCACAGACCGGGCCGCGAGCCCGAACGTGCTCCCGCCGGTCAGCGACTTCAGGAACTCCGCGGGCCTCGGCGTCAGCGGGACGGTGACCGTGGATGGCCACGCCCATTCGGTCGTCATCGGCCGTCCGGCGTTGCTCGCAGAGCTGGGCGTACCCGCGGAAGACAGCCTCAAGGCCGCAGCCGATTCCGCCGCCGCAACGGGCCGTACCGCTGTCATGGTGGCGTGGGACGGGCAGCTGCGAGGTGTCATCGTCGTCGGCGACACGGTGAAAGAAACCAGCGCGGCCGCGGTGCGACAGTTCCGCTCGCTGGGTTTGCGCCCGATGCTGCTGACAGGTGACAACAGGGGCGCGGCCGTGGCCGTCGGTAGCGCCATCGGCCTCGATCCAGCCGACGTGATCGCCGAGGTGCTTCCGGAGGACAAGGTCAGCACGGTGACCAGGTTGCAGGCTGAGGGCCGCGTGGTGGCCATGGTCGGCGACGGGGTCAACGACGCGGCGGCGCTGGCAGCCGCGGACCTCGGGCTGTCCATGGGTGCCGGCACGGACGTCGCCATCGAAGCATCGGACATCACGCTGGTCCGGGGCGACCTGACCGCCGCTGCGGATGCCATCCGGTTGTCCCGGAGCACGCTGCGGACCATCAAGGGCAACCTGTTCTGGGCGTTCGGCTACAACGTGGTGCTCATTCCGGTGGCGGCCGCGGGGCTGCTGTCACCACTGATCGCCGGTGCGGCAATGGCATTCAGCTCGGTATTCGTGGTGACCAACTCACTGCGGCTGCGTCGCTTCCGTCCAGCGGGGTAGAGCTTCGGTCACCAGCGCCAAAGCGCCACCACGACGGCCGCGCACCCCCACCGGAAGGTGCGGGCGCGCGGCCGTCGTGCTCAGTCAGCGGTAGATCACCAGGTCGGCCGGGACGGCGCCGCACAGCTCATATTCCCGGGCTCCGACCGGACGGCCGGTGTAAAGCCGAATCAGTGTCTCCGCGTCGGTGCGCAGGTAGGCCCGCTCCACCTGATCCGGCAGCATGCGGCCCATCTCCAGCGTCCGGTCGGGCAGTTCCGCGGTGAGCAGCGGCGTGTTGCGCGCACTGCTGCATGTTCGCAGCAGCGCAAGCGCGTCCTCCGTTCCGGCGGCGGCATAGGCCGGGGCCAGCCCGAGCGCCTCCCGGACGTCACCGGCGTGCACCCACTCGCCCAGGGCTATGACGTCCAGGCGTCCCTCAGCGGCGGCGATGACCGGGCCGGCGTCGGCATATCCCGCCTCGAGCTCGTCGATGAGCTCGGCCATGGACCGGCCGGCGCGATCGGTGACGTCCTTGCTGTTGCACGCCGGGCAGAGGTCGTGCAGGTCGTCCGCGGCCACCCGGGTCAGGGCAGCCGCGCAATGCGCCAACACGTCCCGCACGGTCCAGCCCGTACACGGTGTGGGCAGCAGGAACGACGACTCCGGGGCTCGTCGGAGCAACGGGATCAGGCACTCGCGTTCGGTCAGCAGCAACCGGCCGGTGCCGCCCCGGTCGGGGGGATCCAGGTTGGAGACGGCGCCTGCCAGCGGCATGCCGAGGGTCGGAGCCCCCGGGACGGAGCCCATTAGCCGACGGGGGAGAGGAACCGCTCGTCGATGACCTCCAGCTTGCGGAAGTCGTCGACGTTGAGGGTCTCCATGTCGATACTCCGGCCGCTGACCTGCTCCAGCAGGAAGACGAACTCGACGAAGGTCAGCGAGTCGATGAGCCGGTTCTCGATCAGGTCGTAGTCAGCCGGGATGTCGTCGCGTTCCGGGTGCCGCTTGAGAATCCAGTCCTTGAGCTGCTGCAGTGGTGCGTCCATGGTTGGCTCCTTCACATCGATGGCAGGGCTTATCGAGATTGATCAGGTTGAACACGTTGATTGAGGTTGATCAGGGTCGTACCGGCCTCGAAACGGTCAGCGGCCGCTCAGTGCCCCGGTTATGCCCTCGACAGCGTTGAGGGCGGCGTGCGCCTCGTCCCAGCCACCGAAGCGGCGAGTCAACGCAGACACCCAGCGTTCCAGGCCGAAGGCGACGCAGCTGGTGAAGACCGGGCCGCCGGTCTCGGCAAGCGTGATCTCGCAACGCTCGCCGAAGAAGTTGCGGTGGATGTTGGTCGAGGCGATAGCGAGATCCTCGTACACGAACTCGTGTTTGACCGGCGAGAGTTGCGCCAACACCGCGCGCGAGCCGCCACGGTCATAGAACGGATCTGTCGCGGCCACCCGCTGCAGTGGCAGGTCCAGCCGCGTCGCGAAGTCCCGCACCCGGGAGGTGAACTGCCGCAGGTGATCGTCGACGTAGTCGCGCGGGCCGATGGCCACGACCTCGCGCATGTGGAAGCCGAGCAGCCGTCGAAGATCCTCGTAATGGTCCTCTCGGCGGAAGCAGCGGCCGAGCACGGTCACCCGCATGGGCGCGTCCAGCTGTTGTCCGGCCAAATGCAGGTAGATCCCGTAGCAGGCAGCTGAGGGCAGTCCCAGGCTCGCCGGCTCGAGCGCCTCAGGCAGAAAACCCGTGTCGGACGGCTCGTGACTCCGGTCGACTCCGGAAAGCTGCAGCGGAGCGACGACCATCGCCTGGTGCGGGAAGTTGCGGTAGTAGTCGAGCGCGGCCAACCGGGCGACGGGCAACAGCGGCGGCATGATCATCGGGACCGCGTCGACCTGACGTCCCCAGGACTCGAAGATGCCGTCGAGGCGCTGTAGCAAGGTGGTGGCCTCTGGACCGAGGGCTGCGATTCCGCCCAGCTCGGCCGGCGTCGTCACAGCGGCGGAGGCTGCTGGCATAGCGTGGTTCCTTCCATCGGGGCCCGGTCCGTGGCGAAGGGCCTGCCACAGACTCGGCACGGGCGTACCTGCACGATCTCAGAGCGAGGGAAGCTCGGCGTCTTGAAAGATGCCGGCCTTGACCAGGAAGGACAGCGGTTTGCGGACCGCCTTACGCTCGGCGAGGCGGCGGGCCGGATGAGCCATGATCCGGTTGCGTACCTCCAACGGGTCCGTCAGGCCGGCGTCCCGATAGGCATGCGGGTTGTAGAAGGACTGCAGGCTGAAGACGATGTATCGCTTGAGGTACACCTCGAGCTCGCGAAGGCGCTGTGGTTCCACGCGATCGCGGAACCGGCCGTACAGCAACGCGACCAGCTCTCGGCCGAACGCGATGTGCCGCGACTCGTCGTGATGGTGGACCCGGTTGACCTGGCGGATCGTCTCGTGCAGGTTGACATCGTCTGCCATCCGCAGGTTGTAGTGGTCGACGATCTCTTCGAACAGCAAAATACGTGCGAACACAAGGAAGTTCTCGATCTCGATGTCGCCCTCAACCTGCGTCATGAGTGACGGCGACGAGTAGATCTTGTTCCCGTAGCGGCGGCAGAACTCGGCGAAGAACCACATGTGCTCGTTCTCTTCACCAATGAAGTGGTGGAAGAACTCCGAAGGAATCTCGAAGCCGGGCATGTGGACGCGCTTGACGACCTCGATGAGCAACTCCCGGATGCCGTGCACGTTCAGGCTGTAGAAGTTGATGCTTTCCCAACGGGAGAGCCGCTTCATGCCCTCTTCGCCGATCTCGTCCGCCACGGGGGTGCCGTACGCCGAAACCAACTCGGGTGTCATCCAGTATTCGTCTTCAGGAAGGTTCGGAGCCCAGGTGAAGGTGCGGTAGGGGTTGTAGTAGTCGTCGGCTGACTTCTCGCCGAGGCGTTCCAGTAGTTGAACGAACCGGTCAGACGCGGGGCGGTCGATGGTGGTCACGAGTCCTCTTCCAGGTAAAAGTAGTGGCTACGGACGTGCTTCGTAGACGACGCTCACAGGCGTCGCGTCGGCTCGCCGCCACCTGCTGAAGCCGGCGTCACCGGCAATCTCGCGAAGGGTGGCCTCCCCGGAGTGATTGCCGAGCGCGCGTGGCCCCTTCTGAGCGGCTGCCGCGGGCAGGCACATCACGGCAGACAGGGCCATGAAGAGCTTTCCGGCGGGGTGTGTGTTGCGCACCGGGTCGGGATCGGCGTTCGGCTCGACGATCATCCAGGTGCCGTCATCAGCCAGCTGCGAACGGATGTGGCGGCCTACGGCATCCGGATCGCCGATGTCGTGGATGCAGTTCAAGGTGGTGATGAGGTCGTACGGGCCACCGGTGAACGTGTCCGCGGCCGCGGTGGTGAACTCCACCCGAGAGCTGGGCAACTGCTGCTGCGCGGCGGACCGGCTTGCCTGAGCCACTGCCTCGCCGAAGTAGTCGGTGCCGGCGAAGTAGGAGGCGGGAAAGGCGTCAGCCATCAGGAAGGTCGAGTAGCCGACTCCACAACCAACGTCCGCGACGCGGGCGCCTGCCGTCAGTTTCCGCGCCACTCCGTCGAGGGCAGGGATCCACCGTGAAACGAGATTCGCCCGGTAACCAGGCAGGAAATACCGCGACAGTGCATCGTCGAGACTGGTGTCGTGCTCGTTCCAGCCGACGCCGCCACCGACCCGATAGGCCTCGACGAGGCCGTTCTCGCTGCCGTAGAGAGCCTTGAGGGTGGAGAAGAACGGGGCAGTGAAGAAGGGTGACTGCTCATCGGCCAGCGCGGCGACGTGGTCGGCGGGCAGGTGGAACTCGGTACCGGTGTCATCACAGGCGATGTAGCCACCGCTCACCTGCGCATGCAGCCATTCCCGTACGTACAGCGGTTGCAGACCGGTGCGCTCGGCCAGCTCGGCGACGGTGACTGCTTGCGAGTCCGCCATCGTGGCATACAACCCGAGGCGATCACCAATGGCGATGGTTAGGCCCCTGGTTGCCGCCGCGGCATCATTCACCAGTTGTTGTTGAAAGCTTTGCGATCCATTGATCGACATCATCGTCCTCTCGGGGCCCGCCGGAACTCTGGACGGTCGCAGGCGAAGAGCCGGCACCGTATCTTGCAGGGTCCATATTGAGCTGAACCGGGCTTCTGTGTAAATTAACACAACTAGCGGACTGGGGCTACCCCCGTACGGTACCCAATAGTGACGCGGTATGCCCGGGTAGGGTATGCGTTCGATCAACTTGTATACAGAGTTGCTGTGCTGGTTAAGGCAGAACTTGTTTAGTGATCTCGCCGGAATTCTTGCACCCCCGTGGGGTATACAGAGCGAGGCCGGCTCAACGACGGCGGAAGGGAGAACAGGATGGCGTGCGCTGCCCATGACTCGTCGACTAACCACGTGTCGGCTCAGGACGTGTCGACGACGTGGAACGCTTCAGCCAGCCTTCCGGAGGCGAAGCCGGCGTCGGCGGCTTGCTCTTCGAGGCGTCGCCGCACGAGGTCTTCGAGGTCGTCCAGGTGAGACGTCTGGGACGCGTGCGCCCGCAACCCTCGCAGTTTTTCCGTGATCGTGTCGGTGATATCCACCCAGTGATTGCTGTCCGGGGCGCCGATCATCCAGATCTCGCCGACCGTCCAGGGCTGCAGGCCTTCGTCCCGCAGCAGGAACGGGTGCGCGAACGGGTTGCGCGAGTCTGGATAGACAGCCTGCAGACTGGCTTCGCCGGTCCGGCGGTGGTCGGGATGAAAATCCGGCAGCCGAAGCCAGTTGATGTCAGGGCTGTGCATGATGACCCGCTGCGGCCGGACCGCCCGGATCACCCGCGTCAGGTCGGCTCGCAATCCCGCGGTGGCCTCGACCCCGCCGTCGGGATAACCGAGAAACTCGACCCGATGTACGCCGACGGCTTCCGCGGCGCACAACTGCTCCGCCCGCCGGAGGGCGGGTATATCGGTCCGCGATGTCTGCGTCTCGAACCCACCGGCGTCGCCGTCGGTCACCACGCAATAGCTGACATCGGTGCCGGCGTCCGTCCAGTGGGCGACGGTGCCGGAGGCGAGAAAGTCGACGTCGTCAGGGTGTGCGGCAATGACGAGCGCGCGCTCGACGGCGATTTCGCGAAACCGCTGCACTGTCTTCCCACTTTCGGTTCACCTACTGAAAGCCGCGCCCGGGCGGGAACACGGCCAGCGCCATTTGTCTATATGTGTAATGGACAATGCATGACGGCTTCTGAACGTTCGATTCCCGCGGCCGTCGAGCCGACTGAAGTGGACATTACGCCCGCAACGCCGACGAGCGCAGCCCATTCGCGGCATTCGGACACCCGAGCGATCCATGCCCGCGTGCCGGACGTGGCCGGCCGCCGGCCCCTGAGTGTGCCGATCTTCCAAACGGCCAGCTTCGCGTTCGCCGGTCCGGACGAGCTTGCCGACTCCATGGCCGAACCTGCCGCGCTCGGCAACGGCGTCCGGGTGGGGAGTTCTCTGACCGCACATCCCATTTCCTTCCAGGAGGGAAGCACATGCGCTACTTCGAGGATTTTCAGCCGGGTGACATCCATGAGCTGGGCGACGTCACCGTCACGGCCCAGCAGATCGTCGACTTCGGCACGGAGTTCGACCCGCAGCCCTTCCATATCGACGAGGCAGCGGCACAACGATCGCCGTTCGGCGGTCTGATCGCCAGTGGCTGGCTGACTGGCGCCCTGTTCATGCGGCGCTACGTCGACGTCCTGCTTGCCGACAGCGCGGGCGCCGGTTCCCCCGGCATCGACGAGATCCGCTACCACCAGCCGGTGCGCCCCGGGGACCGGCTGTCGGCACGCCTCACCGTGCTGAGTTCGGGCCCTGCCTTCGGCCGCCCCGATCGCGGCATCGTCCGGCCGCGTTGCGAATTGCTGTCGGCAACCGGGGAGCCCGTGTTCAGCATGATCCTGCACAGCATCTTCCTGCGCCGCGCCAGTGCCGCGCAGTCCTGAGCCACCCCACCGAAAGGATCGACTCCATGGAAGCCGTTTCATACACCGCACAGTGGACTGCCGCTGCCCGCGCGCTCGAGAGCGAGCGGCCGGACAACCTCTTTCGCGACCCGTACGCGCGAATGCTTGCGGGCGAAACCGGATTCACGCTGCTGGAGCGGTATGCCGGCGCCGGTACGGTACCGTTTCTGGCCGTCCGTACGAAGTATCTGGACGAGGCGGCACTCGCCGCGGTGAGCGCCCGCTCAGCACGTCAGGTCGTGTTCGTGGCGGCAGGCATGGACACCCGGGCCTGGCGGCTGGCCTGGCCGGCGGACACGGTGGTCTACGAGCTGGACCGTCCGGCGCTGCTCGACGCCAAGCGGCACCTGCTCGATGATGCTCCGGCACCGTCGGTGTCGGTTCGCCGCGCGGTTGCGGTCGACCTCGCCGGAAACTGGAGTGGTGACCTCATCGAGGCGGGATTCAACCCGGACGAGCCGACCGTCTGGGTCATGGAGGGATTGCTGTTCTTCCTTTCCGAAGAAGCTATTCGCCGCCTACTGAAGACTCTGCGCGTGCTGTCGGCCGACGGCAGTGTGCTGGTCGGCGACATGGCCAGTCGCGCCTCGATCACCAATCCGCTCGCCCGTGGCTTCCTCGCGGCGCTGCGTGAGGACGGTGTGCCGTGGCAGTTCGGCAGCGACGAGCCCGAGGAGTTCCTGCGCTCGTGTGAATGGGAGCCGGTCGAGGCGGTGCAACCAGGAGAAGGCAGTGCCGCCTTTGATCGCTGGCCCTACCAGGTTGTGCCACGCTCGGTGCCGCGGGTGCCGCGATCGTTTCTGTTCATGGCCGAGCCGGTTCGCTGACCAGCCGCGCGGGTAGTTCTCGAAGGCCGCCAGGGAGCAGTGGAAGGCTCTTCCGATACCGTACCCCGCTAGGGTATACATGACTTCTACGTTTCCCTTCCTGCTTTCGCAGGCACCCGAATCTGGAGTGTGCGCATGTCCACACCGTCTCCACAACGCTGGAGCGCCCTCGCGTTGATCGCCACCGCGCAGTTCATGGTCATCATGGACACGTCGATCATCGGAGTCGCGCTACCCAAGATCCAGGGGGCTCTCGGCTTCTCGCAGGAGAACCTGTCCTGGGTGTTCAACGCCTACGTCGTCGCCTTCGGCGGATTGCTCCTACTCGGTGGCCGGTTGTCCGACCTCTTCGGCGCGCGACGGCTGTTCTCGACCGGTTGGGCCGTGCTCGCCGTGGGATCCCTGATCGCCGGCCTGGCGCCGCAGGTGTGGGTCGAGCTCACCGGCCGCGCCGTGCAGGGTGTGGGCGCCGCGCTGATCGCGCCGTCCGCGCTCACTCTGCTCATCATGCTGTTCGGCAGTGAGCCGAAGGAACTCACCAAGGCGCTCGCGCTGTACGGCGCGGCCGCGCCGGCCGGTGGAACCGCAGGCGTCTTTCTCGGCGGCCTGGTTACCCAATACATCAGCTGGCCATGGGTGTTCTACCTCAACATCCCGATCGCCGTTCTCGCCTTGATCGCCACGCCGCGGCTGATGCCGTCCGCACCCGCTCGGCGCGGTTCCATCGATGTGCTCGGGGCGCTGACCGTTACCGGCGGCCTTGCCATGGCGGTGTACGCCATCGTCCGCGCGCCGGAAGCCGGCTGGGGATCGCTGGCGACCTGGGGCAGCCTGGCGATAGCCGTCGTCCTGCTGGCGGTGTTCGTCAAGATCCAGGCGGCCCGCACCGAGCCGCTGATGCGGCTCGGAATCTTCCGCGCGCCGAACCTGGCCGCGGCGAACCTGGCCCAGCTGCTGCTCGGTGGTGCCTGGATTCCCATGTGGTTCTTCCTGAACCTGTACCTGCAGCAGGTTCTCGGTTTCAGTGCGTTTCCGTCCGGTGCCGCGCTGCTGCCGATGACCGTCCTGATCATGATCGGCATGGTGGCGCTGGCACCGCGTGCCATGGGGCGCTTCGGCGCCAAGGCCATGACCGTGACGGGCCTCGCCGTCCTCGCGGTCGGCATGGTCTGGCTGTCGTTGATCCGCGCGCACGGCAGCTACTCGGTGGACGTCCTGCCGGCCTCGCTGGTCGCCGCGCTCGGCATGTCGCTGGCCTTCATCCCGTCCCTGGGTACCGCCCTGTCCAGTGCCCGGCCAGAGGAGGGCGGTCTCGCCTCGGGAATCGTCAACACCAGTTACCAGGTCGGATCGGCGCTCGGGCTGGCAGCCATGACGGCGGTCGCGGCGTCCCGTGGTTCACGCGAACTCGGCAACCTCTCGGCGCTGACGCACGGGTTCTCCGCGGCGTTCCTCGGCGCCGGCATCATCGCCGCGGTCGGTGCGGTGCTTGCGGCGGTGCTGTTGCGGACGCCGGGCAACGCCGGCCAGGTATCGGCCGAGGCCGACCTGAGCCCGGCCGGTAACGGGTAGCTCTGAGACCGCACGCAACTCTGAGAGTGGCGAGCCGCCGTCACGGCCCGGCTAACGGACCGTGACGGCGAGGGCGCCTTTCTTGCCGGATGTGCCGGACAGCGGCCTCAGGAGACGGTGACATTGCGGAGTCAGTGCTTGCCGGCGGTCGAGCCGAGTGGCGCTCCTGCTCGATCGTGTGTCAGTCCGTGATCTGCCCGGTCATCGCGACGTCCGCGGCGATGTCGCGCAACTTGCGGTGCGCGTGCTGGGACGCCACCCGCAGCATTGCAAAGGCATCCTTCTCGCTGACGTGGTGGGTCGTCATCAGGATGCCCAGCGCGATGCCGATCTTGCGGCTGCTGCTCAGGGCGATGTGCAGGTTCGCGGCCTCATCGTGATTCATGGCTCGCGCCAGCGCGATCGCGCCGTGGTCGGCGTAGATGCCGGCGGCCGTGCGGAGCTCCGGCGTGAAGAAGTCGACCCGGTCGGAGTACAGGGTCAGCGCGCCCAGGCCCACGTTGTCGAGGTGCAGATAGAACCCGAGGGCGCTGCGGATCGAGGTTCTCGCCGTCAGTTCCCGGGTGTACGCCGGCCAGCGGGGGTCGGCGCGCAGGTCGTTGCTGAGCACCACGACACGGTCCTGCAGTACCTGCTTTGCCACGCCGCTGTCATGGGCGTTCGCGGTCGCCGCCGCGATGGTGAGCAGATCGAGGTCGCTGCCGGCAACCAGCTGCAACTTCGATTTGTCCGTGAGCCGGAGAAGGCTGGCTCCGGCGCAGCCGAGGACCTTGGACGCCATGTCCACGATCCGGTTCGCGGCCGCGGCTGCGTCGGGCTGCTCGGCGAGCTCCCTGGCGAGGTGCGCGAATGCCTGCGCCGGCCCAAACGCGTCTTGCTGTGCTGCCATCCTCGTCGAACCTTCGCTTTCTTCGGCGCCAGCGCTTTCTCGACCGGCGACCCGCTGTCAGCTAGATGGTGACATAGGGATGACGGGAATGCCGCACCATACGCGACCGCCGATGAAGAACAGGCCTGTATTCCTTGGAAAGCGCGCCCGATCCAATCGGAGGCGATGAGGCGATCGCCGCTTGCGCGCCGCTCCGGTCGAGGTGTGGCAGCTAGCTGCCCTTGCGCCTCGCGCGCTGGTCACCTACTGTCCTGGTTGCCCGATTTGCCAGATGCCACACGACGGAGCCCGCATCCGCCACCAGAGGAGAAGCATGTCCGACCCCACCCCGCTCGCATCGCCGCGTTTCCGCTCGCGCCTCGGCCGCCGACTGGCCTTCGTGGCCGCTACCGCGTCCCTGCTGGTCAGCGGCTTCGGCGTCTCGATGACGGCGGCCAATGCCTCCGCCAGCGGCACGGTCAACACATCCGGACCCTCGCTGACGGTCCGCTCCACCCCGCACGTCAGCGGCACCGGCGTGGGCTCGGTGGCCGACGGCGCGAGCATCACGATCGACTGCCAGACCTACGGCGACACCGTCTGGGGGACGTACGGAACCGCCAACATCTGGGACCACATCCCGGCCAAGGGCGGCTACGTCAGTGACACCTACGTCTACACCGGCTCGGACACCCTGATCGCGCCGCTGTGTGGTGGCACCCTCACCCAGAGTTGCTCCACCAGCGGCCTCGGTGATCCGAACACCTGCGCGGAGGCCGCGAGCTGGGCAAAGTCACACGAGACCACGTCCTACCACTCCGACTACGCCGGTCGCTGCGACCACGTGGTGGCGCTGGCCTACGGCTGGTCCGCGAGCGGATCCACCAGCGCGCGCTCGCACTGGCTGGCGATCCCGTCGTCGTACAAGCATGCCGGCGACAGCAACGTACCCGCTGGCGGCCTGGCGTTCTTCTCGGGCGGCTCGAGCGGTTACGGTCACGTGATGCTCTCGATCGGCGGGGGTAACTTCGTGTCCAACGACATTCACGGCAGCGGCACCCTGACCCAGACGACCATTGCCGAGGTCAAGAGCAAGTGGGGCGAGACCTACTCCGGCTGGGCCCAGCCCTGGTTCCAGATCAACCACTGAGCCGGCTGGAGCACTGAGCAAGCTGAACCGCCCTCCCAGCTCTGCCGTAGTTCAGCAGAGCTGGGAGAGGCGTCCGGTGTCCACGTCATACAGAAACCCTCCGACGGTGGTGCCCCGCAGATAGGGCCACGAGCGCGCGCGCTGCACATCCGTCCTGACCGCTGCGGGCTGGTCCGGCGCCACCAGGAACGAGATGCTCCGGGTGTCGGGACCGCCCGCCGCCAGCACCGCATCGTGCACCTCCTGCTCGCTGCCGCCCGCCATCCGGCACCGGGTGTGGGCGACCACCATGACCCGGTCGACGCCCAGCAGGTAGCGGCCGAGCACCAGCGTCCGCAGCACGTCATCGGTCACCCGAGCGCCCGCGTTGCGCAGGATCTTGGCATCGCCGGGGGCCAGTCCGAGCATCGACAGCGGCTCGATCCGCGAGTCCATGCAGGTCAGCACCGCCAGCCCCCGAGCCGCGACCGGCGCCAGCCCGGCCAGCCGGAAGGTAGCCACATAGTCCTCGTTGGCTGTCAGCACGTCATCGAAGGTGTCGTCGGTACTCACGCGTCGGACCCTACTAGGACGCCGGTTCGAGCCCGCCGCTCGGTGGGCCGCCTCCGAGCCGGCCATCATCGGAAATTCCGCCGCCGTTGCCTCAAGCTCGGGCCGGCGTGCCGATAGGAAGGTGTCAGCAGGAGTGGAGGAGATCAGATGGCGCGAGACTCCGTCCGCTCGGTCCGCCGTGGCGCGGTCGCCGTGGCGTTCTTAGGAGGGCTGTCGCTGGCCGTGCCGGTGGCGCTGCTCGCCGACAACGAGCGGGTGTACGGCGCCCCCCGGCTGTCCTACGCCGACGAGCGAGCCGCGGGCTACGATCCGGGCCACCAGCGGCCCGGCGCGCGGGCGACCGATGCCCCGGCGCGGGTGATCGACGTGGTGGCGTCGGGCTTCTCGCCCTACGAGACGGTGGATCTGCAGCTGTCCGGCTCCACGGCGGTGTTCGACCGCGGCGAGGCGGACGCGCAGGGCGTCTTCCGCTACCGCTTCCAGGTGCCGCCACTGCCCGATGGAACGCACGTCCTGTCCGTGGTGGGAACGAAGCAGGCTGGCCGCCCGAGCGACCCGGCCAGCTGGTCGGGGCATCACGTCGCCACCTACGCGTTCACCGTGCCCGGCTGAGGGCCGTACCGCTCCAGCACCGCCAGCTCAGCTGATCGTGCGCCAGACTAGGTACAGGTTCAGGGCACTGATCAGGGCCGCGAGCGAGCTGGCGGTCGCGGTCATCAACCGGCCGTTGACCAGCTCGCCCATGATGGCGCGGGTCCGGGTGATCAGGATCAACGGCACCAGGGCGAACGGGATACCGAAGGACAGCGCGACCTGTGACATCACCAGTGCGCGGGTCGGGTCGACGCCGATCGCGAGGATGCCCAGCGCCGGTGCCAGCGTGATACCCCGGCGAGCCAGCAGCGGGATCTGCCTGCGCAGGAAACCGGCCATCATGATCTGGCCGGCGTACGTTCCGACCCCGGACGAGGCCAGTCCGGACACCAGCAGCGCGACCGCGAACAGCAGCGCGGCTCCGCTTCCCATGGCTGAGCCCAGCCCGGCGTGCACTCCCTCCAAGGTGTCGGCGTTGCCCGCGCCGGGGAGCACCGCTGCCGCGATGACCAGCATCGCGGCGTTCACGATGCCGGCCAGGCCCATAGCAAGCAGGATGTCCACTCGCTGGCCTCGCAGCAGCCGGCGGCGCCGCACCGCATCGCCTGACCTGGTATCGCCTGACCTGGTCGCGGTCTGGGTCAGGGCCGAGTGCAGGTACACCACGTGCGGCATCACGGTCGCGCCGAGGATTCCGGTTGCCAGCAGGACGCTGTCGCCGCCGTCCAGCCGGGGCAGCAGCCCGCCGGCCACCGCCGCGGGCTCTGGATGGGCCCGGACGAGGTTGATCAGGAAGGCCACCAGGATGATCGCGAGCAGCCCGGCGATGGCCACCTCGAACCGCCGCGCCCCGCGACTCTGCAGGGCGAGCAGCGCGAACGCGACGCCGCCGGTGATCAGCCCGCCGTAGAGCAGCGGCAAGCCGCACAGCAACCGCAGCGCCAGCGCGCCGCCGATCACCTCAGCGAGGTCGGTCGCGATGGCGATCAGTTCGGCCTGGGCCCACAGGCACAGTCCGATCGAGCGGGGGAAGTGCTCCCGGCTCAGCTGCGGCAGGTTCTGCCCGGTGGCGAGGCCGACCTTCGCGGACAGGCTCTGGATGATCATGGCGGTTCCGTTGGCACCTACGATCACCCAGAGCAGCAGGTAGCCGAACCGCGAGCCGGCGGAGAAGTTGGTGGCGAAGTTACCCGGATCGACGTAGGCGATCGCCGCCACGAATGCCGGGCCCAGTAACGGCAATCCGGAGCGGATCCGGCTGTGCAGCCGACCGCTGGGCCTTCCACCGGTACGACCCTCAGCGCCGAGCGGTGGTCCGGAGCTGACGGCCGGCTCGATCGTCGAGGTCATCGCATCAGGCCTGGTCCGGTGTCGAACCAGGTGTTACGTGCTCGCCGCGGCAGCCGACCTCTTCGTGCAGCCACCGCGTGAACGCCGAGATCAAGGCGTCCTCGCCCGCGGCCGTGGCCCAGCTCGTGGGCGGATCCTGCTGGTGGAAGCTCAGGAATCGCGCCCTGACCAGATCCGGCATGGTGGGCTCGACCCAGATCCTGATGAGCAGGCCGGCGTTGTGCGGGGCAGCTTGGTCAGCGTCGTTCATGTGTCGCCTCCGGTGCCGGCTGCTGAGAGGTCTCGCGTCCTTGGTGGTCGATCGGCCTGCCCAGCAGTGGGGCGACCAGACTCCGGATGCTCGCCGACGGCGGCAGCCCGAGCTCGTAGGCCAGCAGCCGGCGAAAGCTCTGGTATTGACGCAGAGCCTCGGCGTGATTGCCCTCCGCCAGGTGCACCTTGATCAACTGCCGGTGCGCGCTCTCGCGAAGTGGTTCACAGCGCACGGCGGCTGAGCCGGCGCGAAGGGCGGCGGCGTAGTGCCCGCAGTGGCGCAACCGTGCGCAGGTCTGCTCCAGGGCGTGCAGCCGGGTCTGCCGGAAAGCCTCCTGCTCGAGGATCAGCCAGTCATCGGACCAGCCCGGAAGCAGGTCGCCGCCCAGCGAAGTCACCGGGTCACAGCCCGCGCGGTCCGCGAGAGCTGCCGCGCGGTCCGCGAGAGCTGCCGCGCGGTCCGCGAGAGCCGCCGCGCTGTCCGTTTCGCCCGTGACCGTCTGGCCCGTGACCGTCTGGCCCGTGACCGTCTGGCCCGTGACCGTCTGGCCCGTGACCGTCTCGCCCATGACCGCCGAGGCAGCGATCGCCTGGGCGGTGTCCTCGGCGTGCCAGAGGTCGACCGTGACGTCATCGGCCAGGTGCAGGCTCGCCGAGGACGTCCGTACCAGCTGCACGCCCTGTGGCCGGGGCAGTCGCCAGAGCACCGAACGCAGGCTCGCCGAGGCCCTGGCCGGGTCGGTGTCGGACCAGAGCCGTTCGGCCAGCGCCGTGCGGCGTACGGGGCGGAACCGGCCGTGGACGGCGAGGAAGGCGAGGAGCTTCTCACCCGACGCGCACAACGACAACGGCTCATCGCCGACGGTGAGCTCGAAACCACCGAGGACGGATAGCTGTGGCCTGCGCTGAGCGACTGCGGACTGTGTCATGGACGAAACCCCGGCGCGAGTGGGATGCGTTTTGGTCAACGTCGCCGCGCGCTTTCTCGGTTCATCATGCCGCGCCGGACCGGCTTTATCGATGCTGTGGATCGTTCCCATACCCGCGGTGACACGGCGGTGACGCGGGCGTGGCGTGCGGGTGGCGATCGGTGTCACGGCAGCGGGACGGGCGCTCGCCATGGTGAAGGCCCACGTCGAAACACGCCGAACCCGGGAGGGCTTATGTACCGCCACATCAAAGAATTGCAGTTCACCGCCAAGCCGGAGAAGCCGGACGCGCTGTTCGCGGCCAAGTTCCAGGAGATCCTGGGCGGTCAGTTCGGTGAGATGACGGTGATGATGCAGTACATGTTCCAGGGGTTCAACTGCCGGGTCCCGGGCAAGTACAAGGACATGATCATGGACATCGGCACCGAGGAGATCGGGCACGTCGAGATGCTGTCGACGATGCTGGCCCGGCTGCTCGAGGGCGCCCCGTCCGAGGTGACCGAACACGCCGTCGCCACCAACCCCTCGCTGGCCGCCGTGATCGGCGGAATGAACCCGCAGCACGCCATCGTCGCGGGCGGCGGCCCGGTGCCGCGCGACTCGGCCGGAGTGCCGTGGAACGCCGGATACATCGTGGCCAGCGGCAACATGCTCACCGACTTCCGCTCCAACGCCGCGGCCGAGGGCCAGAGCCGGCTGATGACCAGCCGTATCTACAACATGACCGACGACTCGGGCGTCAAGGAGATGCTGAAGTTCAACCTCGCTCGCGACACCTTCCACCAGCAGCAGTGGCTGCTCGGCATCGAGCAACTCATCGCGGACGGGTTCTCAGACCTGATCGAGGACTCCAACAGCGAGGACGAGGACCAGGTTCAGAACCACACGTTCTGGAGCTTCTCGGAGGGAAGCCAGGCCGGCGAGGGTCGCTGGGCGCAGGGGCAGACCCTGGTCGGCGGTCAGGACATCATCTACCAGGCCGAGCCGGTATTGCTCACCGACGACACCGGTCTGCTGCCGCCGCCGGACCCGAAGCTGTTCGCCACCTACGACGGCAGCCAGGGCATGGGTAAGCCCGGCGACGCCGCGGGAGCGCGGTTACAGGGAGCGCAGAACGTGGTCAACAAGGTCAAGGACGCCCTGAGCTAGTCGCGCCCCTCGCAGCAAGCACCGGCAGATCCAGCACCTTCCCCTCGGCGGCGCGGACGGACTTCGCGCCGCCGAGGCACCCGATCTTCTTTCGATAATCCAGATGGAGCAAGCCATGCGTACTGTCCTGCTGCGCCCGATGAACCTGCTGTGCCTGCTCGCGGTGGTGGCCGCCGTTGTTCGCGGAACCCTGCCGCAACTACTGTCCGCCGTGCTGGTGCTGGCCATCGTGGGACTCCAGCTCGGCGTACGGCACCATCGCCGTCCTCACAGTGGTATCGGTGGCATTAACGGCGCCAGTGCTGCCGGTGGCGGCGGCGCAACGATATCTTTGGAGAATGGAGCAACCCAGTGACGGTGCGGCCCTGAACGCGGTCGGCGTCGAGCCGGCTGCCCAGCTGAAGTTCTATCCGGACGGGCCGCTGCTGGTGCGCGGCGACTTCGAGATGATCGGACGCGATGGAAACCCGCTTCCGCGGACCCGGGCAACGGTGGCCCTGTGCCGGTGCGGGTTGTCCGCGATCAAGCCGTACTGCGATGACTCACACAAGCTGAGCCGGTTCTCTGACGTCCCGCCTGCCGACGCCGCAGCTCCGACGGCGAATGAGCCGAAATCCGGATGACGCCGGAGCCGTAACGCACCCCGCCCCGGACATAGCGCGCCAGGGCGATCCAGCTGCAGACGGCGCGCTCGGCCGCCCACAGTGGCGCGAGCAGTGGCGTGCTGGCCGGGAACACGTCGCCGCCACGGCGCAGCCGGCCGGCGACCGCCACAGCCATGGTGGCAGCGGTAGCCACGGCGAGCGCCTGTCGCGGGCCACGCGCCGCCGCAAGGGCAATCACCGCCGGCAACGCCGAGAGCTCCACCACCAAGCGCCCGGGTTGGGCGGTGCTGTCGTAGGCCTGCCGCACGCGCTGGCTGACGAACTTGGCGGTCGTCGGCGGCAACCGGCGCACCGCCAGGTCGGGACAGCGCCGCGCCCGCGCGCCGACCGCCGTGAGCGTCCGCATCAGCTCCAGGTTCTCGAACAGCACATCGCCGTCGTAGCCCCCGGCCGAGTGGAACGTGCTCTTCCGGAAGGCCAGCGTGCCCGGGTAATCCCCGCCGAACACGGCACGGTTGATGAGCGAGCGCGACATGTCCCATCGGGCATGCCACGGCGCCGGATCGAAGTAATTTTCGGGAACGATCAGGTCGTGGGTGTCGAGTAATCGCCCCACCCGCGCTAGGCCGGTGGGGTCATAACGGACGTCGTCGTCGGCGACCACGACCTTCTCCCGCCGCGCCACGCTCACCCCGGTGAGCACCCCGGCGACCTTGCCGTTGAGACAGTGCGCCCACGGCGCCGGGCGCACATGGGTGATGCCGTTCCAGTCGGCGTGATGGCGGCCGAAGAGCGATTCGTCCGAGCCGTCCACCACGATGACCTCGGCGACGGTGCTGAGCCAACGCAGGTACCGGGTCAGCTCGGGCAGCTCACGGTCATCGGTCCACTTCAGCGGCAGGACGTAGGACAGCGGCACGGCGGGAGATGTCGGCGCGGCGGGGGAGTTCACAGCAACGTCGGGGCTGCGGCGCTCCACCGGTCGAGCAGGTACCCGCCGAAGCTGGCGTCCAGGTACAGCGCCGCGGCCGCGCCGAAGACGATGTCCTGGGCAAGGGCGGGCTCGTCCTCGGCCAGGGAGCCGCAGAGGTCGTAGGCCGCGATCTGCTCGTGCACCGCGTCCGCCTCGACATGCTCGTCGTAGAAGCGGGCGGTAGAATCGTCGCCGCCGAGCCGGCGGATACCGCGCGCGTACCGCCGGTTCGGAATGGAGGACGTCATCTCGAACACGGCCAGGTGGCCGGCGATTGCCCCGCGCCAGCGCCGGTGCAGGCCGAACATGGACATCAGGTTGCTGATCACCAGCGTCACGCCAGGGACCCGGTTCAGGTAGTCGCCGTAGCCGTCGGTCAGCCCCAGGCCGCGCATGGTCTGGCGGAACAGTTGCGAGTGCATCCGCTCCAGTGATCCGCCGCCGTACTCGTCACTCTGGATCTCGATCAGCGCCGCCTTCGCTCGGCCGTGCAGGCGGGGAATCGCCCAGCTGTGCGGATCGGCCTCTTTGAGGTGATACAGCGAGCGGTGCTGGACGAACTCGCGGAACTGCTCGGCCGTCGCACTGCGCTGCAAGTACAGCGACAGCGGCGGACCGTCGTCGTCAGCAACCAGTTTGACCAGCATTGCCGGGATATCACCGACCGATTCGACCGGCTCTACCTCAACCGCGTCGCGAAGAGCGCTCAGGAACCGCGCTTCGAGCAGCGCGCGGAATTCGAGCACCCGAGGGTCCCATTCGCGCTCGTCAGCCACGCCGTCGAAACCGCGGTAATGCAGCTCGTAACAACACCAGAGCGCCAGCTGGAAATCCGAATCGTCAAGAACCTGCTGGTCAAAGTCCTGCGGCAGCACCGCGGACCCGCCCCGCAGCAGTGTCAGGGCGGTGTCGGAGAGCTGGCCGCGACCGTCGGGAAGCTGCATGGCGCACGGTTGCTGAGACTTGATCAAAGGGACCTCCGCACGTGACATCTGCCGGTCAAGGTGAAGGCTGCGTGGTCGAACCCAGGTCTGACAATAGCTGCAGCGCACCACGGCGCACCACCAGCGAGGTTGTGCGGCCGGTGGTGCGCCGGGAAAGCGCAGTTCTACGGGGTCGTACTTCTACAGGATCGGGTTGCCGCCGGTGACCGCGATTCGGGCACCGCTGATGTAACTGCCCTCGTCCGAGGCCAGCAGCACGTACACCGGCGCAAGTTCGGCAGGCTGAGCCGGCCGACCCAGCGGAACGTCCTTGCCGAAGCTCTCGACCTTCTCCGGGGGCATGGTCGCCGGAATGAGCGGGGTCCACACCGGTCCGGGCGCCACGCTGTTGGCGCGGATGCCCTTGGACCCGAGCATCTGCGCGAGGCTGGCAGTGAAGTTGGCGATAGCCGCCTTGGTGGCCGCGTACGGCGCGAGGCTGGGGGAGGGCATATCGGAGTTCACGGACGAACTCCCGATGATCGACCCGCCGGCGGGCATGTGCGGAACGGCCGCCTTTGCCAGGTGGAACAGCGCCGAGATGTTGGTGTCGAGGGTGTAGTCCCACTCCTCCTCACTGATCTCGTCGAGCGACTCGTGGCTCATCTGGTACGCGGCATTGCTGACCAGCACGTCGACCTTGCCGAACTCGCTGACGGCCTTGGCGATCAGCTCCCGGCAGTGCTGCGCCTTGGACAGGTCTCCGCCCACCAGCACGGCCTTGCGACCGGCCTCTTCCACCAGCCGAGCGGTGTCCTTGGCGTCCTCGTCCTCGTTGAGGTAGCTGATCAGGACATCGGCGCCCTCCCGGGCGAACGCGATCGCGACCGCGCGGCCGATGCCGCTGTCGCCACCGGTGATGACGGCGGACTTACCCTCGAGCCGGCCGGAACCCCGGTAACTCTCCTCGCCGCAATCCGGCCGGGGCGTCATCTCCGACTGGACGCCGGGGACATCCTGCTGCTGCGCTGGCTGGTTCATCGGTGTGCTCTCTCTGTGCGTAGTGGTTCGTTTCAGCTTGCTGGGAAAGGCAGAATTCGTTCACCGGAGCACTGCCGCATCGCGACGTCTTCGTCCGCCCTCCGCACCCGGTGGAGCTGGACGAGTGTCGGGCGCATGAGCTGGCTGAGGCGATCGAGGACCATGCCGAGCCGACCGGCGCACTGCTCATCGAGGGCGCCCGCGACGCTCAGCTGATTGGCGTGCCGGCCGGCGACCAGGTCGAGGCAGAGCGGGACGTCGAACGGGCTGGGAGGGAACAGCTCGGGTCCGGCTGCGGGAAACGAGGGAAACAGAGGTGCCGTCATCAAACCGGCTTTCGAGGCATGTCCTGCCGATGCGACGACGGCGCTGTCTGCGCGATACCGCTAAGGGCGAGGACGATCTGGCGGGATCATGGCCGAACCAAGATTCACCATACAACGCAGGTTGAAATACGACCAAACTCAGGCGGAGTGCTCCTGGTTCAGGACGTCGGCGTAGCGCTCGTCGATCTTGCGGACCTTGTAGTACAGCACCGCGCCGATCCACACGACGAGAAAGACGCCGACGATGATCCGCCCGGCGGTGTTGATGTCGATGCCGGAGATGAAGTCCCAGGGCTGGCCGCGCAGGGCGAGCTTGTCCGACAGCAGTCCGAGGACCTCGATGGAGCCGATCACGAACGCCACGAAGATCGACAGCCCGGTCGTGGTGATGTTGTAGTAGATCTTGCGGATCGGCGTGACGAATGCCCAGCCGTAGGCCTTGCTCATGAACACCCCGTCGAAGGTGTCCATCAGCGACATCCCGGCCGCGAAGATGACCGGCAGCGAGATGATCGCCAGCGGCGGCAGGGTGGTGCCGCCGCTCGTGCCGGCTACGGCCGCGGTGGCGGACAGGCCGAGAAAGCCGACCTCGGTGGCGGTGTCGAAGCCCAGGCCGAACAGGATGCCGACCGGGTACATCTGCCAGGAATGGTTGATGAACTTGTTGTAGCGGCCCTTGAAGATCCGGTTCAGAAAGCCGCGGTTGGCCAGCAGGGTTTCGAGCTCGTCCGGCGCGTACTGCCCGCGCTTGGCCTTGTGCCACATCTTCACGATGCCGACGAGCACGGCCAGGTTGAGCGCGGCGATCGCATACAGGAACGTGGCGGACACGACCGTGCCGATGATCCCGCCGGTATTGCTGAAGCTGGCCTGGAACCTGCTCGCGGCCTTGGAGGCGAAGGCGATCGCCACCGAGAGCGCGAACACGATGCTGGAGTGGCCGAGCGAGAAGAAGAAGCCGACACCGAGCGGCCGCTTGCCCTTCTGCAGCAGGAAGCGGGTGGTGTCGTCGATGGCGCTGATGTGGTCGGCGTCGAAGGCGTGCCGAAGGCCGAACCCGTACGCCAGGGTGGCTGCCCCGGCGAAGACCAGGTTGCCCTTGCCGTCGCCGAGGGAGTGCAGCCGCGGCTGTGAGTTGTAGTAGTAGAAGAGGCCGAACCCGATCACGTGCAGGGCGGCGACGAAGCCGAACAGTGCCGCGAGCCGGGGTATCTCGTCCCGGCTGAACCTGGCCCGCTGCTGCCCCGTGGCGGCTCCCGGCGGGCTCGATGACGGATCGGGCTGGACCTCGGTGTCCGCAGTCATCGTCGCGCCGCTCCCAGGGTGTCCGCCTCATCCGCAGGGGCTTCCTGCAAATGTCTTGCAATAGTAGCGGGTAGCGGTTCGCGCCGCCGTTTCACCAAGATCCCGGCCGCAACGCCGCTAACCTGAATTCGCACGAGTCGCCCTCGCCAGCAGGCGCAGGGCGACGGCCCCGGCCAGAGGAGATCGACCTTGCTAGGACTTCCCGACGACGTGACGACCTGCCTGTTCGACCTCGACGGCGTGCTCACCCGGACCGCCACCGTGCATGCGGCCGCGTGGAAGCAGGCCTTCGACGAGTTCCTGAAGCAGCGGGACCCGGAGCACTTCACGCCCTTCGACAAGGGGCACGACTACGACGAGTACGTGGACGGCAAGCCCCGCGAGGATGGCGTCCGGGACTTCCTGGCCTCCCGCGGCATCCACCTTCCCGAGGGCAGCCCGGACGACGGGCCGGACGAGGCGACCGTCTACGGCCTGGGCAACCGCAAGAACGCCGAGGTGCAACGACGGATCCTCACCGACGGCGTCGATGTCTACGAGGGGTCGCGGCGCTACCTGCAGGCCGTCCGGGACGCGGGCCTGCGCCGGATCGTGGTGTCCTCCAGCGCCAACACCCGGCAGGTGCTCGAGGTCACCGGTCTTGCCGAGCTGGTCGAGGGACGCGTCGACGGGGTGACCCTGGTCGAGCAGCACCTGCGCGGAAAGCCGGCGCCGGATTCCTTCCTGGCCGGCGCCAAGCTCGCCGGGGTCCAGCCGTCCCAGGCGGCGGTTTTCGAAGACGCCCTGGCCGGAGTGGCGGCGGGCCGGGCCGGGAACTTCGGCTTCGTGATCGGCGTCGACCGGGTCGGTCAGGCGGACCAGCTCCGAGCGCACGGCGCGGACGTGGTCGTCCGGGACCTCGCCGAGCTGTTATCCGGCGAGCCGACGTCCGGAGCGCAGGCGTGATCCCGCAGCGGCGCTTTCCGGTCGAGCCCTGGGCACTGCGGGAACTGGGACTTGACCTGGCGCAACTCGCGCAGTCGGAGTCGGTGTTCGCGCTGTCCAACGGCCACATCGGCGTGCGCGGCAACCTCGACGAGGGTGATCCGAGCGGCCTGCCGGGTACGTACCTGAACTCGTTCTACGAGGCCCGTCCGCTGCCCTACGCCGAGGCCGGCTATGGCTATCCGGAGGACGGGCAGACCATCGTCAACGTGACCGACGGCAAGCTGATCCGGCTGCTGGTGGACGACGAGCCCTTCGATCTGCGCTACGGCGAGCTGCGACACCACGAGCGCATCCTCGACCTCCGCTCCGGCCTGCTGCACCGCGTCGTCGAGTGGGCGTCGCCCTCGGGCCGCGTCATCCGGGTGCGCTCCACCCGGCTGGTGTCCTTCACCCAGCGCGCCGTGCTGGCAATCCACTACGAGGTGGAGGCCGTCGGGCGCCCCACCCGGGTGGTGCTGCAGTCCGAGCTGGTGGCCAACGAGCACATTCCCCGGCAGTCCAAGGACCCCCGGATCGCCGCGGCGCTGGAGCACGCGCTGCAGGCCGAGGAGCACAGCTCCAGCGGAAACCGTGCCCTGCTGATTCACAGCACCGCCGCGAGCAAGCTGCGGATGGCCGCCGCGATGGACCACGTCGTCCACGGTGGTCACCGCGTCGGCTCGCACACCTATGTCGAGCCGGACTGGGCCCGGACCACCATCGGCACCCAGCTCGATCCGGGAGAGCGCCTGGGGGTGACCAAATTCGTGGCGTACGGCTGGTCCAGCCAGCGCTCGTTGCCGGCCCTGCGCGATCAGGTGGACGCTGCGCTGTCGGCGGTGTCCCAGACCGGCTGGGACGAGCTGCGGGAACAGCAGCACCGCTACGTCCAGGACTTCTGGGACGGCGCGGACGTCGAGGTGGACGGCGACCCTGCCGTCCAGCAGGCGGTGCGGTTCGGCCTGTTCCAGGTGCTGCAGTCCGGCGCCCGGGCCGAGCAGCGCGCCATCCCGGCCAAGGGCCTGACCGGCAGCGGCTACGACGGGCACGCGTTCTGGGACACCGAGAGCTACGTGCTGCCGGTGCTCACCGCGACGGCGCCGGACGCGGCGGCCGACGAGTTGCGCTGGCGGCTGTCGACCCTCGACGTGGCGGTCGAGCGTGCCAGGGCACTGAATCTCAGCGGGGCGACGTTCCCCTGGCGGACCATCCGCGGCCAGGAGACCTCGGCCTACTGGCCCGCCGGGATGGCCGCCTTCCATGTCAACGCCGATGTCGCGGTGGCGGCGGCTCGATACGTGCAGTGGACCGGCGACGAGCCCTTCGACCGCTCGGTGGCGCTGCCGATCCTGGTGCAGACCGCACGGCTGTGGATGTCGCTGGGTTACTTCGGCGATGACGAGGAGTTCCACATCGACGGCGTGACCGGGCCGGACGAGTACAGCGCGCTGGTGGACGACAACACCTACACCAACCTGATGGCCGCCAGGAACCTGCGCTATGCCGCGGAGGTGTGCGAGCGCTGGCCGGCCGAGGCCGAGAAGCTCACCGTTGCCGGCGAGGAGCCGCCATCCTGGCGGGCCGCTGCCCAGGCGATGTCGATCCCGCGCGATGCCAGGCACGGCATTCCCGAGCAGTACCGGGGCGCCAACGCCCACCAGGTCTGGGACTTCGAGGCCACCGCGGCAGCCAACCGCTACCCGCTGTTGCTGCACGAGACGTACTTCGACCTTTATCGCAAGCAGGTCGCCAAGCAGGCCGACCTGGTGCTGGCGATGCACTGGTGTGGGGACTCGTTCACGCATGAGGAGAAAGTGAATGCCTTCCGGTACTACGAGCCACTGACCGTCCGCGACTCCTCGCTGTCGGCGTGCACTCAGGCGGTGATGGCTGCCGAGACCGGCTATCTGGACCTGGCGCACGACTACCTCACCGAGGCCGCGCTGATGGATTTGCGCGACATCGAGCACAACACCGGCGACGGCCTGCACATCGCGTCGCTGGCCGGTGCCTGGCTGGCACTCGTCGCCGGGTTCGGGGGGCTGCGCGATCACGACGGCGAACTGACCTTCGCGCCGAGGTTGCCGCCGGCGCTGTCACGGCTGCGGTTCGCGATCCGCTGGCGTGGTTGCAAGGTGCGCGTCACGATCGGGCGGGACGAGGCGACCTACGCGCTTGAGGACGGTCCGGACACCAGCGTGCGGCTACATCACCACGGCGAGGAGTTCACGCTGACCACGGCAAGCGCGGTGACTCTGAAGGTGCCCGCGCTCGAGCCACCCGGCCCGGCGCCACGGCAACCCGCCGGGCGTGAGCCGGTGCGGGCGTTGTCCTCGGAGTGACGGCCGGGGCTGCGACGCAGCCGTCCCAATCGGATGTGATGTGGTTAGAGTTTCAGGCATACAAACCTCGTTGGTAACCTCGGAAGGGCCGTCATGCTCAGCGCGCACCTGCCTGATCTGGCCGCGCTCGAGGTATTGCTTGCCGTCGCCCGAACCGGCAGCCTGAACTCCGCCGCCGCTGAGGTGGGCGTCAGCCAGCAGGCGGTGTCGGCGCGGATCCGATCCATCGAGGCACAGACCGGTGTGGTGCTGGTGACCCGGACGCCGCGCGGCTCGACGCTCACCCCGTCCGGCGTCGTGGTGGCCGAGTGGGCGGCGCGACTACTCGAGCTGGCCGCCGAGATGGACGCAGGCCTGGCGACGCTGCGGCGGGACGGGCTCGGGCGACTGCGGGTGAGTGCCAGCCTGACGATCGCCGAGCAGCTGCTGCCGGGTTGGCTCGTCGCGATGAATGCCGACACCGCGCGGCGAGGTCATGCCGCCACCGAGATTGTCCTCACCGCGACGAACAGCGAGACCGTCGTGCAGCACCTGCGATCCGGAGCCGCCGAGCTGGGGTTCGTCGAGGGGCCCGCCGCGCCCAGGGGACTGCACAGCCGCAGCGTTGGCACGGACGAGCTGCTCATCGTGGTGCGACCGGACCATCCGTGGGCGCGCCGCCAGCGTCCGGTCACGGCCCGGGAGCTGGCCGGCACAGCGCTGGTCACCCGCGAAGAGGGCTCGGGCACCCGGAGCGCGCTGGACGCCGCGGTCCGGGCGGTGCTCGGAGACGGCGCGGAGACGGCGGCCCCGGCGTTGTCGCTGTCCACCACCGCGGCCGTCCGGGCAGCCGTGATCGCCGGTGCCGGGCCGGCGGTGCTCAGCGAGCTGGCGGTCATCGACGACCTCACCGCGGGGCGGCTGAAGGCGGTGCGTACCGAGGGATTGCGGCTGGACCGGACACTGCGGGCGGTGTGGTCAGGCGGCCCGACACTGCCGGCGGGAGCCGCGCGCGAGCTGGTGGCACTAGCCGTGAGCAGACGCCACCGGTAAGCCGGCGGCAGCCGGGTGCGGTCCGATCCGGGAGTCTGCGATGCTCGCCCGGTGGTCAGCTCTCAGCAACCGGCGCAGCCCGGCCCGTCCGATCCGTTCGTCCGGGTACGCGGGGCGCAGGTGCACAACCTGCGCTCGGTCGATGTCGACGTTCCGCGGAACGCCTTCGTGGCGTTCACCGGCGTTTCCGGATCGGGCAAGTCGTCGCTGGCCTTCGCCACCATCTACGCCGAGGCGCAGCGGCGCTACTTCGAATCGGTCGCGCCGTACGCCCGCCGGCTGATCCAGCAGGCCGGCGCGCCGAAGGTGGACGAGATCACCGGACTGCCGCCCGCGGTCGCGCTGAACCAGCGACGGGGGTCGGCCACCTCGCGCTCCTCGGTCGGAACCGTCACGGGGCTGTCGAACCTGCTACGGATGCTGTTCTCCCGGGCCGGCTCCTACCCGGCCGGAACCGCACATCGCCTGGATTCCGATACCTTCTCGCCGAACACCGCGGTCGGTGCGTGCCCGGAATGCCAGGGCCTCGGCCGGGTCCACCAGGTCAGCGAGGAGTCGCTCGTCCCGGACCCGTCGCTGAGCATCCGCGACCACGCCATCGCGGCCTGGCCGGGCGCGTGGCTGGGCAAGAACTACCGCGACATCCTGACCACGCTGGGCTACGACATCGACAAGCCGTGGCGAGAGCTGCCCGAGGCTGATCGCCGCTGGATCCTGTTCACCGACGAGACGCCGGTCGTCACGGTGCACCCGGTGCGCGAGGCGAACCGGATCCAGCGGCCGTACGAGGGGACGTACGTCAGCGCCGAGCGCTATGTGCTGCACACCCTGGCCGACTCCAAGAGCCCGACCATGCGGCAGCGGATGCTGCGGTTCGTCCGGACGGCAGACTGCCCCAGCTGCCACGGTGGCAGGCTGCGCCCGGACGCCCTCGCCGTGACCTTCGCCGGCCACAACATCGCCGAGCTGGCCCGATTGCCCTTACGCGAGCTGGCGACTCTGTTACGACCGACCACGACCTTCGCCGAGGCGGGGGCCTTCGACCGGGTCTCCTGGAGCTCCCAAGCCGGTGCCGCCGCGGGGGCGGCCGAGGTCGCCGTCGTCATCGCGCGCGATCTGGTCGCACACGTCGAAGTGCTGGACGAGCTGGGGCTGGGCTACCTGAGCATGGGGCGCGCGACACCGACGCTGTCCGCGGGCGAGCTGCAGCGGCTACGGTTGGCCACCCAGCTCCGCTCCGGCCTGTTCGGCGTGGTGTACGTGCTGGACGAGCCGTCCGCGGGCCTGCACCCGGCCGACGCCCAACCGCTGCTCGCGGTGCTGGATCGGCTGATAGCGGCGGGGAATTCGCTGTTCGTCGTCGAGCACGACATGGAGATCGCCCAGCGGGCGGAATGGATCGTCGACGTCGGCCCGGGCGCCGGCGCGGGTGGCGGCCGCATCGTCTACAGCGGGCCGGTGGCCGGACTGCGGCAGGTGCCGGAGTCGGTCACCCGCCGCTTCCTGTTCCCGTCCGGTGACGAGCGTGGGACGCCGGCCCCGGCGCGCCGGGAGCCGACCGGCTGGCTCCGGCTGCGCGGAATCACCCTGCACAACCTGGACAAGCTCGACGCGGACTTTCCGCTCGGGGTCTTCACCGCGGTCACCGGCATCTCCGGTTCAGGCAAGTCGACCCTGGTGGGGAAGGTGCTCGGCGACGTGATCGCACACCACCTGGCAGCGGCCGGCCGGGGTGATCCCGCGGGCGGCGGTGACGAGGCCGAACCGGACGTGGCCGATCCGGAGGACACCGCCGACTCGACGCTGGCGATGCTGGAGCACGTGAGCCGGCACGCCGAGGGACTTGCCCTGGTCGATCGGCTGGTGCGGGTGGACCAGAAACCGATCGGGCGCACCCCGCGCTCCAACCTGGCGACGTACACAGGTCTGTTCGACGCCGTCCGCAAGGTCTTCGCCGGCACGGACGAGGCCCGCTCGCGCGGCTACACCGCCGGCCGGTTCTCCTTCAACGTCCAGGCCGGACGGTGTGAGACCTGCCAGGGGGAGGGGTTCGTCGCGGTGGAGCTGATGTTCCTGCCAGGCACGTACGCACCGTGCCCGACCTGCCATGGCGCGCGCTACAACCCCGAGACCCTGCAGGTGACCTACCGCGGCCGCACCATCGCCGACGTACTCGACCTGACGGTGGACGACGCGCTGGCCTTTCTGTCCGACCTGCCCTCGGCGGTGCGCAGCCTGCGCACGCTGGCCGAGGTGGGCCTGGGCTACCTGCGGCTGGGCCAGCCCGCCACCGAACTCTCCGGCGGTGAGGCGCAGCGGATCAAGCTCGCCACCGAGCTGCAGCGGGCCAGCCGTGGTTCCACGCTCTACCTGCTGGACGAGCCGACGACCGGACTGCACCCCGCCGATGTGGAACAGCTGATGGGGCAGCTGCGGCGGCTGGTCGACGCGGGCAACTCGGTGGTCGTGGTGGAGCACGACATGGGTGTCGTCGCGGGCGCCGACTGGGTGATCGACCTCGGGCCGGGAGCCGGTGCCGACGGTGGCCGCATCGTCGCCGCGGGCCGTCCCGACGAGGTCGCCGGCAGCCAGGTGAGCCGGACCGCGCCCTATCTGGCCGCCCGTCTCAGCTGAGCTGACCTGAGCTCACAAGCCCGGCGAAGGCGAACGAACTCAGCTCTCGTCCCTGGTCGGGCGCACCGTCCCCGGCACGACCTCGCCCGGGTCGTCGCCGAAGTCGCTCGGGTCGGCTTCGGTCTCCTCGGTGCCCTGGGAGAGGTAGTAGGACTGCGGCTTGCCGGGGTTGCCGTGCTGGACGTCCTTCGGGTCGTGCTCGGCCCGATCGCCGTACGTCTCTTCGTCGATGGGGTTGGACATCGCAGCCTCCGCAGTCGTCGTTGTCGCCGGTCTCCTTTCGACTCTAGCCCCGGCTTTTCGACTCTGGCCGTGCGTCTTCCAGGCGGCTCGCGGCACTGAAGAGGTCGTGAGAGTGCTGTTAAGTTATACTCCGAGCTCTGGTGGAACACTCACCTTTGTCGATTACGAGCCGATAAGACGCCCGAGGGGAGGCGAGCATGTCGAGCGACAGCCGTCCATCTCTGCGTACTGCGTCCTTGTTCACGCTCTTCTGGTATCCGTCGGTGATTCTCGGCTGGAGCCTGCTGGTCTACGCGGTGCACGCGGTGGCCGTCTCATCCCTGAGTGTCGCCGGCGCCCCGCTCGCGATGACCGCGGTGCTGCTGGTGGTGCTGGAGCTGCGGCCGCTGGTACAGGGCCGCGGCCACGATCCGCAGGGCGTCGTGATGTCCACAGCCTTCACCTGCGCGATCCTGTTCCTCTGGGGACTCTGGCCCGCCGTCGTGGTCATCAGCATCGCCTCGACCGCGGCCGACGTCCGTGCCCGGAAGGTCCCGTGGAAGGTCGCCTTCAACGTCGGCCAGTACAACCTCTCGCTCGCCGCCGCCTGGCTGGTCATGGTCCTCAGCTCCCGAACGCCCTCGCTGGACCACCCGCTCACCGAGCTCAGCGGCACCGACCTCGGCTGGATGCTCGGCGCCTGTGTCGTGTACTTCTTCACCAACCTGGTCCTGGTCGCCGGTGCGCTGGCCTGGACCAGCTCGTTCCGCGCATTCCTGCTGGACGACTTTCCGCATTACACTGCCACCACCTTCTCGGTGCTCGCCCTGTCCCCACTCGTCGTCGCGGTCGCCAGCACCGCCTGGGAGCTGCTGCCGCTGCTGCTGATTCCACTCGTGCTGGTCTACAAGATGGCCCAGATGTCGCTGGAGAAAGAGCATCAAGCCGGTCATGATCCACTCACCGGGCTGCCCAACCGCATCCATCTGCAGGCTTCCCTGGCCGCGGAGCTCAACCGCTCGCGCCGGGACGGCCGCCCGTTCGGGCTGCTCCTCATCGACCTGGACCACTTCAAAGAGGTCAATGACACCCTGGGCCACCATGTCGGCGACCAACTGCTGATCCGCTTCGCCGACCGGCTGCGCGAGGCCGTCCGGGCCGGCGACCACCTGGCACGCCTGGGTGGTGACGAGTTCGCGGTGATTGTGCCGGAGGCCGACGAGGCCGAGGTGCGCGGCGTCGCCGAGCGCATCCGGAACTCGTTGCTGAGCCCGATCGAGCTCGAGGGCATGCTGCTGGAGGTGGAGGCCTCGATCGGACTCGCCATGCACCCGGAGCATGCCCTGTACGCCGAAGACCTGCTGCGCCTGTCCGATGTCGCGATGTACGTGGCGAAGGAGACGCGCAGCGGGGTGGCGACGTACTCGGTGTATCGCGATCACAACTCCGCCGACCGGCTGACCCTGCTGGGCGAGTTGCGTCAGGCGCTGGACGACGACCTGCTCACCCTGCAGTACCAGCCCAAGGTGTCGCTGCGGGACTCGACGCTGATGGGAGTCGAGGCTCTCGTACGGTGGCAGCACCCGCAACGCGGCTTCGTCCCACCGGATGAGTTCATCCCGCTGGCCGAGCGCTCGGGCAGCATGCATCTGCTCACCGACCGGGTGGTCATGCTCGCGCTTGCTCAGATCGCGCAATGGCGGACGCAGGGTTTCTCGGTGCCGGTCGCGGTGAACGTGTCGCTGACCGACCTGCTCGGCGACCGGCTCGGCGACCTGGTCTCCTCCGGCCTGCGCCAGCACGCCCTGCCGCCGGGAATGCTGCAGCTGGAGATCACCGAGCGCGTGGTGGCCCAGGGGTCCGAGGGGCTGAACGCGGGCCTGCGCAGGCTGGACGCCATGGGCGTGACGCTGAGCCTGGACGACTTCGGCACCGGCTACTCATCCCTGCTGCGGCTGCAGTCGCTCCCCGTCGACGAGCTCAAGATCGACCGCGTGTTCGTGTCGAAGCTGTCGGAGGGCCCGGCCGCGATCGGCATCGTCCGGGCCATCGTGGACCTGGCCCACGCCCTGGGCATGCCGGCCATCGCCGAGGGCGTCGAGACCGAGGCGGAGTGGCTGGCGCTGCGCGACCTCGGCTGCGACGGCGCCCAGGGTTGGTACATTCAAGCGCCGATGACAGCCGGCCAGGCCACCGAATGGCTGCGGGCGCGCAGCTTCCAGGCACCCCTGCCCACCTCCCTTTCCGAACCAGCCGAAGCGGTCTGAACCATGTCGAACAGATCGTCGGCGCGCACCGCGGTGGCGCTGCGGAGCGTCCGGTTGCTGGGCGTCGCGGTGTGGGTGGTGATCGCCGCGGGCTTCCTGATAAACGTCCTCGGGGTTTCCGGCTCGGGCACCGGCGTCCAGACCGTCCACGTCGTGACGTTGGCGGTGTTCTTCGTGCTGCTGCTGCTCCGGGTCGCCGTGGCCGCCGTGGCCGGCCTGAGACGCCGCCGCTCGCTGCTGGTGCTGTTCGCGGCGCTGCTGCTGTGGGGCGCCGGGTCGACGGTGCTCAACGCCAGCTTCCGCCCGGACGTGACGCATTTTCCCGCGCCGGGCGAGTGGCTCTTCCTCGCCTCGTACCTCGCACTGGCCGGCTACCTGGTGCTGGACACGGCGCACCGCATGAACACCGCTCTGGACGCCTGGCTGGAGGCGATCGTGGTGTGCGGAGGCACCGCCTGCCTGGCGGGCAGCACCCTGATGACCCCGGTCGCCGGCGTGCTCGGCAGCGACGGCGTGCCCTCGTTGCTCGCGCTGCTCTACCCGATGATCGACGTCGCCCTGGCCCTGCTGGTGGTGGCGCAGGTCGTGCTGCGGATTCGCTGGGGAATCTCGCAGGCCGTCATGCTGTGCCTGGGACTGCTGCTGTTCGCCGTCGCCGACCTCAGCTTCGTGGTGCACGTGTCGGCGGGAACGTACGGCTTCGGCGTGCTGGACGGTCTGCTGTGGGCCGCCGGCTTCGCACTCGTCGTCGAGACCGCGTGCTCCAGCCGGACCCACGTCCACAAGGCGCTGCCACGCCGGGCCGGCCCCGGCCTGATGGTGGTGGCCGCCGCCGCCGCGATCGCCGTGCTGGCGTTCCGGCCGCAGAGCGGGCTCGGTCCGTACCTGACCGTTCCGGCTGTGGTCACGCTGCTCGCCGCGGGCGGTCGGCTGGTGCTGGCACTGCGCGAGGCCAACGGCGCGGCCGAGGCATTCGCCCTCTCGCGCACGGACGACCTGACGCTGCTGCCCAACCGGCGCTCGGTCATCGCCGAACTCGAGGGAGCGCTGGCCACCGACGGGCCGCTGGCGCTCATGCTGCTCGACCTCGACGGGTTCAAAGAGGTCAACGACACCCTCGGGCACGCGGCCGGCGACTCGGTTCTGCAGCTCGCCGCGCACCGGATGCGCGAGGCGCTGCCTAGTTCGGTGCTGATCGGCCGGCTGGGCGGCGACGAGTACGCGATCGTGGTTCCCGACGACGACGTGATCGAGCTGCTCGAGATGGCCCAGACCATCCGGGACGTGTTGCTGGAGCCGACGCTGGTCGATGGCATCGAGCTCAGCACCAGCGCGTCCATCGGCGTGACCGTCCGGACCGGGAGCGACGTGGCCAGCGTCGAGCTGCTGCGCCGCGCGGACGTGGCGATGTACCAGGCCAAGTCCACCCGTTCGGGTGCGGTGATCTACGACGCGCACAGTGACGACTTCTCCCGGCACAAGCTGCAGCTCGCCGAGGACCTGCGGCGGGCCATTCCGGACGGTCAGCTCGTCGTGTATTACCAGCCGCAGATCGACGCGGCGACCCAGCGGGTATGCGGCCTGGAGGCGTTGGTCCGGTGGCAGCACCCGCAGCAGGGACTGCTCTCGCCGATCGCCTTCCTGCCGGCCGCGCGCCGGGACGGGCTGATGCTGCAGCTCTCCGACGCGGTCGGCCGGATGGTGGTGGCCGATCTGCGCCGGTGGCGCGACAAGGGGCTGGACCCGCGGGTGTCACTGAACTGCGCGCCGCCGGAGCTGCTCAGTGGAGCCTTTCTGCCCCGGCTGTTCGAGGCCATCGCCGAAGCGGAGCTGCCTCCCGACAGCCTGGTCATCGAGGTGACCGAGGACTCGTTCATCGCCGAGCCCGAGCGCGCGCGGACGATCCTGCGCGGCATCCGCAACCACAAGGTGCAGATCGCCATCGATGACTACGGAACCGGGTTCTCGTCACTGTCCTACCTGCGCGACCTGCCGGTGCAGGAGCTGAAGATGGACCGGTCCTTCATCTCCACCATGCGCACCGACAGCCGCAGCCGCATGATCGTGGCCTCGACCTTCCAGATGGCGCACGCGCTGGGCCTGCGGACGGTGGCCGAGGGCGTCGAGAACGCCGCCACCGCGGCCGACCTGATCGCCATGGGCGTCGACGTCCTGCAGGGTTACCACGTGGCCCGGCCGATGCCCGCCGGCGAGGTCGAGGGCTGGGTGCGGGAGTGGTCGCGGCTGGCTGACGACGGCATGGCCTCGATGCGGGCCGACGGCAGCGCGGATCAGTGAGCGCTTCGGAAAAGGGCTGAGGCTTTCGGAAAACAGCTGAGCCGGTCGGCTGCCCGTCAGGACGCGGTGGCCAGTGCCGGCTGTGGTTGGCGGAACACGAAATCCCGCAGTGGCGGAACGGTGATGCCGTCGAGCCCGATGCCGTCGTTGAACAGCCGGTGCGCGTCCGGGTTGGCCAGCCGCTGCTGGTCGAAGGCCTCGGCGCAGTGCCGGTACACCGGGGTGCTCGCGGTCGAGCCGAGATAGGGCGCGGGGCTGGTGCCCGGCAGTGGCTGCCCGGTCATGCCCGCCGCCGCGAGTAGGACGCGGACCCGCTGGTCGATGATCATCACGGTCGAGCGGATGTCGTTGGCCCGGATGGCCTGCACCAGGCCGTGGAACAGTGCCGCGCCCGCCAGCTTGCCGGGGCCCTTCAGGCCGCGTCGGCGACCGAGCGTGGCCACGTCCCAGGTCCGGGTCAGGTCCAGCCGGGCGGCGCGGGCGGCGCGGGCGGCATCGACGGACCACGGCTCTCGCGCCACGTCGTGCATCGTCTTCAGTCCCGCGCCGGTCGGCCGGATCAACCGGCAGGTGCCGAGCACGTCGCCACCGGCATGGGCCACGGCGATGAAGACGGAGGCGTCCTCGTAGGGCCCGTACTCGTCCTCGAGCTGCTGCCGGGTATTGCCGTACGCGCCCAGAAAGACCTCGGCCTCACAGTTCCGGGCCGCTGCGAGCAGGTCGCCTTGCGGGTCGAAGTGCAAACTCAGCAAAGCGGCTGTTTCCACCCGTGACGCTCCCCTCGGCCTCGGCAGCAGCGCCGCCGAGAAGGCGAGCATACGGGTGCACAAGGTCGATAATCCACACCGACTCGCGGACACCGGCGCGGCGCGGCGTGGCGGGTACCCTGCAGGCCGTGAGCGCAACCCTGGTAGCTGCCGGTCTGGCGGCCTCATCGGGAGACCGGGTCCTCTTCAGCGATGTCGACCTGGTGGTCGCGCCCGGGGACGTCGTGGGCCTCGTCGGTGTCAACGGCGCGGGCAAATCCACCCTGCTGCGGATCCTGGGCGGCCTTCTCCTACCGGACGCCGGAACCGTGATCCTGAACCCGCCCGCCGCGGTCGTCGGCTACCTTGCCCAGGAGCGCGGCGCCCGGCAGGGCGAGAGCGTGTCCGATTTTATCGGCCGTCGCACCGGGGTGCGGCAGGCCCGGGCCCGGATGGACGCGGCGGCGCTCGTGCTGGCGGCGGGCGCCCGGCGCTGGCGAGGACTACAGCGCGGCCTTCGAGCGGTGGCTCGGCCTGGGCGGCGCGGATCTCGACGACCGGGCTCCCGCGGTGGTCGCCGACGTCGGCCTGGGCGTCGATCTCGCTGCTCCGATGGCCGCACTGTCCGGCGGCCAGGCGGCCCGTGCCGGGCTGGTGGCGCTGCTGCTCAGCCGCTTCGACGCGGTGCTGCTCGACGAGCCCACGAACGACCTGGACCTCGCCGGGCTGGACCGGCTGGAGCGCTTCGTGACCGGCCTGCGGGTCGGCGCGGTGCTGGTCAGCCACGACCGGGAGTTCCTCGCCCGAACCGTGACGAGCGTGCTCGAACTCGACCTTGCCCAGCACGCCACCAGGCACGTCTCCGGTGGCTATGCGGCGTATCTGGAGGAGCGCGAGATCGAACGCCGGCACGAGCGCGAGAACTACGAGGAGTACGCCGACCGCAGGGAGTCCCTGGTGCAGCGGGCGCACACTCAGCGTTCCTGGATGGACAAGGGGGTCGCCAACGCCCGCCGCAAGGCGACCGACAACGACAAGATCGGTCGCAAGTTCCGCAGCGAGTCGACCGAGAAGCAGGCCGCGAAGGCGCGCCAGACCCAGCGGCTTCTCGAGCGCCTGGAGGAGGTCGCCGAGCCGCGCAAGGAGTGGCAGCTACGGATGGAGATCGCGCAGGCGCCGCGGTCGGGGGCGGTGGTGGCCGTGGCGAACGGGGCGGTCGTGCGACGCGGCGACTTCGTCCTGGGACCGGTGAACCTGCGGGTCGACCGGGCGGACCGGATCGCCATCACCGGCCCGAACGGATCGGGCAAGAGCACCCTGCTGGCCTACTGCTCGGCCGGCTCAGCCCGGACGAGGGGACGGCCACCCTGGGCGCGGGAGTCGTGGTCGGTGAGGTCGACCAGGCGCGCAGCCTCTTCGACTCCGACGCCACGCTGGCCCGGGCTGTGGGAGAGCATCTTCCCGAGCTCGACGACGCGTCGGTGCGCACCCTGCTGGCGAAGTTCGGACTGCGCTCGGAGCACGTGCGGCGGCCGGCCGACACCCTCTCGCCGGGGGAGCGCACCCGGGCCGCGCTGGCGCTGCTGCAGGCTCGAGGCGTCAACCTGCTGGTCCTGGATGAGCCGACCAACCATCTGGACCTGCCGGCGATCGAGCAGCTGGAATCGGCGCTGGATTGCTTTACCGGCACCGTGCTGCTCGTGACCCACGATCGGCAGATGCTGGCGGCCGTACGTACCAGCCGGCAGCTGTCGATGGCCGGTGGGGTGGTCAGCGAGGGGTGAGCGCGGTACAGCGACGTACCGTAAGCGCTTAATCGCTTCAGATAGGGCACACTGAGGTCGTCGCGGGAATGCGGCGCGGTGCGCCAGGTTGATTCTTGCCCGGCCCATCCTCGATGAGGGGAGGCCTATGAGCGTGGAACAGAGTCCCCTGGACGGCCGGGGCCGACCGTCCGCGGAAAATGGCGGCAGCGCGGTCGGGCAGGACGAGCTCGCCGACCGGTTGAGCGAGCTGGCAAGATTGTTGGAGCACGAAGCGGGCGTCGAAGAGACGCTCAAGGGCATCGTCGAGGCGGCCGTCGACACCGTGCCCGGAGCCCAGCACGCCAGCATCTCCCAGATCCGGCGCGGGCGCGAGGTGCGGACGCTGGCCGCGACGGACGAGCTGCCGCGCGCGATCGACCATGCGCAGTACGACAGCGGCGAGGGCCCCTGTCTGGACAGCCTCTACCAGCAGGAGACCGTCCGGCTGTCGGATCTGACGGTCGAGACCCGCTGGCCGGATTTCGTGACGCGGGCGCGCGAGCTCGGCGTCGGAAGCATGTTGGCGGTGCAGCTGTTCGTCAGCGGCGATGGCCTCGGGGCGTTGAACCTCACCAGCGAGAAGCCGAATGCCTTCGACGACGAGTCCGAGCACGTCGCGCTGCTTTTCGCGGCCCACGCGGCGGTGGCGATGTCCAGTGAGCAGGCCCGGCACGACCTGCGAGCGGCAGTGCGGACGCGCGAGACGATCGGGCAGGCCCAGGGAATCCTGATGGAGCGGTTCAAGTTGCCGCCGGCGCTGGCGTTCCGGCTGCTGGTGCGGGCCAGCCAGGACACCAACCGCAAGCTGAATGACATCGCCGACGATCTGACCAGAACCGGACACCTGCCCGGCCGCTAACTTATCCCGGGCTCACCTGCGCCGTGCCATATTCAGGTAATAGCCGGGGTCCACTCCATGGGCGCGCTGGTGTCTTCGGAGCTGTTTGCGACAGCTGGCCCGCGTAGGAGCGAACTGATGTACCCGAGTACGCCCGACCTGAGCCTTGCCGACGGCCTCGCCGCGTCAGGGCTGTCGCATGAGGAGCTGTGGTTGTGCCAAATCTCGGTCGGCGGGGTGGCAGGCCGGCTGGAGACGGAGGCGTACGTGCTCGGAGTGCTCGTTCCGGACCTGCACCAGCACAATGTGATCGCGCAGGCCCTCAACGAACACCTTCTGGAGCGGGGCGAACCCTGCTCAGTGGGTTACCGGAACACTGTCAAGATCAGGTAGGTAACGCTGGCCGTGCTCCAGGCCTCGGCGACTGACGAGCCGCGGAGCCGGCAGTCCGCGCTCGACGCGATGGCGTGGGGGCCGGCGCGGTGTCCGACGCTGAGACGTCCGCGGGTAATTCGAGCATGCCCATCTGGACCACCTCGTACGCGACGGCGCTGAGCTTGCGGTGCCCGTGCTGGCTGGTGCGGCGGAGCAGGTCGAAGGCCTGGTCGCCGGTGATCTTGTGGTTGATCATCAGGATGCCCATTGCCGAGCCGATCTCGCGGTTACTGGCCAGCGCCCGTTCGAGGTGTGCCGCCTTGTCGGCGAGCCGCTCACGCTGCACGATCGAGTTCGCCTGCGTCACGAGCAAGTGCCCGATCAGCGCCTGAGCGGACGAGGGCCGGTACCCCTGGTATGTCATGATCAATGCGCCACGATAGCTCTTCTGGTCTCCGGCCCCTGGGTTCTCGATGGGGGTGATCACACTGTCTCCGGTGAGGTGATGGCGCCCGAGGCCGTCGGCGAGGGTGCTGCCGACCGGAGCGGGCTCAGTTGCCCCGGCCGGATGACTGAAGTGCAGGCGCTGCTCCCGGTCGGCTTCGAGCATCACGGTGACTGAGTCGCACACCACGGGGACGGCAGCGCGGGCCACGCTGAGGAACACCGTCTTGGGATCTGCCGACGATTCGACGGCGCCGAGCACATGCAGGACGGCGGAAAGTGAGGAGTCCTCGAGCTGCATGGTCGGCTCGCGGTTGTCGAGAAGGATCGGAGTGACACTCATGGGTTCTCCTGATTGGGTCAGCGGCGTGTGCTGCGATGCCGCATATGAGCCACGGCGGGCTGACCCGTTAGAACCCGTCGTAACGATACTCAGCCGACCGTGAGCACAGCGTCAGATGTGGACGGAAGCAGTCGCGGTCTGTCGAAACTGTCGGTGGCCGACCTTAGGCTGGGCACTCCAACGTCGAAGGGAGCTGGACGCCCGGTGGTCACTGACTCATCCGCTGGTCCGAGCCAGCTCGAGGCGCTCGCTTCTCGCTGGGTGCGCGGTGTTCGGGTGGTGGACCTGCGCGACGTGTCCTGGATCGACCCGTTGCATCTCGTCGGAGTGGCAGCGATGGCGCACGCGTCCCATCGGGCGAGCGTTCCGTTTCGATTGCTGGGGCCGTCGGGGCAGTTGGCCAGCTATGCCGCGCGGATGCGGCTGGGAACCATCATCGACAAGTTCGGTGGCTCGCACGAGCTTCCGAAGACCCGGGAGCGCGACCGGCACGACAGCCTGCTTGAAATCACCGAGCTGACGTGCCGCTCCGACGCCGAGCGGATGGCCGGGCTGGTGCATGACCGGGTGTACCCGCTCGACGCGCGGTCCGCCGCGGCACTGCACAACGGGCTTGCCGAGATCGGCGCCAACGTGTGTGACCACGCGCAGGCGACCGGGTTCATGGCCGCTCAGGCGATCGGGCAGCTCGAGCAGTTGCGTTTCGCCGTGGCGGACTGCGGGGTCGGACTGCTGGGCACCCTTGTCGGCCGCGGGGCGTACGACGACAGGTCCGCGCTGGGCCTGGCGATCTCTGGTGAGAGCCGGCTCAAGGACGAGGACGCGACCCGCGGTTGCGGCCTGCCCAACACCATCGAGCAGGTGTCGGCGCTCGGCGGGGCGGTGTTCCTCGCCTCCGGTACCGCGACGGTGCAGCTCAGTGCGACCGACGTCTGGCACTCCGAGACGGAGCCGCGATGGGTCGGCACGTTACTCGAAGGACGCGTTCCGGCATCCCGGCACGCGCTGCAAAGGCTGTCTTGTGATGTCAACTAGTGCGACAATGAGGTTCGAGTCTGTGACAATTCGATCGAGTTGGGGGATGAGATCGTGACGCGCACTCTCGTTTTGCCGCGATTGGTGGCTGGGCGTGACTTCGCCGATGACATGGCGGACAAGCTCGGACCGGTCGCGGGCGACACGGTGCTGGTAGACGGCAGTGGCTTGCTCAGTGGTACTGGGTCCTTCGCGGCCCAACTCGTGTCACGGCTACTGGGCGGTGGTCATGCCGCACAACTCATCGTGATGGACGCACCGGACGAATTCGCCGGCTACCTGCGCAGCGCGGCCGAGGCGATCGGAGCGAGCGAGCGGCTGACGCTGCGGCGCGGTGTGCCGGTGGCCACCGCCTGAGCCACGCCGCCAGCCGCGCCCGACGGCCTGCCCGGCCTGCCCGGCCGAGCTTGTTGCCCGGCGTCTCAGCACGAACGGCGCCGTCCTGGGCGGTGGTGAGGTTCAGCCGCTGAGTCCCTGCCGTGACGTCAGCGCCTTGCCGATCAGCACGTTGAACTGCATCCAGCTCGCGGTTTCTTCCGTCTCTGTGACGTCCAGGGTGCTGATGTGGCGTTGCTGGGCGTGATCGCGCCACAGGGTGGCCGCCCGTACCACCTCGGGATCATCGATCCTGGTGAGCGAGACATCCAGCAGTGCCCGCGCGTCATCGAAGCGGCGCTCGGCCTCGGCAAGCTCCGCTGAGGGCTGACCGGCATCCCGGCGGGTAACCCGCCCCAGATCGATGAGGCGCCCACGAAGCGCAAGTGCCGCGTCCTGCCCCAGAAGCAGGGCGGCCCGCCGTCGGTCGTAGCGCCGAGCGACTGAGTCACGGTGAGAAACCAGAACCTGCGTCAGCAGCGCGACGACGAGCGCGACCAGTGCTGAGATGAGTGCGGCCAGCAGGGGGCCATCTCCGACGGAGTCGGCGAGCACGCTCAGCGGCGCGGATGTTGCGATCACCGGGCGAGCATAGAGGTGACAGCCGACATAACTGCGGTCGCGGACGGTGATCGACTTCTTCCTTGCTCAGAGGGGGAATCCTGCTGTGGGAGCGCTCCCCTCTGGTCGGTGTCCCCGAAGCCGGTCGCGAGCCGATCGGGTGTTCCGGCCACCGGTCACGAGCTAGACGGTTCGCTTACTGCTGGGTGAAGTGGGGGCAAGATTTCCGTTATGCGCTAACCTGAGAAGCGGCTCGGCAGTGCGCCACCTAAGACCTCTCGTGCGTGCGACGCGTGCCGAGAGCAGTGAGAGGCGCCACCCATGGCTCGTCAATGGTCCGACCCACCGCCCGCCACGAACAGGCACGCGGTCCTTCGCTCGCGCGAGATATCCAGCTGCAGCGCCGTGCCGCTGCTGCCGCCCGGTATGACGTGCCGCGTCGTCGGACACCGATGGGTGAGCCGTACCGGCGGCAGCGAGACAGCCATCGCGTTCCGCCGGTGCCTGAGGTGTCGCTGCCTCGAAGTGTGACGGTCGCTCAAGGCGTGACGGTCGCTGTCAATGGGGCCAGCGGGCGACCGATCGAACCACGTGGGCGCCCGTACCATCGACCGCATGGGCATCCCCGACGCGGCGAGTGTGGTCAGCGCGTCGCAGGTTTCCAGCATCGCCGAACTCGACGCGACGCTGTCCCAGTGCCGGGCCTGCCCACGACTGGTCGCCTGGCGTGAAGAGGTAGCCCGGGTCAAGCGCAGCGCGTACCGGGATTGGGACTACTGGGGCCGGCCGGTGCCCGGGATCGGTCCCGCCGACGCCGCGCTGGCGATCATCGGCCTGGCCCCGGCCGCGCACGGCGGCAACCGCACCGGCCGGATGTTCACCGGTGACCGCTCCGGAGACGTCCTCTTCGCGGCCCTGCACGCCGTCGGGCTGGCCTCCCAACCCACCTCCGTCGCGGCCGGTGACGGCCTGCGGCTGTACGGCGTCCGCATCACCGCCCCGGTGCACTGCGCGCCGCCGGCCAACAAGCCCACGCCCGCTGAGCGCGACACCTGCCGGTCCTGGCTCGCGGCCGAACTGCAGCTGCTCCGTCCGACGCTGCGCAGCATGGTGGTGCTCGGCGGTTTCGCCTGGCAGGCGGTGCTTCCGGTGCTGGCGGCGGCTGGCTGGGTCATCCCGCGCCCCCGACCGGTGTTCGGGCACGGCGCGCGCCGCACCCTGTCCGGTCCGGATGTGCCGGACCTCGACCTGATCGGCTGCTATCACGTCAGCCAGCAGAACACCTTCACCGGCAAGCTCACGCCAGCGATGCTGGAGCGGGTTCTCAGGAGCGCCGCCGAGTCGGCCGACCTGCCACCTCGGCAGGGTTCCGGCCCCCGCCGGTGAGCGTCACCTCAACGCTGGATCGCTTCCAGCAACGCCACCGCTGGGCCGGGCTGCCGCTGGCGGTGCTGTACAAGTTCTTCGACGACCAGGGCAACTACCTCGCCGCGCTCATCACGTACTACGCCTTCGTGTCGCTGTTCCCGTTGTTGCTGTTGCTCGTCACCATCCTGGGCTACGCGCTGCACGGCAACCGCGAGCTGCAGGACGAGGTGCTGAACTCGGCGCTGAGCCAGTTCCCGGTGATCGGCGACCAGCTCCGGAACAACATTCACCAGCTGCACGGCAAGGTGCTCGCGCTGGTGGTCGGCATCCTCGGCTCCCTGTACGGCGGCCTGGGGGTGGCGCAGGCAAGCCAGAACGCCATGAACAAGGTGTGGGCGGTGCCGCGCAATGCCCGGCCCAACCCGTTGAAGGCGCGCGGAATCAGCCTGCTGTTGCTGCTGATCGTCGGTGGCGGCGTGATCGCGACGACCGTGCTGTCAGCGCTCACCACGGGCGCGGGCGCGTACGGCACCAACCTGGGCGCCGGGTCCCGGGTTCTGACCACGGTGGTAGCGGTGGCCGTCAACGCCCTGCTCTTCATGCTCGCCTTCCGGGTGATGACCGCCGGCGACATCACCATCCAGCAGGTGCGGCCGGGGGCGCTCGCCGCGGCCGTCCTGTGGCAGGGACTGCAAGAAGTAGGGACGTACTACGTCGGGCACGAGCTCAAGGGAGCCAGTGCCACGTACGGGGTGTTCGGACTGGTGCTGGGCCTGATCGCCTGGATCTACCTCGGCGCTCTCGGCCTGGTCCTCTGCGCGGAGTACAACGCGGTGCGCGCGAAGCGCATGTGGCCGCGCAGCCTGCTGACGCCGTTCACCGACGCCGTCCAGCTCACCGCGGGGGACCGGCGCGCGTACCGGTCCTATCCGGTGACCGAGAAGCACAAGGGTTTCGAGCGCGTGCGGGTCGACTTCGACCAGCACGAGGGTCAGTCCGAGGAGTCCGACCGCTGAGCCTCGGCCCGCTGAGTGTCGGCCCGCTGACCCTCGGCGCGCCGCCGCCGGATCACCCAGCCGACCACCCCGAGGACGATCACCGCCAGGATCACCTGGCTGACCTTGCCCGCGTAGCTTTCGAGTCGCTGGTAGCTCGCGCCGGCGAGGTATCCCAGCATGGTGAACCCCAGTCCCCAGACCAGGCCGCCGAGGGCGTTGAAGGTCAGGAACTTGCGGTACGGCATGCCCGACGCGCCAGCCATTCCCGGCATCACCGCCCGCAGAAACGCCGTGAACCGCGAGAGGAACACCGCACGGCCGCCGGACTCGCGCAGGCTCCGCTGCCCCTTGGCGATGGCGTCCTGATGCTTGGCGAAGATCCGGCTGGCGAGCAGCCGGGAACCGTAGCGCTTGCCGACCTCGTAGCCGACGCTGTCGCCGATGATCGCCGCGGCCACCACGACGATGGCCATCACGGTGAGCGAGACGGAGTGCCGGTAGGCGAGCACGCCGCCCAGGATCACCGCCGTCTCGCCGGGCAGCACGAATCCCACGAACACGGCCGCTTCGGCGAAGGCGAGCGCACCGACCAGGCTGTAGGCCGGCAGGCCTGAAAAGTTCAGCACCGGCTCCACGATCGCGCTGGTCACACTCATGGCACACACGGTACGGGACCTGTGCTGAGAGCCGGCCGCCTCAGCCGCGCGAGCTTCTCCCACGCCTCGTCGGCGGCTGTACCAATTAGCCGCGCGAGCTTCGGCACGCCTCGTCGGCGGCTGTGGCAGCGCGGAGGAGGGTGCCCTCGGACCACCGCGGGCCCATCAGCTGCAACCCGACCGGCAGGCCGTCGTTGCCGGGGCCGATCGGAATCGAGACGGCGGGCAGCCCGGCGAGATTGGCCGGCAACGCCAGCGCGCACCAGGCATCGAAAGATTCCGGCACCGGGGCGCCATTGACCGTGGCCGGCGCCAGCCGTCCCACCTCGAACGCGGTCACCGGCATGGTCGGTGTCAGCAGCACGTCGAAGTCGGTGAAGAACCGCGCCCAGCGGGTGTGGTAACCCTCGCGCAGGTGCTGGGCATCGAGGTAGTCCGCCGCGCTCAGCCGCGCCCCGGCCCGGATGATGGCGGCGGCGTCCTTGCCGACCAGGTTCCCTCGCTCGCCGTCGAGCAGCGGTTCCTCGGAGGCGAAGCCCTCGGGTAGCGCGATGGAATCCCACAGCGCGCACGGGTCGATCGGCTCCGGCCGGGCCTCGGTGAGCACCGCTCCGGCATCGCTGAGGGCGTCCATCGCGGCTCCGAAGGACGCCCGCACGTCGGCGTTCAGCTCGGCGAAGCCCAGGTCGGCCGACACCGCTACCCGCAGCCCTGCCCACCCGCCGCTCGAACCTCCGGCGGGAGCCGACACACCGGTCAGGTAGTCCGCGGCCGGTGCGGGATAGCTCAACCGGTCGTGCGCCGACGGTCCCGCCATCACCGACAGCGCCAGCGCCAGGTCGCGGACCGAGCCCGCGATCGGCCCGGTCACCGACAGCGTCGGCCAGCCGCGGAACCCCGGAAGTTTCGGAACGAGCCCGAACGTCGGCTTGAGCCCGTACGTGCCGCAGAACGCCGACGGGATCCGGATCGAGCCACCGCCGTCGGTCCCCACCGCGAGCGGAACCATGCCCGCGGCGACCGAGGCCGCCGCCCCGCCGCTGGAGCCACCGGGCGTCCGGTCCAGCCGGCGCGGGTTGCGGGTCAGCCCGTACAGGTCGTTGTCGGTGATGCCGCGGTAGCAGAACTCCGGATTGTTGGTCTTGCCGACGATGATGGCGCCCGCGTTGATCAGTCGCTCGACGCAGGCGCAGGTCTCGTCCGGCACGAAGTCGGCCAGTGCCCGGGAGCCGTTGGTGGCGGATAAGCCACGCACCCAGACATGGTCCTTGACCGAGATCGGGACGCCGGCGAGCGGGCCGCCGCGGCTGCCCGAGTCCACTTCCGCCGCCTGCGCCACGGCCGAATCCGCCACGACCACGGTGAACGCGTTGAGCTCGCCGTCGCGCTCCTCGATCCGGCCCAGCGCGTCCGTCACCGTCTGGACGGCGGAGGTCCTGCCGGCCGCTATGGCCGTGGCGGTCGCCCAGGCGTCCATCACACGAGCCGGTGCTGTGCGGCCGCGCTCTCCAGGTCCGCCTGCTCCGCCGCGGCCACTCGCCGCTCGGCATCGAGGTCGATCGAGCGGCTGAGCACGAAGTAGAGGATGCCCGCGACCGGCAGCCCGATGAACAGCGAGATGTCCGCGCCACCGAGCGCGTCGGCGATGAACCCGGTGAACAGCGTGCCCACCGCGAAGAACGGGATCATGACGACGAACCCGACCAGGTAGGAGACGATTCCACGCCAGCCCCACCGTCCGTAGATGCCGCGTGGGTTGAAGATCTCGGCGATGGCGTAGTGCCCGCGCCGGACGATGTAGTAGTCGACCAGGTTCACCGCTGTCCACGGGATGAACAGGTAGAGCACCAGCAGCAGGAAGTTGTTGAAGTTGGACAGGAAGTTGTCGGTGGCCAGCAGCGCGCCGACCAGCGACAGCGCCGCTGTGATGCCGATGGTGAGCGCACGGACGCTCGTGGTGGGCCGGACCTTGGCGAAGGAGTCGATGGCGCTGATCAGCGTCAGCGACCCGCCGTACATGTTCAGTGCGGTCACCGAGATCAGGCCGAGCGCGGCGAACAGCAGCACGATCGGCCCGAAGCCCGGGAACAGCTTGTCCGCGGCGGTGTTGATCGAGGCGATCGCGTCGAACTTCGGGGTGTTCGCCCAGGCTGCGAGCAGCGCACCCAGCACATCAGCCAGCCCCCGCCGAGTGCTGACCCCCAGTACGTCCAGTAGAAGGTCTTGCGGACGGTGACGTCCGGCGGCAGGTAGCGCGAGTAGTCCGAGACGTAGATCGCCCAGCTGATCTGGTAGCCGGCCACGACGCCGAACTGGGCCAGGAACGGTGTCCACCTGAAGCCGCCGAGGTCGAAGGAGCCCGCCGGGTAGTGCAGCGCGAACAGCACCACGAGGGTGAAGAGGCCGAAGATCACCAGGAAGGTGTAGGTCAGGAACCGCTCGGCACGGTGGATGAGGTCATAGCCGACGAGGGCGATGACGAACGCGATTCCCGTCACCACGACGACCCACAGCTTGGTCGCGCCGTGCACCGTCTTGCTCAGCGACTGCCCGGCCAGGATGGTGTTGAACACGTTGAAGCCGGCGTACTGGACGTAGGCGAACAGCCACACCAGCAGCGCGCCGAGATAGCCGAACTGCGGCCGCGACTGGATCATCTGGGGCAGGCCGAGCTGCGGTCCCTGGGCCGAGTGGAACGCCATGAACAGCGTTCCCAGTAGCGTGCCCAGCACGATGGAGATCAGGGACCAGAGCAGGTTGCCACCCCCGGTAATGCTGATCAGCCCCACCGCCAGAGTCGCGATCTGGGCGTTGGACATGAACCACAGCGGCCCGAGGTGCCACAACTTGCCGTGCCGCTCGTCCAGCGGGACGTAGTCGATGGACCGGACCTCGACGCCGCTGATCCGCGGCTGAGAACTTGTCATGCTTATCACTCTGGCCTAGATCAGGGTCAAGATCCAGGAGCACATCAGGAGCACATCGGGCGCAGAACGCGGCATAGCGGCCCTGTTTTCCTGCGCTTGACGCGCGGACGCCACACTGACGCGGTGACACTACGCACCGTGGGAGTCGAAGAGGAACTGCTGCTCATCGACGGCGGAAACAGCCGGCCGGCCGCTGTCGGGCCTGAGGTCGTCGAGGCGGCGGCGGGAAGCGACCACCCACTGGAGCACGAGCTCAAACAGGAGCAGGTCGAGATCGGCTCGCGGCCGAGCACCTCGATTCCGGCAATCCTCGCCGAATTCAGAGAACTGCGCTCGGCCGCTGCTCGCGCGGCGCAGGCGCGCGGCGCCACCATCGCCGCCGTCGCGACCAGCCCGTGGAAGGTCGAGCCGCAGACCACACCGGACGATCGGTATGCCCGGATGACGGAGCGATTCGGACTGCTGGCGCGCCAGCAACTGACCTGCGGGCAGCACGTGCACGTCGCCGTGGCGTCCCGGAATGAGGGAGTCGCCGTCCTGGACCGGATTCGCGGCTGGCTTCCGGTACTCACCGCGATCTCGGCCAATTCACCGTTCTGGCAGGGCCAGGACACCGATTACGCCAGCTTCCGAAGCGTGCTGTGGGGTCGCTGGCCGACCGCCGGCCCGACCGACCCGTTCGGCGACGAGGCCGGCTATGACCAGGCCGTTCGCGAGCTGATCGCCTCCGGCGCGGCGATGGACGACGGCATGATCTATTCGACGCCCGGCTGTCGGCGCGCTACCCGACCATCGAGATCCGGGTGGCCGACGTGTGTACCGACGTCGAGGACGCGGTCCTGATCGCGGCACTGGCCCGGGCGCTGGTCGACACCGCCAGTGCCGACTGGGTGTCGGGTAAGCCGACCCCGGCGATCCGGACGGCACTGCTGCGCGCCGCGTCCTGGCGGGCTGCCCGTTCGGGGCTGAGCGGGGAGCTGATCGACCCGCGGTCGGGCGCGCCGGTACCTGCCTGGACGCTGCTGGAGGACCTGCTCCAGCTGCTCGCCGCCGCCCTGGAACGCAGCGGCGACGAGGGCCTGGTCCGGGGCGGATTCACCCGGCTGCGCGAACACGGCACCGGCGCGGACCGCCAGCGGGTGGCATTCGGGCCGCGGCAGAGTCTGGAAGATGTCGTATCAGACACCAGCCGACGGACGCTGTCGAGCTGAATTCTGCGCCAGTTCGCTCGACTACGATGGACGCCGGCCCCGCCCACCACCATCAGGAGTTCGACTGTGACCAGTACAGCCTCGATCCGCCCGAGCGCAGCCACCAGGGTTGCGGGGATTGCGGTTGCGGTGGTGACCCTCGCGGCAGGGCTGAGCGGCTGTTCCAGCGACGGCAAGAAGGCGTCCGAGACGTTTTCCGCATCGCCGGTCGCCCCGTCCTCGACCGCCCCGATCACCTTCAACGGCGTGACGGTCACCGGCGGCTCCGAGCTGACCGCCAAGCCGGCCGTGACGTCCAAGTCGAGCACGGCTCCCGCGTCGCTGCAGGTGAAGGATCTCGTGGTGGGAACCGGAGCGCCCGCGAGGCCGACCTCGACGGTGACGGTGCAGTACGTCGGCGTCCGGTATGCCGACGGCAAGCAGTTCGACGCCTCCTGGGACCACGGTGGCGCGGTCGGGTTCCCGCTGCGGCAGGTCGTGCCCGGTTTCACCCGCGGCATCGGGGGTACCACCGGCATCGCACCGATGAAGGTCGGCGGCCGGCGCGTGATGATCCTGCCGGCGGCCCTGGGCTACGGCAGCACCGGCACCCAGGACGGCAGCATTCCGCCGAACGCGCCGATCGTCTTCGTGGTCGACCTCGTCGGCGTGAAATAACGGCCGATTTTAGGCGGCCAATACTTAACACGGTTGGTACACTGGACCACTTCCGTCCACCGGGGCGGAACCTCGTCGTCACAGTGGCCTGGTCTGCTGGAGGTACCCGCAACGAAAAGGCGTCGGGAACGCACGTTGCTCCACATGGCAGGAGACCCGATGGAAACGCACGACTTCGAGAACGCGGTGGCCGACATGGCCCGTCGACAGGCTGAGCGGCTGCGCGACATGGGGTATCACTTCGCCGCCGCGGAGGTGGACGCGCTGATGCCGTACTCGGCCGGTGACGAGGAGTACGTGCCGGCCGAGGCGATGAGCGCGTAAGCGGGTACTGAGCGCGTGGATGGCAGCGTGCCGTGCGGCATGCTGGTGGCAACCACGTTCGAGGAGTGATTGCCCATGCCCGTAAAGAGCCGCGAGATCCTGCTCGCCGCCCGGCCGGACGGAGAGCCGGTGGAGTCGGACTTCCGGCTGGTGCCCACCGAGCTTCCCGACCCGGAGCCGGGACAGGTGCTGGTGCGCAATCTGGTGATGTCGGTGGACCCGTACATGCGTGGGCGGATGAACGACGTGCCCTCCTACGTGCCGCCGTGGCAGCTCGGCGAGCCGGTCGACGGGGGAGCGGTGGGAGAGGTGATCGCCTCGGCGGCACCGGAACTGCCGGTGGGCTCGCTGGTCCTGCACGGGCTCGGCTGGCGTGAGCACGCGCTGCTCCCGGCCGCTCAGGCCAGGCGGCTGGAGCCGCTGGAGGGCCTGTCGTCCTCCCGCTACCTCGGCGTACTCGGCATGCCCGGCCTGACCGCGTACGCCGGTCTGTTCGAGGTCGGGGCGTTCCAGCCCGGTGATGCCGTGTTCGTCTCGGGAGCTGCCGGAGCCGTCGGGAGCCTGGTCGGGCAGTTCGCCCGGCTGCGCGGCGCGGGCCGGGTCGTGGGCAGCGCCGGCTCCGCCGACAAGGTCCGCTACCTGACCGAGGAGCTCAGCTTCGACGCGGCGTTCGACTATCACGACGGTCCGGTTCGTACGTTGCTGCGCGAGGCCGCTCCCGACGGCATCGACGTCTACTTCGACAATGTCGGCGGCGAGCATCTCGAGGCGGCCATCGGCGCGTTCCGGTTACGTGGCCGCGCGGCGCTCTGCGGGGCGATCTCGTCCTACAACGACACCGAGCCGGCTCCCGGCCCGCGCAACCTCGCGCTGGCGATCGGCAAGCGGCTCACGCTGCGGGGTTTCCTGGTGGGGGACCACGGCCAGCTGCGGGACGAGTTCGCCGGCGCGGTCCGCGGCTGGCTGCGTTCGGGCAAGCTGGTGGCCCGCGAAACCGTCACAATCGGGCTCGACAACGCGGTTCCGGCGTTCATCGGGATGTTGCGCGGCGCAAACACTGGCAAGATGGTTGTTCGCCTCGCCGACGACCCGGCCGGGGCCTGAACACCGACGATCGATCCTGAAGGGAGCGCCCTCATGGCGACTTTTGCGCAAGAAGAACACGGGTACTCTCTCAACGCCACCGACCGCTGCGACCGCTGCTCTGCGCGCGCCGCCGTGGGCACCCTGATGCCCGGCGGGGGCATCCTGCTCTGGTGCGCCCACCACTACGACGAGAACGAGGCCGCCCTGACGGCCGGCGGCGCCGTCGTGGTCGCCGACGGCCGGAAGGACTGAGCCGAGCACCCGCGCGGTAGCCGGCTGCCGCGCGGGCTCCCAGCCTGCAGGCTGCGCTTACGGCCGGACGACGACCACCGGGCAGGGACCGTTACGTACGCAGTACTCCGCCACCGAGCCGAGCAACATGCCGGGGAACGCCGCCCGGCCCTGAGCACCGACGACGAGCAGCGAGGCATTCTCGGCCTGGGTGAGCAGCGCCGGCCCGGGTGGGCCCTCGATGACGTGCTTGTCGACCTCGAGGTCCTCGAATCCCGCCAGCGCATCGGCGAGGACTTCGTCCAGGATCTGGGCGGTGTCCTCGGCAAGATGCACCGTGGGCGGCAGCCGGGTCAGGTAGTTGGGCCACCGCCAGCTGGCTACGGCGCGCAGCGTCGCCCCGGTGAGCGTGGCCTGCTGGGCCGCCCAACGTACGGCGTCCCCGCTCGAGGACGACCCGTCGACTCCGACCACCACCACGGGGACGGGGGCCGTCATCGCGGGGGCTCCGTGCCGGTGGTGCCGCCGCTCTGGATGGCGTGGTCCTGGACCCGGAGCGGGCTGACCTGGCGCCAGAGCAGGAACAGCAGGCCCATGATCAGCATGCCGATGCCCAGCCACAGGTTGATGTTGATGTTGCTGGCCTTCTGCTTGTCAGCGTCCGAGGTGAAGAAGCCGGCGATGGTGAGCATTATCCCGTACAGGGTGAACAGCCCGCCGATGAGCAGCCGGATGTCGAAAAGCTTGGACGCCGCCGACTGCGGGGCATCACTGGTGCCGGTGCCGGTGCCGGTGCCGGTGTCGTTTCCGGTGCGAGTGCCGGCTGCCGGCTGGCCGCCGGCGGCCGTCCGCTTGCGGGGTGACCCGGAAGAGGCCGCCGTCGCTCCTGATTTGCGTGCAGACATGGCTGCTCCTTACGCGAAGATGATGGACAGGACGATGACGATGCCGATCGAGGTCGTGGCCAGCAGCTTGGGGGAGGCCCACCAGGCCGGCTTCGGCACGCTGTCGGGATCGGGGGCATTGGGATCGTGTACGCCCCAGACCAGGCCGGCGAGTTCGGACACCGGCTTGCGTTTGGTCACCATCGTGACCGCGACGGTGACCACCACGTCGGCGAGGAACGCCGTGATCGCCCCGTAGAAGTTGAGCATCTGCGCGTTGATCGTGGAGTGGGTCGGATCGAACACGCCGCCCTTGTAGAAGTAGGCGATGTGGTAGCCGCCGAAGTGCATGGCGCCGGCTCCGATGGTCCCGGCGACCAGGCCCCAGAAGCCCGCCCATGGCGACGTCCGCTTCCAGAACATCGCGATGATGAAGGTGGCGAAAAGCGGGGCGTTGAAGTATGAGAACAGCAACTGGATGTAGTTCATGATGTTGCTGTAGCCCGAGGCGATGAACGCGGTGACGATGCCGATCAGGATGCCGAGCACCGTGACGACGCGTCCGACCTGCAGGTAGTAGCTGTCCCGGCGGCCCTTCACCACGTACGTCTGCCAGATGTCGTAGGTGAACACCGTGTTGAACGAGCTCACGTTGGCCGCCATGCCGGCCATGAAGGCCGCCAGCAGGCCGGCCAGCGCGATGCCCAGCGTGCCGTTGGGCAGGAACCGGTTCATCAGCAGCGGGATCGCGTCGTTGTAGGTGAGGTCCTTGGTCTTGCCCAGGTTCGGAATGAGCACCAGGGCGATCAGGCCCGGGATGATCGTCAGGGCCGGAATGAAGATCTTCGGGAACGACCCGATCAGTGGGGTCCGCTGCGCCGCCGAGAGGTCCTTGGCCGACAGCGCCCGCTGGACCTCGGCGAAGTTGGTCGTCCAGTAGCCGAAGGAAAGCACGAAGCCCAGGCCCATCACGATGCCGATCCAGTCGCCCAGCGGGTTCGTCCAGTGTCCGACGTTGGTTCCCGACCAAGTGGAGAACGAGTTCGAACCGAGCGCGGTGTGGGTTACCTTCTCTTTCAGGCCGCTGTACCCGCCGACGTTGTGCAGGCCGATGACGACCAGCGGGATGAGGCCCGCGATGATGACGAAGAACTGCAGCACCTCGTTGTAGATCGCGCCCGAAAGGCCACCGAGGGTGATGTAGGCGAGCACGAACAGAGCGGACACCAGCACCGATACCCAGATCGGCCAGCCGATCAGCGCATTGATGACCAGGGCCAGCGCGTACAGGTTGACGCCCGCGGTCAACACCGCGGCCGCGGCGAAGCTGCCGGCGTTGAAGAGGTGCGTCGCGGGATTGAACCGCCGGAGCAGGAACTCCGGCACGGTGCGGACCCGGGAGCCGTAGTAGAACGGCATCATCACGATGCCCAGGAACACCATGGCCGGCACGGCGCCGATCCAGTAGAAGTGCAGGGTCGACATGCCGTACTGGGCGCCGTTGGCTGCCATACCGAGGATCTCGATGGCGCCGAGGTTGGCCGAGATGAAGGCCAGCCCGGTGACCCAGGCAGGCAGCGATCGCCCGGACAACAGGAAGTCCTCGCTGGTGGCGACGGCGCGTCTGGCCATCACCCCGATACCGACCACCAGGATGAAGTAGATGGCCAGAATGGTGTAGTCGAAGAGGTTCACATCGAGTCGAAGCACCGGTGTACCTTCCCGTCGGCCGGGGCTCACCGGCAGGCTGTGTGCAGTGCACGGGCCAGCTCACGGTACGGCGATGCCTCGGCAGCCGCGGGCACATTGAGGTCCCGTACCGGCTACCGATTTGAGCCGTCAGCTGGAATTTACCCAGCTGTAAGCGGTTTGCAAAGGGTCGCCTCAGATTGGCCAGGTGTGTACGGGCTCGTTCGAGTGCATGTGCTCGACGTAGCGGCCGAGCATCTCGCGCAGTGCCTCACGTCGATCGAGCGGGCGCTTCTCGCTGTCGATCTGATGGAAGGTGCGCACCTGCCACTCGGCGCCGTTCAGGTGCTTGATGCAGCGCTGCTCGATGATGCCCAGCAGCCGGTCCCGGACCGCCGGATCGACATTCCAGCGATCCAGTCCCTCGTACGCCATCGGCAGCAGCTTGCGTAACACCAGCTCGGTGGCCGGCACCTCGCCCAGTCCGGGCCAGTAGAGGTGGGAGCTGATGCCCTGCCTGGCCCCGGCGTAGAAGTTGTCCTCGGCTGCGGCGAACGACAGCCGGGTCCACAGCGGGCGGTCCTCCTCGGCGAGGTAGCGCAGCATGCCGTAGTAGAAGGCGCCGTTGGCGAGGATGTCGACGACGGTGGGCCCCGCGGGCAACACCCGGTTCTCGACCCGCAGGTGCGGCTTGCCGCGGAAGACGTCGTACACCGGGCGGTTCCAGCGGTAGATGGTGCCGTTGTGCATCCGCAGCTCGGACAGCTTCGGAGTGTCGCCGCGGCCCAGCACGGCGGCCGGGTCCTCGTCGTCGCAGATCGGCAGCAGGGCCGGAAAGTACGTCACGTTCTCTTCGAACTGATCGAAGATGGAGTTGATCCAGCGCTCGCCGAACCACACCCGGGGACGAACGCCCTGTGACTTCAGCTCGGCGGGGCGGGTGTCGGTGGCCTGCTCGAACAGGGCGATGCGGGTCTCGCGCCACAGCTCCTTGCCGAACAGGAACGGCGAGTTGGCGCCGAGGGCGAGCTGCACGCCGGCGATGCTCTGAGCGGCGTTCCAGTTGCTGGCATACGCCTGGGGGCTGACCTGCAGGTGGAACTGGACGCTCGTGCACGCCGCCTCGGGAGCGATGGAATCGGCGAACGTCGAGAGCCGCTCCGGTCCGTCGATGGCGATCTGCAGGTCCTCGCCGCGGGCAGCGAAGATCTGCTCGTTGATCAGCTCGTACCGGGCATTGGCGCTGAGCGACTTACCGGTCAGGTCCTCGGCGGTGAGCGTGGGAAGGATGCCGATCATGACGATGTGGGCGCCCTCGCCGCTGGAGCGCCGCTCGGCGTCGTTCAGGCTGGCCCGCAGGTCGGTTTCGAGCTCTTCGGCCGAGCGCCCCGCCAGGCCCCGCGGCGGGACGTTGATCTCGATGTTGAACTGGCCGAGCTCGGTCTGGAAGTCCTCGTTGGCGATCGCCTGCAGCACGTCGGCGTTGCGCATGGCCGGGTCGTGGTCGGCGTCGATCAGGTTGAACTCGATCTCGAGGCCGGTCATCGGCCGCTCGAAGTCGAATTTGGCCTCGGCGAGCATGCGCGCGAACACGTCGAGGCACTTGCGTACCTTCTCGCGGTATTGCTGCCGGTCCTGACGTGTGAACTCGGTGCTCTCGACTTCTTCGCCCATGCCAGCACCTCCCAGATGGCTTCCGGCCTGATGGATTCCGATACAGCTTGGCAGAGTTTCGTCGCCGTGGACATGCGGCCGGGTAGCCGCGGAGTGCGGCCCCGATCGTGGGCTTCGATACCAGGCACACCGTCGAGGGGCCGAGCTGGACCTCAGCACGGGTGCGTGGTCCGCCGGCCGGCTGATCGCGGCGGCGCTAGAGCGGTGCCGGCCGGCCGAGCAGGTAGCCCTGGCCGTGCGTGCAGCCCAGCGCGCGCAGCGAGGTGAGCTGCTCCTGGGTCTCGATGCCCTCGGCGACCGTGGTGATCTCGAGTTCCTGGCACAGCGTGATGACGCTGCGGACGATGGCGCGCGCGCTCCGGTCGACCGTGATCGGGGCTACGAAGCTGCGGTCGATCTTCACCGTGGACACCGGCAGATCCCGCAGCAGCGACAGCGACGAGTAGCCGGTGCCGAAGTCGTCCAAGGCGATCTGGACGCCCAGGTCGGCGACCTCGCACACCTCCTTGATCGCGGCGGGGGAGGCATCCACCAGCGCGCTCTCGGTGATCTCGAGGTGCAACCGGCTGGCGGCCAGGCCATAGGCGTCGAGGTCGTGCTTGATCTCGGCCACGAGCTGCCCGCGACCCAGCTGGCTGCCGGAGGCGTTCACCGCGACCCAGCGCGCCCAGCCGCCGGTCAGCCGGGTATCGGCCGCCGCCCGGCAACTGGCGTTGAGCATCCACCAGCCGAACGGGACGATCAGGCCGCTCCGCTCGGCCAGCGGGAGGAACTCGCCGGGGTCCATCAGGCCGTGTTCGGGATGCCGCCAGCGGATCAGCGCCTCGTAGCCCACCGGGATGTTGTCGGACAGGTCGACGATCGGCTGGAAGTACGGCACCAGCCCGCGGTTCTCGCCGAGCGCGAGGCGCAGTGACCGCTCGAGCTCCAGGTCCTGCAGGGTGGCCGGCTTGTCCTGTGTCGGGTCATACACCTCGACGCGCGCCCGGCCACGCCGCTTGGCGCGCAGCAGCGCCATGTCGGCCTCGCGCAGCACCTCGTCCGGATGGACGTGAGCGCTCGTCCCGACGGTCACTCCGATGCTGGCGCCGATGGTGTGCAGGTGCCCGCGGATCACCACCGGCTCGTCCAAGGCGGCAAGCAGTCGCCTGCCCAACTCGCGCAGCGCCTCGGCATCGTCCTCGCCGGGGACCAGCGCCACGAACTCGTCACCGCCGACGCGACCGAGCGTGCAGCCGGCCGGCAGCGCCTCGCGCATCCGTCTCGCGACCAGGATCAGCAGCTCGTCGCCGGCCTCGTGGCCCAGGCTGTCGTTCACGGTCTTGAACCGGTCCAGGTCGCAGTAGAGAACGCCCGCCGGCCGGCCCGACGCCAGGCAGTCCGAAAGCCGGTCCTCGAACTCGATCCGGTTGGGCAACTCGGTCAGCGGGTCGTGGGTGGCCCGGTAGGCGAGCTGGTCCTCGGCCTTCTTGCGCTGGCTGATGTCGTTGAGCTGGCCGACGATGCTCTGGACGACGCCCTCGGCGTTGCGGATCACGCCGACGTGCAGTTGCGCGAACACCACGTCGCCGGCGGCATCAAGATAGCGCTTCTCGGTCTCGTAGCCGTCCTCGCTGCCGTCCAGCAGCGCCTGGAAGTACGGCGCGTCGCCGTTGACGTCGTCGGGATGGCTGAAGTCGGCGAAGCGCGTCCCCAGCAGCTGGTCGCGCGAGTAACCGAGCATCGCGGTGAGCGCGTCGTTGGTCTGGGCCAGCGTGCCGTCGAGGTTGATGATCGCGGCGCCGATGGGGCTGCGTTCGAAGGCGACCTGCCAGCGGTTCTCCGCGTCCTGCCGCCGGGTCTCGGACTGCTGACGCGCCCGCGAGTCGGCGATGGCGACGGCAGCCTGGTTGGCGAACAGCTCCAGGACGGTGCGCTGCTCAAGGTTGGGCCGTCGCCCGCCGGCCGGCTGGTCCACGCTGAGCACCCCGAGCAGAGCACCCTCCGGGCCGATCAGCGGCGCCAGCAGGGCGTCCTCGGGATGCCAGCGTTCGTGGTCCACGTCGGGCGTCGCGCCATCCGAGCCGTCCGGCACCCAGCTCGCCACCCGGTCCATCATGGTCTGGTCCCGGTCGTGGCTGAAGAACCGCAGCGAGTTCCACGGCTCGGCCGCCTCCAGAATGTCGAGCCAGTACTGCAAGGGGCTGGACCGGCCGAGCAGCTGCCGGACCTCCGGCGGCCCGGCGACTGCCTGGATCCGTACGACGCCGTCTTCGCCGAGCACGTTGATGGCGGCCGCGCCGAATTGCAGGAACTCCACGGTCGCCTCGGCGATGCGTCTCAGCGTCTCGTCGACATCGCCGCTGGTGCCCAGCTCACGCACCACACTGAGGAGCCGTTCGAGCCACGACCTCCGCAGGTTCGTGACCTCTATCGGCGAGCCCATGGGCAAAGTTTCACACAAGCTGCACGCAGGAACCACCCGGCGGGGCTCTGATGACCCACATTGGGATGGTTATCGACCGGCTGTGCCCTTCGGGCCATCCCACCGGCTGAGCCCTAACGTGTTTGATTGTCGGTTCCCCCGCGTGAAAGGGTAGGTGCCATGGCCGCCGAACAACAGGATCCAGCAGCAGACGAAAGCGCGGACGCGCCTGAGGACGACGTCAAGTCGAAGTTCCGCGAGGCACTGGAACGCAAGCGCGGCCAGCACGCGGACGGCGTCGGCGGCGGCGGGCCCAACTCCGGCAAGGTGCACGACGTGCATTCCCGCGCCGGTGGCAAGCGCCAGTTCCGTCGTAAGAGCGGCGGCTAGCTTTTCCCATCCGGCATGCGTCACACTCCGCGCGTAGGTATTATCAGCACTTCACGTACGTACCACGCTTCAAAATCGCACGGCTGCGCTTGGGGAAGACGTTGCCGTCGAAGTTGCGGAGGTGCGCGATGTCTGCTGCTCATGTGGCGTCACCCACCAGAGGTGTGGTGTTCGTCCACTGCTGCCCGCCCGCGATCGGGCCCCACGTCGAGTGGGCGCTCGCGGGCGTACTCGGCCGACCCTGCAAGCTGGAGTGGACGGCACAGCCTGCCTCGCCCGGTCAGCTGCGTGCCGAGGCGACCTGGGTGGGCCCGATCGGGATGGCAGCGAAACTCTCCGCCTCGCTGCGCGCTTGGCCGATGCTGCGGTTCGAGATCACCGAAGAGGGCACCAGTTCCACCGATGGTGAGCGGCTCGCCTACGTCCCGGGACGGGGCTTCCACCGCAGCGCGGTGTCGGCCAACGGTGACGTCGTGGTGGGCGAGGAGCGACTGCGCGGGCTGCTCACCAGGGCGAAGTCGGCAGACGAGTTCGCCCATGGCCTGCACGAGATCCTCGGCTCGTCGTGGGACGCCGAGCTGGAGCCCTACCGGACGGCCGGCGACGGCTCCCCGGTGATCCTGCTCCACAAAGTGGTGTAGCGCGCCTGCCGAGCCGGCTACAGCTTGTGAAAAAGTAGGGCGGCGTTGTGCCCGCCGAAACCGAACGAGTCGTTGAGCGCCGCGGTGACGGTCATCTCACGGGCCTTTGTCGGCACGTCCACGGCCAGGCCGTCCTCCGGGTCGTCGAGGTTGATGGTCGGCGGCACCACGTCGTTGGCCACGCTCAGCACGGTGGCGATCGCTTCGATGGCGCCGGAGGCTCCGAGCAGGTGACCGGTCATCGACTTGGTCGCCGAGACGACCGTCTGCTCCCCCAGCATGTCGGCCAGCCAGGTGGCCTCGGCCATGTCACCCGCTGGGGTGGAGGTGGCGTGGGCATTGACGTGCACCACGTCGGCCAGCGCGACGCCGGAGCGCTCGATGGCGATCCTCGCCGCCCGGGCCTGGCCGTTGCCCGCCGGGTCGGGCTGGACGATGTCATAGGAATCGGCGGTGATGCCGGCGCCACCGAGTACGGCGTACGGCTCGCGGCCACGCGCCCGCGCCGAGGAGAGCCGCTCCAGCACCAGGATTCCGGCGCCCTCGCCGAGCACGAAGCCGTCCCGGCCCTTGTCGTACGGGCGGGAGGCCCGCTCGGGCTCGTCGTTGCGGGTCGACATGGCTCGCATCTGGGCGAACCCGGAGATGGTCAGCGGGTGGACGCAGGCCTCGGTGCCACCGACGACGACGACGTCTGCCCGGCCGAGCTGAATCAGGTCCAGGCCGTACGAGATCGCCTCCGCGCCGGACGCACAGGCGCTCACCGGGGTGTGGACGCCCGAGCGCGCCCCGACCTGCAGGCCCACGTACGCGGCCGGTCCGTTGGGCATGTTCATCGGGATCATCAGCGGCGAGACCTTGCCGGCACCCTTGGCGAGCATCACGTCGTGCTGGAAGATCAGGCTCGTCACGCCGCCGATACCGGTGCCGATCACGACCGCAACCCGTGCCGGGTCCAGGCCGTTCTCTTCACTGGTGCCGGTGAAGCCGGCGTCCTTCCACGCCTCAGCCGCGGCGACGAGCGCCGCCTGCTCCGCCCGGTCGAGCCGGCGCGCCTTGACCCGGGGCAGGATCTCGGCGGGGTCGACGGCCATCGGCGCGGCGATGCGCACCGCGATGTCAGCGGCCCAGTCCTGTTGCAGGGCAACCACGCCGGAGGTGCCGTCGAGCAGCGCGGACCAGTACGAGGCCACGTCACCCCCGAGCGGAGTCGTCGCACCGAGCCCGGTAACCACCACCGGGTCGCTGGTGTTCGTCAGGGTCTCGGTCATCGTTCGCTTCCTTCGCGCTCGGGGCTGATCGTGGTCTTCCCGGGAGTGCTCGACTGGCTGGCTTGCTGGATCAGCTCGGGTTCGCCGCGATGTAGGTCACCGCGTCGCCGACGGTCTTGAGCTTGGGCAGTTCCTCGTCCGGGATCTTCACGCCGAACTTCTCTTCAGCGGCCATGGCAACCTCGACCATCGACAGCGAGTCGACATCCAGGTCGTCGGTGAAGGACTTCTCGACCGTCACGTCCGACTCGTTGACATCGGCGACCTCGTTCAGGATCTCCGCCATACCGGCCAGGATCTCTTCGTTTGATGCCACTTGTTTACCTTTCTACATCGGACGAAACGCTGTCCGGTGGTTGTCGTCCGGCCCCGGTCGGGGCGAACGCGGTGCGCGTGCGCGCGGTGAATCATTCTCGCGCCGTACTGCTTACGGCGCGAGAATGACCGTGCCGGCGTACGTCAGACCGGCACCGAAGCCAAGCAGCAGGACGGGAGCGCCGCTGGGGATCTCACCGTTCTGCAGCATCTTCGACAGCGCGATCGGAACCGATGCCGACGAGGTGTTGCCGGAGGTCACGATGTCGCGGGCGATCACGGCGTTGGTGGCGCCCAGCTTCTTGGCGACCAACTCGATTATCCGCAGGTTCGCCTGGTGCGGGACGAAGGCGGCAAGCTCGCTGGGCGTGAGGCCAGCGGCCTTGCAGGCCTCGATCGCCGCGGTGCCCATGTTCGAGGTGGCCCAGCGGAACACCGTCTGGCCCTCCTGGCGCAGGGTCGCGGTCTCGCGGTCGGTGCTGATGGCCGCGGCGTTGTCGCCGTCGGAGCCCCACACCACCGGGCCGATGCCGGGCTCGGAGCTGCTGGTGACCACGGCCGCGCCGGCGCCGTCGGCGAAGATGATGCCGGTGCTCCGGTCGAAGAGGTCGACGTAGTCGGTGAGCTTCTCCGAGCCCACCACCAGGACGGTGCGGGCCTGCGCGCTGGTCACCGCGCTGGACGCGGCGGCGATGGCGTAGACGAAGCCGGCGCAGGCCGCGTTGAGGTCGTACGCCCCCGGCGACTTGATGCCGAGGCGGGCGGCCAGGGTGGCTGCCCCGCCCGGGACCTGCTGCTCACCGGTACAGGTCGCCAGGATCACCAGATCGACGTCCGCGGCCGTCATGCCCGAGGTTTCCAGCGCCATCACGGCGGCCTTCTCGGCCATGTCGATCATCGAGTCGTCGGTGGCGAACCGGCGCTCGGCGATGCCCACCCGGCTCTGGATCCACTCGTCGTTGGTGTCCACGCCCCGGGCCACGATGTCGTCGTTGGTCATCACCGTCGGTGGCTGGTAGTGGCCCACGCCCACCACCTTGCTGCCGGGCAGGTGCGGCTGGCTGGCAAGTTGCACGGTCATCCTTCGGTCCTCGCTGACATCGCCGACACCCGTGCCACCGGCAAGCCGGCGCCGACGATGTCTCCATTTGATCTGAGCCACTCTATGAGCACGCCGGCTGCCGGGGCGACGATGGCGAGCTCGTCCCGGTCCGTGCGGACGGTTCCGATCCGGGTGCCACCGGCCACCGGGACGCCCTCCGCCAGCCCATGCGCACGGGTGAAGATCCCGTTGCCCGGCGTCAGGACGACCGTTCCATCGGTCCCGGGCGCGCTGTCCACCTGGCTGTCGATCAGTTGCTGCGCCTTCGCGAGGTCGTCCGGGCCGCGCATCGCCAGCAACTCGACACCCGGCAGTTCGCGCTTGGCGATTCCGGTCAGCGCCTTCGCCGGTGGCAGCTCGATGGCCGCACCGATGTCGAGCGCCCGCATCGTGTTGAGGCAGAGGTCCCACCGGACGGGCCGGGTCACCTGTGCCACCAACCGGGCCAGCACGGTGCGCCCGTCGGTGACTCCGGCGCCATCAGCGTTGGACAGCAGGATCTCGGGTGGGTCCGTAGGCGTCAGCTCGGCTGCAATCGCACGCAGCCGCTGTTCGGCGGAGCGCATGTACTGGGTGTGGAACGCGCCGGCGACCTTCAGCGGGCGGACGCGCGCTCCGGCAGGCGGGTGCTCCACCAGCTTGGCGATGTCGTCGACGTGCCCGGCAGCCACGATCTGGCCCGCGCCGTTGCGGTTCGCAGGGGTGAGGCCGGCCTGGATGACGGCCGCGATCACGTCCTGCTCGTTCCCACCGAGCACGGCGACCATCGACGTCGGGGTCTCGGCGCACGCGACTGCCATCTCGGCGCCCCGGCGAGCGGCGAAGACCACGGCTTCGGTCGGAGTCAGGGCTCCGGCCAGGGCGGCGGCGGTCACCTCGCCCACGCTGTGCCCTGCGAGTACCACTCCGGTGAAGGTCAGCCGGCTGGCGGCGATCAAGCCGGCCGCCACGATCAACGGCTGGGTGACGGCGGAATCCTGGATCTCGTCGGCATCGGCGGTGGTCCCGAGGCGGGCCAGATCGAGGCCGGCAAGCTCGGAGTACGACGCCAGCTGCTCAGCGACCCCGTCCAGCTCGAGCCAGGGCGCGAGCATGCCCGGAGTCTGGGACCCTTGACCGGGGGCGAGTATCGCGATCACTACGTACACGTTGCCCTGCGGAGGACCCTTCGGGCGAGCACGGCGCGGACAGTGTTCTTACCTGTTGTTTGTAAGGTCCGTACAAACGCTGCGGTGCATCACCACGATGTAAGCGGTTGCGGTGCAGGGGTTTCGCCAATCGGCGCAACCTCGCTGGGCGTGCCAAACCGGTTCAACCTGCCCAAGACGAGGGCAAGCTGGATCGTGAACGCGCCTCGGGCCTCGGTCGGTGCCTGTCCGCAGAGCTCGGCGGCGCGGCGCAGCCGGTAGCGCACCGTGTTGGTATGCACGAACAGCGCCCGGGCGGTCGCCTCGACCGCACGGCCGCCGTCGAGGTAGGTCACCACCGTGTTCAGCAGGACGTCCCCGGCTTCGGCAAGCGGCTCGTAAACGGTGTCGATCAGCTGTTGCCGGGCGTCGGCGTCCCCGGCGATGGTGCGCTCGGGAAGCAGGTCGTCGGCTGTCACCGGACGTGGCGCGGCCGGCCAGCCGGCCACCGCGCGCAGGCCGCTGAGGGCGAGCGCGGTGACGGAGGCGGCACCCGAGACCTGACTGGCCACACCGCCGACGACGACCGGGCCGTCGGCGAACTCATCGAGCACCGTTCGTGCGGCCTGGAGCGGATCACCGACCCCGCCCAGCACGATGACGAGGCGGCCGCCGTGCACACCGGCGAGCACGTCGAGGCCGGCCCGCCGGGCGGCGCGGTGCACAGAGTCCAGCGCCTCGGTCGGGTTCCGGTCCGAGCGGGCGAAGCCGACCACGGCCGTGACGGCGCCTTCGGCCCGCCAGCCCAGCGCGGCGAGTTGGCTGACCGGTGAGCGCTCCTCGCTGGGGCCGACGCCACGCACCAGGCCGTCGATGACCAGAGCCTCCAGCCGAGCGTCCCAGGCACCCCTGGTCTCGGCGGCGCTGGCGTATACCCGCGCCGCGGCGAAGGCGATCTCGCGGGAGAAGCGGAGCATTGCGTCGGCGACCTGCTGCTCCTCGCCGGGGCCGGCGAGGGAGGGGACGTGCTCCTCCACGACGGCGATGGTCTGGCGGACGAGTTCCACGGTCTGCTGCAGGGACACCCGCCGTGCGAGCTCCCGGGGAGCGGTGCCGAAGACCTCACCGGTGAGGCGCAGTGCCTGGCCCGGGGAGCGCAGCCATTCCACGAACGACGCGATGCCGGCTTGGGCCACCAGGGTGACCCACGAGCGCTGGTCCGCGGGCAGTCGGCGGAACCACGCCAGCTGCTCATCCATCCGGGCGACGCTGCGGGTGGCCAGCTCGCCGGAGGACTGCTCGATCCGCCGGATCGTCGCCTCGCTCAGGTTGCCCTCCATTCGGACGAGCATAGGGCGGGTTGCGCCGGCGGCGTGGCGCATAGGGTGGCGCCGTGAGCGCGTTCGACCTTCGCCCGTCGGCGAGCCGGCTGTCGACCCGGACCGAGTGGTTGGACTCGCGGCACTCCTTCGCTTTCGGTCAGCACTACGAACCGGACAACACCAGCTTCGGCGTGCTGCTCGCGCACAACGAGGACGTGCTGGCGCCCGGGGCGGGCTTCGATCCGCATCCGCACCGGGACCTGGAAATTGTGACCTGGGTGGTCGAGGGAGCGCTGGCGCACTCGGATTCCGCTGGTGCCAGCGGGGTGTTGCGGTCCGGACAGGTGCAGCGGATGACGGCAGGCACCGGGGTTCGGCACTCCGAGCGCAATGATTCCGCCGACCGGCCGGTGCGGCTGGTACAGGCGTGGGTGCTGCCCGATGCCACCGGTCTGGACCCGAGCTATGAGCAGCGGGACGTTCGCGAACTGCTGGCCGGTGGCGAGCTCGCGCCCATCGCCTCGGGTTTGGCGCGGCACGACGGTGCGGACGTGATCCGGCTCCATCAGCGCGCGGCGGGCCTGCACGCGGCCCGGCTGCCGGCAGGTGGCTCGGTGACGCTGCCGGTAGCTCCGTTCGTGCACGTGTTCGTCACCCGCGGCGCGGTCACGGTGCAGGTCAGCGGTGCTGAAGGTCGCATGGTGCTGGGGCCCGGCGACGCCTTACGGATAACCGGCGCTGACGGCCGGCAACTGCGAGCCGATGTGCCGGCCGAGGTCCTGGTGTGGGAGATGCACGCGGCTGCCCTGTGACCATCTTCGTTCAGTGCTCTTTGCTCGTACGCTGATCGGGTGCGTCCTGATCTGCAGCTGACCCCCCAGCCCGGCAAGCCAGCCGAGCAGGCCGAGCGACTTACCGAACTGGTGTTGGCCGCCCGCTCCGACGGCGTATTCGTACTGTCCGGCGCGGGGCTGTCCACCGACTCCGGAATACCCGACTACCGCGGTGCGACCGGGCGGCTGCGCCCCGCCACTCCCATGACGTTCCAGGAGTTCACGTCCAGCGCGCGGGCCCGGCAGCGGTACTGGGCGCGCAGCCATCGCGGCTGGCGCACCATCGCCCGCGCGCAGCCGAACGCGGGGCATCGGGCGGTGGCGCGACTACAGCAGGCCGGCCTGCTGAGCGGGGTGGTGACCCAGAACGTCGACGGCCTGCACCAGGAGGGCGGCGCGTACCCGGTGATCGAGCTGCACGGCGGCCTGGACCGGGTGGTGTGCCTGGCGTGCCGCGCCATCAGTGACCGCGACGAGCTGGACGCCAGGCTCACCGCCGCCAACCCTGAACTCCAGCTGGACAACGACAACGACCACCGCAACGACTTTAACCGCGAGAACGACTCGGGTAGCGACCGCGACAACGACTTCGCGAGCAACCAGGCGGTCAAGCCGGACGGTGACGTGGACCTGTCCGAGGACGAGGTTGCCACGTTCCGGGTGGTGGACTGCCTCGACTGCGGCAGCGGCCCGTTGAAGCCCGACGTCGTCTTCTTCGGTGAGAACGTCCCGTCGGAACGGGTCGCCGCGAGCTACGCCCTGGTCGAGTCCAGCGGCCTGGCCCTCGTGCTCGGCTCGTCCCTGACGGTGGCGTCCGGGTTCCGCTTCGTCCGCCGCGCGGCCTCCCGCGGAATCGGCGTGGTCATCGTCAACCAGGGGGCGACACGCGGGGACCAGTACGCCCAGCTCACCATCGACGCGCCGCTGGGCGAGATACTTCCCGCAGTCGCCGAGCGTGCGACTCGAGCCGTTGACAGGACCCGTTCGGCAGCCTTGTGAGCTGAGCCGGAGCCGTCGCCCAGGCAGGGAGCGCATCATGCAGCCGTCGCGGCTGGACGACGTGGCCGGGTTCGCCGACCTGGAGCGGTTCGATCCCGAGGAGCTGCGGGACCTGCAGCTGCGCCGGCTGTCGTGGTCGCTGCGTCACGCCTACGACAACGTCCCCCATTACCGGCAGGCCTTCGACGCGGCCGGGGTCCATCCGGACGACCTGCGCTCGCTGGCGGACCTGGCCCGGTTTCCCTTCACAGCCAAGGCGGATCTCCGCCGGAAGTATCCGTTCGGGATGTTCGCCGTGCCTCGGGAGCAGGTATCGCGGGTGCACGCCTCGTCCGGCACGACCGGCAAGCCCACCGTCGTCGGCTACACCGCGGCCGACCTGGACGTGTGGGCCGGCGTCTTGGCGCGGTCGATGTGGGCCGCCGGCGCGCGGCCGGGGGACCTCGTCCACATCGCCTACGGCTACGGGTTGTTCACCGGCGGTCTCGGTGCGCATTACGGAGCGGAAAAGCTGGGCTGCACGGTCATCCCCGTCTCCGGTGGCATGACAGCCCGCCAGGTGCAGCTCATCGAGGACTTCAAGCCCCGGGTCATCATGGTGACGCCCTCGTACTTCCTGTCCATCCTGGACGAGATGGAGCGGCAGGGCCTGGACCCGACGGCAAGCTCGCTGCGGGTCGGCCTGTTCGGGGCGGAGCCCTGGACCGAGGCGATGCGGGAGGAGATGCAGCGCCGGTCCGGACTGGCCGCGTTCGACATCTACGGCCTCAGCGAGGTGATGGGGCCGGGCATCGGGCAAGAGGCTGCGAGCAGTCCCGACGGCCTGCACCTGTGGGAGGACCACTTCTATCCCGAGGTGATCGATCCGGTGACCGGCGCGATACTGCCGGACGGTGAGCCCGGCGAACTGGTGTTCACCTCGCTGACCAAGCAGGCGATGCCAGTGGTGAGGTACCGCACCAGGGACCTCACCCGGCTGCTTCCCGGCACCGCATATCCGGCGTTCCGGCGGATGGAGAAGGTCACCGGACGCACGGACGACATGATGATCATCCGGGGCGTCAACGTGTTCCCCACCCAGGTCGAGGAGCTGCTGCTGTCGGTGCCGGAGCTGTCGCCACACTTCCAGTGCGTGCTGACCCGACCCGACCGCCTCGACGAACTCACTGTCCGGGTCGAGACCCGGGGCGAGAACTCGAGCGGTTCAACACTCGGCGGCCGGCTGGTCGAGCTCATCAAGGACCGGGTCGGAGTGACGGTGGCGGTCGAGGTGCTCGAGCCGGGGATCATCGAGCGGTCCCAAGGCAAGGCCGTCCGGGTGATCGACCGGCGGTGACGGCCCCGGCGCAAACTGTCGGAGCCGCCGCCTAGATGAGTGAGTCCGTTTGCGGCTCACGCGCGTGTCGCTGCCGGAGGTGGTAGGCGGAGGGCGTCGAAGATCATTTTGTGACGAATAACCTGGACGCCCTCCTGACCGCACTCTACGTCGAGCTCGACGATCGTGTCTTGCCCGCGCTGGGTTGGAGTCGTGATCATCTGCCTGGTCGCAAGCCCGAGTTGACCGACGCGGAG
>NZ_JAVREH010000020.1:0-73839 GCF_031845305.1 Jatrophihabitans lederbergiae | reverse complement strand
GCCCAACCCCGCGTCATCAAAAGAAAGATGCCCAAATGGCACGTCAAACGCGCCCACCACGCCACCTGGCCCCGACCCCAACACCCACCCATCTACCAGATCACAACCCACTAACTGAACGGTATTAGGGCTAAGCCCTGTCCGCTGCAGCGGGCGGTAGCGAGAAGGACAGTCCCGGACGATGCAGCATGCCGGGCTCCCGAGTTGACTCATGCAGGCATTTACCTGCATGATCAGCTGGTGCCATTGGAGACGACGGAGATGGACGCGGTCTTCAAAGCGCTGGCCGACCCGACCCGGCGGCTGCTCCTGGACCGCTTGCGAGAGCGCAACGGCCAGACGCTCGGTGAGCTTTGCGAGCGCCTGGGCATGGCACGCCAGTCCGCCACGCAGCACCTCGACGTCCTCGTGCGTGCCCACTTGGTCACGGTCGTGCGACGCGGTCGGGAACGGTTGCACTATCTCAACCCAGCGCTCATCCACGAAATCGAGGAGCGCTGGATCTCCACCTTCGACAAGCCCCGCCTAGGTGCCATCAGTGCCATCAAGAATCGAGCAGAGGAGTACGCCATGACAGGAACCCCCACGTCGGTACCGACCTACGTCTACGTCACCTACATCCGCGCGAGCTCCGAGCACGTGTGGCGCGCCCTTACGGACGCGGACCTGACGGCGCGCTACTGGGGACACGCGAACGTCTCGGACTGGGAGCCAGGCTCGCGCTGGGAGCACCGGCGCACCGACGGCTCCGGCCAGGTCGACCTCGTCGGTCGCGTCCTCGAGACCGAGCCACCAACGCGCCTGGTCATCACGTTTGGAGAATCGGCCGACGCGCCGGGCGACGCCTCGATCGTCACCTTCCTCGTTGAGCCGCACCACGACATCGTCCGGCTTACGGTGACCCACGAGAATCTCGCCGACGCGACCGCGCTGCGGGAGATTTCCCACGGCTGGCCCGCCGTCCTCGCCAACCTCAAGTCGTTGCTCGAGACCGGCGAGGTCCTTCCGCGAGCCCCCTGGGAGATGTCACCCGTGCACCCCTGACCACCTGCGGCGCCTTTTGTTGCACCCCTACCCATAGCGACGAAGAGGAAAAACATGGACACCGCACCCTTACGCGACGCCTACCGCGCGCTGCTCGACGCTGCTGCCGTGGTGGCCGAGCAAGGCGGTGCCACTGCCGTCCCCCAAGATGGTGAGTGGGATGCGGACCGAATCCTCGCCCACATCGCCCTTGTCGATGCCGCCACCCTCGCCACCGCCGCCACCATCGCTTCGGGCTCAGCCGCGACCTACGACAACCGCCACTCGCACCACACCTGGACCAGCAGGCGCGTCACCGCGCTCGCCGGCGGTAACGCTGGGCTGCGGGACCGCATCCGACGCCAGGGCGAGGCGCTCTGCTCCCTCAGCGCGGTACTGAGCGACGCCGAACTCGACGTCGCGGTGCCCACGCTTCTGCTGTCCCACGACGAGGTTGTCCTCGACCAGCCGGTACCGCTCAAGGCCATTCTTACCGGTCTGGCGGAAGACCACCTCCCCAAGCACACAGCACAACTACTTGCCTTGCCGCACAACGGAGCAAGGGCCGCAGGCACCACCTGAGACGAGCCCGCCGTGCCAGGTTGAACGTTCCCGTCTGGACACTGTCTCTAGGCCACGAGCTTGGCGTAGACGCGTGGCCGGTGTTCGCCAACCGAGCACCCGGACCTTGAACCGGTCTCCACGCTTCCTCGATTGCGTGGGCTTGCCCTGAAGCTTGGCGGCGGAATCGACCTTGGCGCGCTGTCCCCGCTGACTACGCTCGAGCGTCTGGAGGGCTCGAGACAATGAAGGGGCTTGACGGATCTGAACCCTCCTGATGGCTCCCAACCTCAACCGGTTGCGGTTGGTCGACTCGCGACATCTGAGCCTGGATGAGCTGCGGCCACTCAAGGCCCTACGCGGCGTCGTGGACGTAGGGATTGGACTGGGAAGCGACCGCAAGAACAGAGCGGCGCGGGAGCTGCTGCGGTTGCCCGGCTCATACGGGCACCTGGAGTTTCCGATCCCGGCCGAAGGCGACCGAAACCTCAAGATCGCTCTGAACTGAGGCTGTCGTGGACGTGCGCACAAGCAGCGCGCTGGCGTGACCGCGACGGCTCGGGCTAACTTGAGAGCAGGCGCCCGCCGGTCCGCCGTCGAAACAAGCGACGCCCGCCGACCGTGATCATCCGCCGGGCTGCTCGTCACCGCAGGGGGCACACCGATGCGAGCAATGGTGTACCGCGGCCCGTACCGGGTCCGCGTCGAAGAGAAGGACATGCCACCGATCGAGCACCCCAACGACGCGATCGTCCGGGTGACGCTGGCCGCGATCTGCGGCTCCGACCTGCACCTCTATCACGGGCTAATGCCAGACACCCGGGTCGGCACGACGTTCGGGCACGAGTTCATCGGCGTCGTCGAAGAGGTCGGTCCGTCCGTACAGAACCTCAAGCGCGGTGACCGGGTGATGGTGCCGTTCAACATCTTCTGCGGCTCCTGCTTCTTCTGCGCCCGGGGCCTGCAGTCCAACTGCCACAACGTCAATCCCAACGCCACGGCGGTGGGCGGAATCTATGGCTACTCCCACACCACCGGCGGCTACGACGGCGGCCAGGCGGAGTACGTCCGGGTGCCGTTCGCCGACGTAGGACCGTCCCTCATCCCGGAATGGATGAGCGACGAGGACGCGGTCCTGCTCACCGACGCGACCGCGACCGGGTACTTCGGCGCCCAGCTCGGCGACATCAGCGAGGGCGACGTCGTGGTGGTCTTCGGCGCCGGGCCGGTCGGTCTGATCGCTGCCCAGTCGTCCTGGCTGATGGGTGCCGGCCGGGTCATTGTGATCGACCATCTGGAATACCGGCTCGAGAAGGCCCGCACCTTCGCTCACGCCGAGACGTACAACTTCACCGAGTACGACGACATCGTGGTCCACATGAAGAAGATCACCGATCACCTCGGCGCCGACGTGGCCATCGACGCGGTCGGCGCCGAGGCGGACGGCAATCTGCTGCAGCACGTCACCGCGGCCAAGTTCAAGCTGCAGGGCGGTTCGCCGGTGGCGCTGAACTGGGCGATCGACTCGGTCCGCAAGGGGGGAACGATTTCGGTCATGGGCGCGTACGGTCCCATCTTCACCGCGGTGAAGTTCGGTGATGCGCTGAACAAGGGACTGACGCTGCGAATGAACCAGGCACCGGTCAAGCGGCAGTGGCCCCGGCTGTTCGAGCACGTCCGCAACGGTTACCTCAAGCCCAGCGAGCTGGTCACGCACCGGATCCCGCTGGAGCACATCGCCGAGGGCTACCACATGATGTCGGCCAAGCTCGACAACTGCATCAAGCCGCTCATCGTCCCCAGCCCGTCCTCCTGAGAAAGGGGAATCGACATGGCCTACCGAGCAGAGAAGCCACCGATCGCCGAGTCCAGTGACGAGCTGCGAGCCCGCATCCCGGGCTGGGGCGTGGACCTGGACCCGAAGGACCGACCGTCCAACCCGCGAGAGAAGTTCGATCCCGATCTCAACGGTGCACACTGGGACTTTCCCGAGCGCCAGCCGGAGAAGTGGCCACGTGAGCGGTCGATCGAGCACGCGTTCCTGACGCCGGTCTTCGGAACCTCCTGCCCGCCCAAGGGACTCTCCGGGATCATGCGCAAGTACGCCTACCGGCGCTTCAGCGAGGCCCGCGCCGCGCACTGGCTGATTTTGATCGCAGCGGACCGGGTCGACTCCGTGGAAAGCAACCTGCGGTCGTACCTGACCCTGCACCCGGACAACCCGATCACCGAGACCGGCATCCTGAGCGAGTACTCGCGCCACGGCATCAAGTCCCGGTTCGGGCAGAAGCGGACGGACATCAAGCACCAGTGGATGGATCCGCTGATCGTCGGAACGCCGTGGGTCATCCGGCTTCTCATCGTCTACCGCGTGGTGAAGGCGGTCCGAAAGCTGCGTCGCACGCGCTGACCCGCCAGGCCACAGTGCCTGAACGACCTTTCTTCGCGCCTAGCTGGCGCCCGCCCGCACCGTGCTGCCGGTTCTGGATGCAAGCGAACCGGCGAGCCTCACAGTGCTACTCGGGGTTCCGACAGGCAACGTTGCGACAGTGGGCGGGGTCCTTCGGCGCGGGCGGTGGCATGCCGGCCGGCGATTCGGTGGCCGACCCGGGAATTAGAACCGCCGGGTAGTGGGTTTGCACATCGGGCTAGCCTCGACAGCAGCTCGTAGAACGGTCGCCAGGACGCCGAATCCGTGGCACCGCGACCGGCTGGAGAAGAAAGAGGACCCGATGCGCATCCCGCTGTCCATACTCGATCTGGCGCCCATCGCTCCGGGCGAGACGGCGACCCAGAGCTTCGCGGCCAGCGTCGCGCTCGCCCAGTGCGCCGAGGCCAATGGCTATCGCCGGGTCTGGTACGCCGAGCACCACAACATGCCGAGCATCGCCTCGTCGGCGACCAGCGTGCTGATCGCCCACGTCGGCGCGCAGACCCGCGAGATCCGACTGGGTGCGGGCGGCGTGATGCTGCCCAACCATGCACCGCTCACCATTGCGGAGCAGTTCGGTGCGCTGGAGGCGATGTATCCGGGCCGGATCGATCTCGGCCTGGGACGCGCCCCCGGCTCGGACCAGAACACCATGTACGCGCTGCGTCGCGACCCTGGCTCGGCCGAGGCCTTCCCCCAGGACGTCCTGGAGCTGCAGGCTTACCTAGCAGGCGAGTCCCGCGTGCCCGGGGTAGATGCCATTCCCGGGAAGGGCTCGAAGATTCCGCTGTACATTCTCGGATCCTCGCTGTTCGGTGCGAGCCTGGCGGCCGCCCTGGGCCTGCCGTACGCGTTCGCGTCCCACTTCGCGCCGCAGGCTCTCGAGGCCGCGGTTGCCCGGTATCGACAGGACTTCCAACCCTCGGCACAGCTCGAGCGTCCGTACGTGATCGCCGGCGTGAACGTGGTCGCCGCCGACACCACGGCCGAGGCGCGAGAGCAGCTGGAGGCGATGCGACGCATCCGGGCGGTCGGCCTGTTCGGGCGTGGCCGGACCTTCACCGACCAGGAGGCCGACCTGTTGCTGTCCGCAGGTGCCGGCCAGCAGGTAAATCAGATGTTGACGTACTCGGCGGTGGGACCCCCGGCCCAGGTGCACGACTACCTGGAGGATTTCGCCCGGACGGCGGACGCGGATGAGCTGATCGTGGCGCACCAATCTCCGTCGACCGAGGGACGGCTGCGCTCGGCCACGCTGCTCGCCCAGGCGATGGACACGGCCTCTGCGTAGTTCGCTCCGGATCGCCTTCCGGGTCCGGTCGGCAGACTGTCACCGTGACCCGAGCAGGTGTTGATCGTGCTTTCGGACGCCTGCTCGCGTAGCCACGCCGCTCGGACCGACCGGGATCACCTCGACACGACACGGTGATCCCGGCTTAGAATCGGGTCTCCAGCTGCGGTATGGCAAGGAGTCCGGATGTCTGATCTGCACGTTCTCATCCCGACCGAAGATCGTCAGGCCGGCGCCGGTGCTTCGCCCGCGACGGTTTCCCGCCGCCCCCGTCTCGGCCCCCTTCAGGCGTTGGCCGAACGCCGACGGCTCGCCCGCTACGACCGGGTGGGGGAGCAGCTCGCCGAACTGGATCAGCTGCGGCGAATCCTCAGAGCCGCATCGGCGGTGATCGATGCGGGCTGGGTGCAGAACGGCTGGTTCTCGGTGAGCGACCCGAGCGGAGCGGTACGGATCGTCGACGCCCGCAACGCCCAGACGTTGAGGGTCAAACCGGTTGTCGGCGCGTGCCTGGTCGGGGGCATCGTGCAGGCCGGTGGCGGTTTGGCTGCCGTGCACAGCCAGCCGGTGCAGCGCGCGCTCGACCTGACCTGGCACACCCTATTTCGCTCGGAGCGGAAGTCGATCGAGTTCTGCCCGGCCCCGACCCTGCGGGCGGCGCACGTCCGAGACCTCACCTGGTGGAACGACCGGCCGCATCGCACAGCCGACGACGTGACGGCGCTGCTGGGCGCCGCCGCCGGGGCTGCCGGCGCCGAGATCGCCCGGACGACAGCCTGACCGTTCCTCACGCTTGGAGGTGGCGGTCTCAGCGAATGGCAGGCTTGACGGCGAGTTGGCTGAGGGTCGGCAGCGGCGCGCCGAAGCCGCTGACATTGGCCGTCCGGCGATCGATGACGGCCAGCGTTCCGCGGGCCGTGACGGCGAACAACCAGCGGCTGTCAGGGGAGAAGACGATCGTGCCGTTCGGAGCCTCGCCGTCCATGGCCACCGTGACCGGGCGGCGGCTGCCGTTGTGAAGGTCGAGTAGATAGAGCCCGATGGCACCGCCTGGGCTGACTTCGAGCATGGCGGCCGTCGAGCCGTCGGGTGATATCAGGCCACCGGGAAGGCCGCCGGTCTCGGAGCCGAGAACTCGCCGGGAGCCGTTAGCCCTGCTGATGAAGCCCATCCGGCACCGATGCCGCGCATCGCAGTGCGCATCCACCCATCCCGTCGGTCCGGTGGCCAGCAGCGTGCCGGCGCAGCATCCCCGGCCGGCCCTGATAAGTCCCATCAGGACGGGTGAACAGCAGGTAGCCGGCGCCATCGCTGCTCGCCTCCAGCGGCGAGCTCCCTGCCGGAACGGGAATCGACGCTGTCGGCCGGCTGCCGTCGAGCTCGGACAGCGTCAGAGTCGGACTGGTGTCGTCCCCGGTTTGCATCCAGACCTGGCTCGGGGACGGGCCTGGGAACACCGGACCGCCCGAGCCCGGCGCCAGTACGATCGGACGCGACGACCGGCCATCGACCACGAGGTAGCCCGGTACCCGGTCGATCGGTCGGATGATCACCGCGTCCGCGCCGATCACGAACGACACCGGCCCGCTGCTGAGCAGGCCGGGCACCGTGGTGCGGGTGATCAGGCCGCGAGCCGGCTCGATGCGCACCAGCGCTCCCGGCCCCCGGCCGTACAGCTCCCAGCCGGACGTGACCCCCAGCAACGGATGTCCCAGGGCAATCATCGACACGGGAGGCGGGGGTGCATCTATGGTGCTGGGCGCCGCTGTGGGAACGACCACGGCGGCCGTCCGCTGCGTCGGGCCGGGAACTGCCCGCGAGGTCGGCTGTCGGTCCCGCTGCGTGGTGACGACGAGGGCCACGAGGGCGAGGACGGCCAGCACCACGCCGAACCTCAGCCACCCCGGCCACGGACGCCGCTCAGGTAGCCGCACCGCGTCCGAGGAGTCCAGGTCGAGCCACTCGACCTGGTCCCCGGAGGCGTCCTCGTCGCGGGCCACGCCTCATTGTGTACCGGAGTGCGGCCGTTGGACCCCGGGTGCAGCCAACTCGCTTGGAACGCCAGCTCATCGACATTGCTGCCCTCACTAAGCTGTGCGTCGACAGCTCGCAGCGGGCGGTGGTGTGGGCGACCGACGCGCTGGCCCACGACGACACCACTGTCTCGGGCCTCGCGCGGCATCTACGGGTCGACTGGCACACCCTGTAGCGCGCGGTCTCAGGCCTTGTACCAGCACCTCTAGCTAAATTCGCTTGATGAAGGCGGATAGAAGGTCCACGCCGCGCTCGGCGCCGTCGATGCCGGCCCACAGCGATCGGTGTTCGGCGAGGCCACGGATGCCCACAGCCAGGTGGTCGCGGTCGCGCTCGGTTAGCTGAATGGCGATGTTGTCGTTGCGCCTGATCATCGCCGCGAGTACAGCCAGGTCGGTGAGGTGACGGTCACGGAGGGGGTCAGCCGGTACGCCGTACGCGGCGGCCTTGACAACCAAAGCGCCCAGGAGGTCAGGGCGCGGAACCTGGCCACGGGTGCCCGCGACGTTGACATCAATAAGTTCCGAACGCTGTATCGCCTGCTGTGCGCCAGGCGTTGACAGCGTTGTCTTCCGGTAGTGCCTCTGCGGCTGGACGCCTTGTCCCCGAGGCCATCCGGGATCAGCACGTCGATGGACGCCTCGCCTCGCATCCACCGATGCTCGTGTCCACTCATATTCGGACCGGCCGAGGTGAAACCAATCGCGGTCAGCGTGCGGGTGAAGTCATGGAGAATGCTCGGGTGGCCGCGAACGTCTAGCACCGCATCTCCATCATTTGTCGGCCGGTTGGGTCCGAAGCCGCGTTCCCAGCAGTGCAGGTGCACCATCTGCCCACCCACCAGGCACCATCCGGCGGACAGTTTCGCGGCCACCTCCAGCAGGCCAAGCCACGCGTCGCGCTGGGCGTCGACCATCACCGGCGCGACGATGGTCATCTCCTGACTCCGGTCGACACCTGTGACCTCAGCAACTCCCGCACCTTGCCGTCCTCCCGGGCGGAGCGACGATCAGCGAGATCAGCCAGCACCACCCCGATCGGTGCGGGCATGTCGTGGGCGAGTCCATGCACGTGCAGCACAACGTTCGGCTTACCTATGCCGGACAGCAGATAGTCGGCGGCGACGCCGTCAACATCATCCTCGGCGAGGTAACCCTCAAATTCCCCCGCCGAAGACAACCCCGATCGCTGATCGCTGATACCCGATGCAACCACGCGCTCATCTTGGCCAATCTCCGTCAGATCCTCCGGTGCAGCACTATAGGAGCGGGCGGGGCAACGCCGCGCCAGCCAGGAACGCAACAACAGGGCAGGGTCAGGCTCAACGTCCAGATGTGCGAGCTTCTTGCGCAACCGCACCAACTCCGCAGCCGACACACCATCGGGGGGATCACCCGACAGCAGCGCGATGAAGGCCCACGCGATGCGGGCAGACATCGGTCGCGATACTGCTGGCGCGCGCACGAGATCGACCTCATTGACGAGGTATCTGCCGCCGATCAGCCGAGCCGGAATGCGCCCAGCATTGATCAGTTCGCGCACTCGCCGGTCAGAGACGCCGAGGCGCTCGGACGCCTCCCGCACACCGATCTCCATATACACAACCCTACCGTCGCCGGAAGGGAAGTGTCATGAGGGTAGCCGAATCGGAATGGTGCCGGGGTCGATCAGGCGCGAGGGTGGCCGCTATCGGAGTGGCCGGGCTGGCCCTCCTGATCTTTGGGCTCAACGCTTTGGCGCCGAGTCCGTCGGTCGTAGCGGGACAAGTTGCAACGGCGTTACTGGCCGCGAGCATCCTGGCCTACCTCCTTCTCCTAGGTGATTTAGGCGGCTCAGGTGGGCCAGGCGATGGTCAGGCCGCCGTCGACGATCAAGCTCTGTCCCGTCACATAACGTGCTGCCGGTGACAGCAGAAAGCTGATCACGTCGGCGACGTCTTCCGGCTCACCGACCCGCCCCAGCGGGATCCGGGCGGCCGAGTTGACCAGTCCCTCTTCACCCGCCGAGTTGATCGGATCCCGTGACTGGGGCGAGGCGATCACCCCGGGCAGCACCGCGTTCACCCGGATGCCGCGCGGCGCCAGTTCGAGGGCTGCGCTGCGGACGAAGCCCAGCATGCCCGCCTTCGAGGCCGCGTACGGTGTGTGGCCCGCCGATCCCACCACTCCACCTGAGATGCTGGAGATGCAGACGACCGCGCCGCCGTCGCCCATCACCGACGTTCCAGCCCGGACGGTCCGCATCACGCCGGTCAGGTCGATGTCCAGCAGCCGGTGCCACAACTCGTCGTCGAGCGCGTCCAGGTACTGACGCTGCAGCACGCCCGCGTTGGCCACCACGCCGGACAGGCCGCCGAAGCGCTGCGCCGCCTCGGTGCAGGCGGTGAGCAGTTGCGCGCTGTCGCGGACGTCGGCCGCGATGAGAAAGCCCTCGCCACCGGCGTCCAGCACCGCCCGCAAGGTCTGCTGCGGGTCGTGCGGATCGCCCTCGAAGGTGCCGATCGCCACCGGATGGCCCGAGCGCGCAAGGGTGATCGCTAACGCCTGGCCGATCCCGCTCGCCGCTCCGGTGATGAGGACTCCGCCGCCGGTCATGGCATCACGTCTCCGCTGTTGGGGCCCAGGGTCTGGCCGGTGTAGAGGTTTCCGCCGGGCTCACTCGCCAGCAGCACGGCGGTGGGCGCCACCTCGTCCGGGATGCCGATCCGGTGCAGTGGCAGGCTCAGTCTGGTAGCCTCCACCTGATCCGGCGGCAGGTCCCCGGCTAGCGGGGTGTCGACGGGGCCGGGCGCGATGCAGTTCACCGTGATGCCATCCTCAGCGACCTCGCGGGCCAGGGACTTGCTGAAGCCGATGATGCCGGCCTTCGCCGCGCTGTAGTGCGCCAGCCGTGGGCCACCCTTGAGCGCCAACTGGCTCGCCACGTTGATGATTCGCCCGTAACGAGCGGCAGTCATCGTCGGCAGTACCGCCCGGCAACCCAGGAAGACGCTGCGCAGGTTCACCGCGATCGTCTCGTCGAACAGCTCGGCCGGCATGTCCGCCACCCGGCGATTGGTGAGGATTCCCGCATTGTTCACCAGGATGTCGATTCTGGCGAACCGTTCGACGGCCTGGGCGATCATCGCGGTGACGTCACCCTCGACCGAGACGTCGGCGCGCACGGTCAGCACCTCGACGCCGTATCCCTCGCACTGCGACGCCACCCGCGCCAGGCTGTCGTCAGGAGCCCGGTCGACGAGGCACAGTCGCGCGCCATGGCTGGCGAAGGCCACCGCGACGGCGGCCCCGATTCCCCTTGCCGAACCGGTGACAACCGCAACGCGTGAGTCGAGCAGGCCAGCTGATTGCGTCATGTGAACTCCCTCCTCGATCCGGAACTCAGAATGCGCTGTGCCCGCCGTCGATGGACAGCAACTGGCCGGTGATCCAGGACGCCGCCTCCGAGACGAAGAAGCGCACCCCGTGGGCGATGTCCTCGGCGGTACCGAGGCGTCGCAGCGCGATCCGCTCGACGAGTTCGTGCTGACCCTGCTCGCCGTAGCTTTCCCATTGCGCCTGCGTCGTGGGGTTGGAGAGCACGAAGCCCGGAGCGATGCAGTTGACCGTGATCCCGAACGGCCCGAGTTCGTGGGACATCTGCTTGGTGAACGCCACCTGGGCGGCCTTCGCACTGACGTAGGCCTGGATGCCGGTGAGGCTGATGCCGCGGGCGGCGCCGGAGGAGATGTTGACGATGCGGCCGAAGCCGGCTTCCTTCATCGAGCCGATGACCGCACGGGTGCACAGGAATGTGGTGGTGAGGTTGGCGTCCAGCACCGCGCGCCAGTCGTCCTCGCTCACCTCGTCGAGCGGCCTGCCGACCTGGCCGGTCACGCCACCGGCATTGTTCACCAGCAGATCCACCGGTCCGATACCGGCGATCAGGTCGCGGACCTGGTCCGCGTCCGAGAGATCCACGGTGTCGCGATCGGCCCGATACACGGTTGCGCCGTCGTCCTCGAGGCCCGCGGCGATCGCCGAGCCGATCCCGTGCGCGGACCCGGTGACCAGGGCCACCCGTCCCTTGAGATCATCCATTGTCGGACCAGCCCTTCTCGAGCAGTTCCCGGACCTCGGCCACGCCGGCCTCCCAGACGGCCAGCACCTCGGAGTCCGGACGCTCGTAGGAGCCACCGAAGGTGCCGTCCGGAATCAGCTCGCGCAGCCGGGCGGCGGAGGCCCGCTTGATCTCGGCCGCCGGAACCAGCGGCTTCGGCTCGGACGGTAGTTGCACGCCCGGCACCCGGGTCCACGGAAAGTTCTCCATCCAGGAGCCGTGGGAGCACTCGGTTTCGAAGCTCTGCACGACCGCCCAGGTTCGCGGCGCGTTCCACCAGTCGTGAAACAGCACCTCGGGACCGCCCGTGGCAGGTTGCCCGGCCAGCCACTGCCGCACCAGGCCGGCGGCGGGGGAGTTGCCGCCGTGCCCGTTGACGATCGCAATTCGTCGGAAGCCCTGTCCGGTCAGCGAGTCCAACAGGTCGGAGATGACGGCGAGGTAGGTCTCCAGCCGCAGTGAGGGACTGCCGGGAAAGGCAGCGAAGTACGGGGTGACCCCGAACGCGAGCACCGGCAGCACCGGGATGCCCAGCGGTTCGGCAGCCTCGACCGACACCCGCTCCGCCAGGATCGCGTCTGTTCCCACCGAGAGGTAACCGTGCTGCTCGGTCGATCCGATCGGCAGCACGATGCGGTCATCGTGCTCCAGGTACTCCTCCAGCATCATCCAATTACAGTCGTGCACCCTCATCGAGTTCCTCTTTCCAGGCTTGGCAATGCCGCCCGCGGTGGGACCGGCGGGCGTATTCGGTGGAGCTAGAGATCCCGGGTAGGCCCACGCCGCAGCATCCGGCCGCGGCCCGGTTCGCCCTGGACGTGCCCGTCGGAATAGACAACCTCACCACGGCTGATCGTCTGCGCTGGTGCGCCGACCACGTCCCAGCCCTCGTACAGGCTGTAGCCGGAACGGCTCATTCCCTCGGCTCCGACGATGGGCCGGTGCGCGTCCGGGTCCCAGATAACGAGGTCGGCGTCGCTGCCCACCGCGATGGTGCCCTTCTGCGGAAACAGTCCGAACAGCTTGGCGGCGTTGGTCGAGGTGACCTCGACGAAGCGCTGCAGGGTGAGCCTGCCCTTGCGCACCCCCTCGGAGTACAGCACCGGAATCAGGGTCTCCAACTCGGACATCCCCGGACGCGCGGTGGCGATCGTCAGCTCCGGGTCGAGCTTGTCCTCCAGTGTCCACGCCGCGTGGTCGGTACAGCAGGTGTCGACATGCCCCGCGGCCAGACCGGCCCACAGCGCAGCCTGGTCACCCGCGCCGCGCAACGGCGGATTGCCCACGAACAGCGGGCCGTCCTCACCGGCGAAGCGCTCTTCGGTGAAGTACAGATAGATCGGCCGGGTCTCGACGTACACCCGCTGGCCGCGGGCACGGGCCGCCCGGGCCTCGGTCAGGGCCGCCGCGCTGCCGAGGTGGACGATGTAGATCGGCGCGCCGGTCGCCTCGGCGATGGCGACGATCCGGTTGACCGCCATTCGCTCGGACAGCTCCGGATGGCTGTCGGGGTAATACTGAAGCTCCTTGTGCCCCTCGGCCAGCAGGCCGGCCGTGGCGTGCTCGATGACGCAGGCGTCCTCGCAATGCACCATGCTCAACAGGCCATGCTTGCCGGCGCTGTCGAGCGCGTTGACGAAGGCGGGCAGCTTGACGTCGAAGTCGCCGATGCTCATGAAGATCTTCACACTGGTGTGGCCCAGCTCGGCAAGTCGCTCGATGTCGGCGGCGGTGCCCTCGTCGGGTTCCATCAGCACCGGGTGCACGACGAAGTCGACCAGGCTGTCGCGAGATCCGTCGGCGCCCACTCGCTGAACCAGATCCACCAGTCGCTCGCCGGGTTTGCCGAAGCCGATGTTGCCGATGGTGGTCACCCCGCCGGCCGCGGCCGCGCGCGATCCGCTGACGAAGTCGTCGGCCCACGGCATGGTCTCTTCGCCGACCTCGACCGGTGACAGGTGCACGTGCATGTCCACGCCGCCGGGAAGGACGAGCCTTCCGGTGGCGTCGATCTCTCGCGCACCCGTCATGGAACCACCGAGCTGGACGATCACCCCGTCGCGCACGCCGATGTCGGTCACCGACTCACCCGACCCGGTGACGACGAGCCCGTTGCGTACGACGAGATCCAGCTCTGTCACAGTCATGACACCTCCGCAAAGTGGCAGGCCGCCCAGTGATCCGGGCGCACCTCTCGCAACACCGGAACCTCGGCAGCGCACACCGATTGCGCCATCCAGCAGCGGGTCCGGAACCGGCAGCCCGACGGCGGGTCGAGCGGGCTGGGCACCTCGCCGGTGAGCACGATCCGCTCGCGGCGGCCGGGAAGCTTGTTGCCCGGAATGGCCGACAGCAGCGCCTGGGTATAAGGCATCCGCGGATCGGCATACAGCTCCTCCGCCTTGGCAACCTCCACCAGCTTGCCCAGGTACATCACGCCCACCCGGTCGCTGATGTACTCCACCACCGACAGGTCGTGCGCGATGAACAGGTAGGTGAGGCCGAAGTCCTGCTGCAGTTCGGTGAGCAGGTTGAGCACCTGCGACTGCACGGACATGTCGAGGGCGGACACCGGCTCGTCGGCGAGCACGAACTTCGGCCGCAGGGCGAGGGCCCGTGCGATGCCGATACGCTGCCGCTGACCGCCACTGAACTCGTGCGCGTAGCGGTCCAAGTGCTCCTCGCGCAGCCCCACGACGGTGGCCAGCTCCGATACCCGGTGCGCTCGCTCGTCCCGGCCGACAGTGCCCTGTACCACCAGGCCCTCGGCGATGATGTCGCGCACCTTCATGCGAGGGTCCAGGCTGCCCTGCGGGTCCTGGAAGATCACCTGCAGGTCACTGCGCAGTCGCTTGAGGTCCTTGCCGGACTGGGCAAGCACATCCTCGCCGTCGAAGAGCACCTCGCCCGACTGCGGCTTCTCCAAGCGCACCACCGAGCGCCCCAGCGTCGACTTGCCGCAACCGGATTCGCCCACCAGGCCGAACGTTTCGCCGCGACGGATGGTGAACGACACGTCGTCCACGGCCCGCACCCAGTTCTGCTGCCGGCGCAGTCCGCCGGAGTGGCTCGGGTAGTACGTCTTGAGGTTGCGGACGTCGAGCAGGATGTCCTCCCCGGCAGCGGTCCCGGAGCCGTCCCGTGCTGACCGCGCGGGGGTTTGCTGGTCCGTATCGACCACGTCGACACTCCTCAGGTTGTAGTGACGGCCGGATGCGCGGAGTCTTCGTACAGCCAGCAGGCCACCTTGCGGCCGCCGTCGGTCTCTCGCAGTCCGGGCGGGGTGGCGCAGATGTCCATGGCGTGCGAGCAGCGCGGTTGGAAGGGGCAGCCTGGCGGCATGTGTAGCGGGTTGGGAACCGCGCCGCCGATCGTGTTCAGCTTGCGTCCCTTCATCCCTGGCGTAGGGATGGAGGTCAACAGGCCGATGGTATAGGGGTGTTGTGGCGCCTCGGTCACCTGCTGGACGGTGCCGCGTTCCATCACCTGGCCGCCGTACATCACGACGACCTCTTCGCAGGTCTCCGCGACGACCCCGATGTCGTGGGTGATCAGCAGCACCGAGGTGTTCACCCGCTTGCGCAGATCCCTGATGAGATCGAGGATCTGGGCCTGGATGGTCACGTCCAGAGCGGTCGTCGGCTCGTCGAGGATGAGCAGGCTCGGCTCGTTGGCCAGCGCCATCGCGATGGTGACGCGCTGGCGCATGCCGCCGCTGAGCTTGTGCGGATAGTCGTGGACGCGGCGGTCCGGCGCCGAGATGCCCACCATCGCGAAGAGTTCCACCGCACGCTGCATGGCCTGCTGGTCATTGAGGTCCTGGTGGGCCTGCAACGACTCCGCGACCTGCTTGCCCACCGGGTACACCGGGTTCAGGGCGCTCATCGGGTCCTGGAACACCAGCGCGAGATCACGCCCGCGAACCGCGCGGAACTCGCGCTCGGACAGGCCCACCACATCGCGGCCCTGAAAGAGGATCTGGCCGCCGGCGATGAAGCCCGGCTTCTCGATCAGCCGCATGATGGACAGCGACGTGACGCTCTTGCCCGAGCCTGACTCGCCGACGATCCCGACACTGGCGCCGGTGCCCACGTCGAAGCTCACCCCATCCACGGCTTTCACCAGCCCGGAGCGGGTCTTGAAGTGCGTCTGCAGATTCTTGACCTGCAGAAGCTTGTCGGCAGGAACCGGGCGGGCTCCGACGGCGACACTGGTCATGGCGATCCGATCGCTGTCTTGGCACTGCTGGCCGAGCTGACTGCGCCGGCCGCCAGAGCCGAACCCACCCGTGCCTGGCCGGCCTGCAGGACCACCCGGACGTCCCGCAGTGCCGACAGGTTCTGCAACGGATCGCCACCGACGACCAGCACATCGGCCGCCAAACCGGGCTCCAGCGTGCCTACCCGATCGTCGATTCCCATCACCCGTGCCGCGATGCCGGTCGCCGACTGTAGCGCCTGCATCGTCGACATGCCGCCGTCCTGCATCAACTGCAGCTCCATCGGCAGGCCGTCGAAGGCCGTGAACCGCCAGCCGGCGTCGGTACCGGCGACGAACTGGACACCGGCCTCGTGCATCTGCCGGAACTGGTTCACGTTGTCCTCGAGCATGACGCTCCAGAACTCGAGGAAGTCCTGCTCGGCAGCGGTGCGGTCGGCTTTGGCGGTCATGACCTCGACGGCATAACCTGCAACGGCCAGCGTGCTGGTGACCGCGACCCCGGCCGCGGCGACCTTCTCGGCGACCGCGGGGTCGAACTTCTGGTTGCCGGCGGCGTCGGCGATGAAGCTGGCGTGTTCCAGCTGGTCCACGCCGGCGTCCACCGCGTACGAGATCGCCTCGGCACACAGGCAGTGTGCGGTGACCTTGCGGCCCAGTCGGTGTCCCTCGTCCGCGATCGCCGCGAGCTCCTCCGGACGGAAGGACGGCAGGTGGGACAGCGTGTTCAGCGTTCCGCCGCCGCTGGCCATGACCTTGATCGCATCGGCCCCCAGCTTCGCCATCGACCGGACCTTCTTGCGCAGGCCGTCCACGCCGTCCGCCTCGCCACCCAGGTACCAGGTGTGCCCACCGGTAATGGTGATCGGCTGCCCACAGGCCAGGATCCGCGGTCCCACCCCGTAACCGAGCTCCAGCGCCCGCCTGAGCTCGAAGACGGTGCTGTGGACGCACCCGGTGTCGCGGACCGTCGTGATACCGGCTTGCAGTGCCTTGGCGGCGGCAAGGGTTGCCGTCGCTACCAGCACTCCCTCCGGCTCCCGCATCAGCTCCTCCAGCACGGGGCCCGTGCCGGGAAAGTTGAGGTGGACGTGGGAGTCGATCAGCCCGGGCAGGATCGTGCAGCCGGGCAGATCGAACACCTCGGCGTCGGCCGGAACAAGCCCGTCCGGTGCCTTGCCGGCGAACGTACCGACGATCTCTCCCTGGTCGAGAACGAGAACTGCGTCAGCGAGCGGTGCGGCTCCGGTGCCGTCGATGAGTCGATCCGCTCTGATCACGGTGGTCACGGTGAAACTCCGTTCAATTGTTTGGGCGGATTCTCGCGTCGGTTCGCTTACTTGGTCATCGAGGCGGCGCCGAAGTATTCGAAGCCACCACCCGAGTAGGTCAGCCCGGTGAGCTTCTTCGAGGTCATGACCAGGTCGACGTTCTCGTGGATCGGCATCAACACGGCCTGCTCCATGATGATCTTCTGGGCCTGGGAGTAGATGGTCTGCCGCTTCGCGGGGTCGGTCTCCTTCTGGCCCTGGTTGATCAGCGAGGTCAGGGTCGGGTTGGTGTAGTGGCTCCAGTTGAAGTACTGGCCGGGCAGGAACCACAGGTGCAGGGCGTCGGGGTCCACCGCGATGTACTGCAGCGGCGTCAGCGACATGTTTCCCTTGATGTTGGACGCCAGCCACGCGGGCACCGCCTGCTGACTGACCTTGGCGTCCATGCCGACCTTGCGCAGGTAGCCCTGGATGGCCTGGGCGATCAGGGGATACTCCGGCACCGAGGCGATCGCGGTGATGTTCAGGGTCAGCCGCTTGCCGCCCTTCTCGTAGATGCCGTTGTTCTTCGTCCAGCCCGCTGCTTGCAGCGTCGACTCCGCCTTGGCAGGGTCGTAGCTGTACATCCCCTCCAGACTGGAGTCGTAGCCGACCATGCCCTTCTGCAGCGGGGTGTTGCTCGGCGCGAAGACACCGGCGTCGGCGACCTTGATGGCGCCGGCCTTGTCGACGGCGTACATGATCGCCTTGCGCACGGCCGGGTCGTTGGTGGGGAACGAGCCGGCATTGATGGGTGCGAAGATGCCCATGCCTGTAATGGGGAACTGGATCGAGGTGTAACGGCCGGTCTTGCCCAGGGTGTTCCAGAAGATGCCTGGTGTCTCCTGCATGAAGTCGGACTGACCGCTCTGGAACTGGGTCACCCGGGCCTGCGAGCTGGGCACGATCTGGAAGGTCAGCTGCGCGATGTCCGGTGGCCCGGTGTGCTTCACCGCCGCAGGTGCCCAGTTGTAGGCCTCGTTGCGCTTGAGCACGACGCTCTGGTTCGGCTGGTAGCTCACGAACTCGAACGCGCCGGTACCCACCGGGTGCAGGCCGAGGTCCTTGCCGTACTTCTGAATCGCGGCCGGTGACTGCATGCCCATGTACGGCTCGCCGAGTTGAGCCAACAGCGGGGCATAGCCTGCCGTGCACTCGATCTTCACCGTGTACTTCGCCGTTGCCGTTGCCTTGGTGCACGGCCCGAGCAGGCCCAGCGAGATGTTGGACTGCGTCGACTTGTTGGTCATGTAGTTGATGTTGGAGACCACGGCGGCGGCGTCGAATGCCGTGCCGTCGTGGAACTTCACGTCTTCGCGCAGGGTGAACGTGTAGGTTTTGGCATCCGGGGACACCGTCCACTTCGTCGCCAGATCCGGCGTCACCTTGAAGTCAGGCGTCAGCCACACCAGCGTGTCGAAGATATTGGCGTCGATCGGGCCGACATCGCGGTTGCCGGTCGTGGCCGGGTTCAGCGTGTCCACCGGCTCGGCCCAGCCGAGGGTGACTTTGGCCTGTTTGTCGACCGCTCCCTTGGCTGCGCCACCAGCACCCGAGCCGGAGCCCGACCCGCCGGAGCAGGCGCTGACGGCGGTGGCGAGCAGGAGAGCCAACGCCGTTGTCGACGCGGATTTTCGAGTGAACCTCACGAGAATGACTCCTTAGGTCAGGGGAGTACAAGGGGTTTGGTGTGGAGCCGGCTATGCCGCTGGCTCCGGGCGCTAGCTTCTGGACAAAGTGGGATCCAACTCGTCACGCAGTCCGTCTCCGAGGAGGTTGACGCCGACGACGAACAGCGCGAGGAAGATGCCGGGGAAGACGGTGATCCACCACGCGACCGTGATGTAGTTCTGGCCGTCGTTGAGGATTGCTCCCCATTCCGGTGTCGGCGGCTGCACGCCGAGGCCGATGAATCCCAGCGCGGCGATCCACAGCGCGGCGATGCCCAGCCAGGACGTCGTCAGGATGATGATGCCGGAGGCGACGTTGGGAATGATGTGGCGCCGGATGATGTGCAGCGGACTGGCACCGAGGGTCACGGCGGCATCGACGTAGGGCAGGTGCAGCACCTCTACGGTGGCTCCCTCGACGAGCCGGGCGTACACCGGAACCAGGATCGCGGCTACCGCGATGACGCCGTTGGAGAGCCCGCTGCCCAGCACCGCGGCGACAGCCAGCGCGAGCAGGATGCCAGGAAAGGCGAGCAGCAGGTCGACCAGTCGCATGATGGTGAATCCCACAGCACCACCGAAGTAACCGGCGATCAGGCCGAGCGCTGTTCCGATCACGCCGCCGAGCAGGACGACACACAGGCTCGCGAACATCGTCGTCCGGCCGCCGTGCAGTACCCGCGAGAACAGGTCGCGTCCGAAGGAGTCCGCACCCATCAGGTGCGCGCCGGACGGTGGAGCGAAGGCCGCCAGCGGGTCCTGGTTGTTCGGGTCCAGCGAGGTGAGCAGCGGCGTCGCAAGTACGAGCAGGACGAGCACCACGCAGATCACGGTGCCTGCCGCCAGGCTGCGGTGCCGGAACGCGCGCAGCACGCTCCGGCGCCTTGTCGGAGTGGCCAGAACAATCTCCGGCGGCGCGATGTCGACGGCCGGTTCGACGTCCAGGGACGTGGGCTTGGGTTGCATTCTTCTCCGCTCCCTTACCGGTTTCCGACACGCGGATCGAGCACCGGGTACAGCAGATCCACCAGCAGGTTGGTGACCGCGTAGATCACCGCGATGATGAGCACGACGGCCTGCACGGTGAGGTAGTCCTTGGACAGGATCGATTGGACGAGCAGGCGGCCGATGCCGGGCCGGGAGAACACCGTCTCGACGATGACGACTCCGGAGATCAGCTGGCCCACCTGCAGGCCCACGATGGTGAGGATGGGGAGCATCGCGTTGCGCAGCACGTGCTTGCGAAATACCTGCCATGCGGTGATTCCCTTGGCCCGGGCGGTGATCACGTGCTTCTGCTGCTGGGCATTGATGACACTCGATCGCACGAAACGGGCGTTGAAGCCGATGCTGCCCAGGGCGAGCGTCACGGCCGGCAGCACCAGCCCCTTGAGCGAGGTGCCACCCACAACGTCGAAAATCGGAATCTTCACCGCGAACAGCAGAATGAGCAGCAAGCCGAGCCAGAAGCTCGGAATCGACATGCAGGTCAGTGCGACACCCATCGTCACCGTGTCGGCGGGACGGTTTCGCCGCACCGCGGCGAGCACCCCGAGCAGGCTTCCGAAGATCAGCGACAGTGCCAGCCCCGCAAGGGTCAGCTGGATGGTGGCGGGGAAGTTAGCCGCGAGCAGCGAGCTGACCGTTCGCTGGTCACCATAGGAGTAGCCGAAGTTGCCCCGCAGAACATTGCCGATCCAGCGCAGGTACTGGACATGGACCGGCTGGTCCAGGCCCAGCTGGTGGTGCAACCGGGCGACCAGGGAGGCATCGCCAGCGTTCGTTCCCAGCAGTGCGATCGCCGGATCGCCGGGGATCAACCGGATGATGAGGAACACCAGGACACTGATGCCGAAGGCCAACGCCACGATCGAGAGCAGCCGGCGTAGGACGTAGTTGGTCATCGGGTAGCTCCACTCACCGCGGCACCGGCAGGGCGTGCCACCCCGAACGGCCCATCCGGACGAAGGGACGTGGAGCCGGTCACCGTCTCCAGCGTGCTGGCGGCATCCAGGATGCTGTTCTCGCCCAGTCGGGCGCCGGCGAACTGGATGCCGGTGGGCAGGCCGTCCCGGCCCAGCCCGTTGAGCACCGAGACGGTGGGCGTGCCGGACAGCACGCCGGCGAAGTTGACCGGCCGGCCGAACGCGCCAGGGAGCATGTACTCGAAGTCCTCCTCGATTCCGGATGCGACCACTCCCAGCGACGGGGCGAGCAGGGCGTCGTAGCGACCGGCCAGCGCGCCGAACTCGTCGGCGATGACGCGCCGGATCCGCTGTGCCCGGATGTAGTCGTGCGCGGGCAGTACGGCACCGGCCAACCGGTGGCCGCGTGCCTTGGCAGCGGTGAGCTCCACGGTGCGGCCGCCGGCGACGAACTCGTCGAACGCGGCGTAGGCCTCGGCGCTCATCACGAGTTCGGCCACGTCGTCGTAGGGAAGGTCCGGCAGCTCGACCTCTTCCAGTGTGCCGACCTGCTCCAGCGCCGACAGCGATGTCGCGAAGTTCGCGCTCACCTCGGGCTCCGCGCCGTCGCAGGCGCCGGCCACCACGCCGAAGCGGAAACCGGTCCGGCGGGAGTTCACGCGGCTGTAGCGGTACGTCGCGTCGAGCGACGCGGGGTCCCGCGGATCGTGGCCGGCGATGGCCTCCAGCACCAGGCCGCAGTCGTCGGCGGTCCGGCACAGCGGCCCCAGCCGATCCAGCGTCCAGCACAGTGTCATCGCACCGGCTCGGCTGACCCGGCCGTAGGTCGCGCGCAGCCCCGCGGTGCCGGTGAAGGCGGCCGGCAGCAGGATCGATCCGCCGGTGTCGCTTCCGATGGCGAACGGCACCACCGCCGCTCCGACGGCGGCCGCGGGTCCGCTGGACGAGCCGTTGGTCCAGCGCTCGGTGTGCCACGGATTGCCGGGCGCTCCGGTCAGTGACGCATTCGGGTTGTCGTAGCCCATGCCACCGGCGATCTCGATGGTCGCGACCTTCGCCGCCAGGATCGCACCGGCTTCCCGCAGCTTCCGGGTGACGGTGGCCTCCCGCTGGAACCGCTGGTCGGCGAAGGCGCCCCACGTTGTCGGGGCACCGACTGCGCTGACAATGTCCTTCAGCCCATAGGGAATTCCGTGCAGCGGGCCGCGGTCCAGGCCCGAGCGCAACTCCGCCTCCGCCAGCGCCGCCTCGCGCCTTGCGATGTCCTCGGTGATGGTGGCCACCGCGTTCAGGCGACGGCCGACCTCATCCAGGCGTGCCAGGTACAGCTCGGTGAGTTCACGCGGCGAGGTCTCGCCGGCGCGGATCAGGGCGCCCAGCTCGCGGATGCTGCAGAAGGCGAGTTCATCCTCGGTCATGCGACGCCTCCGTCATCGGCCCGGACTACGAAGATGGGTTCCTGGTCATTGCGTAGCGGGAAGCGGTGCAGCCGCTCCGCTGCGGCCAGCTGGGTCCCGAGCCGCGACCGCAGCTCCAGCAGCTGGTCATCGGCGAGCGTGTCGCCGTGATAGCGCGAGACGACCTCCGCCAGTCGCTGGGCTACCGCGCTGGTGGACTCCGCCGACAGCTGCGGGTACGCCGGTTGGCTCGCTGCCGCCGACATCAGCTGACCTCTAGGTCGACAAGCGTTCGCGGCTCGCGCCGCGCGCTGTCGAGTTGCTCGGTGCGCCAGACGTACTCGGTGCCGGGCTTGGTGGTCAGGGCGCAGTGGTTTCCGGCGGCGTCGATGGCGACCAGGTTCACGTAACCGCGACCGCCCGGTTCGCCGTCCTCCAGCCCCGCGAGGTCTGCCATCGCCGCGCGACACGATTGCTCCAGCGGCATTCCGGCGGCCAGGCCGGCGACCACCATGCGCGCTGTTCCGGCGCGCATGGTGAGCTCGCCCCAACCCGTGCAGGTTGCCGCGCCGTACCTGTCGTCGCAGTAGTTGCCCGCGCCGATCACAGGTGTGTCGCCGAGCCGGCCCGGGTACTTCCACGCCCAGCCGCTGGTGCTCACGCCGGACGCGATGCGGCCGGCCGCATCGCGTGCGATCAGGTTGACGGTGCCACCCGGCGGCACGTCGGCAGCCGTCGCGAACGTGCCTGATCGTGCGGCCTCCGGATCGAAGATCTCGCCGATGACGTCGTGCACCGAGTCGATCGTGCTGAGTTCACCGTCGCTGTGTTGACGCACCCGCTGGAGCCCGGTTCGCCAGGTCGATTCCGCTTCGCCGGTGAGCAGGTCCTCCGCCTCGAGCCCGATCTCCGCGGCCAGCCGGCCGGCTCCGTCACCGACGACGAGGACGTGCGGCAACCGCTCGAGCACGGTTCGCGCGACGGTGATGGCCGCGCGATAGCCGCGCAGGCCGCCGACCGATCCGGCCCGTCGGTGACTTCCGTCCATGATCGAGGCATCGAGCTCGACCTGTCCGTCGATATTGGGATATCCGCTGTAGCCGACGGTGTGGTCGGCTGGGTTGTCCTCCACCTCGCGAAGCCCGATTTCGACCGCATCGACAGCAGATCCGCCATCCAGCAGGACCTTCCAGGCGAGGTCGATGCCGACGTCCGCGTTCGCACTTCCGATCAGCAACATGGTTCAAGAGACTAAGGCAAAGGTTTGCTTACGAGAAGGGGTTTCGGTAAATCGTTTGTTTCGATGGTGGACGGCGCAGAAATGATGCTGAAACCCTGTGATGCACGGACCGCTGCGATAAGTGGACAAGTGTCGTGATTAGCAGATGGGCAGTGATTCACGCTGCAAATGGTGTGTTTAACGCAACGCGGTGGTGTTGGCGGGCGGGTCGCCCTGAACGGATCAGCTGCCGATGCGGCGGGTGGCGCGGGGGGCGGCCGTGGAGGCACGCTCGATCAGCACCAGCGGATCGGTGACCATCTCGTCCGTCCCGGCAAGACCGTCGACCCGGCCGATCAGCGCCCGCACCGCGGCAGCCCCAAGTTCGAACAACGGCATGCTGACACTGGTGATGGGTACCTCGAGGAACGCCAGGCACTGGTCCTCGTCGAAGCTGACGAGGGAGATGTCGTCGGGAACGGACGCGCCGGCCTCGCGGAGCGCCTTCATCATGCCGAACAGCTGGCTGAGGTTTCCGACGCCCAGGGCGGTCGGGACCTCCCGGCGTGACAGCAGCCGGACCGTCGCCTCGTAACCGCCGATCTCGGTGTCCTCAGCGTGTTCGAACGTGGGGGACATGCCTCGCTGGGCGCACAGGGCACGGATGGCGACGGTTCGCCGTTGCACCGTGTCGATCACGGTGAACCCGTCGATGATGCCGACGCGCTTGTGCCCGAGTTCGTCCAGGTGGTGGATGAACAGCCGCATGGCGGCCTCTTCGTCCATGACCACGTTGTTGCCTCGCCGCGGACCGCGTCGGTTGAGGTAGATGTGCGGCACCGTCAAGGATCGCGGCCGCTCACCACCCGAGCGCTGCGCGGTGGCGATCAGCAGCCCGTCCGCTCGGCTCTCTTCGATGAGATACTGATAGTCGCTCGGGGGTCGGATGTCGTCCTGAGGCTGCTCCAGGATCATCACGATCTGGCCGCCCTCCGCCGCCGCGTGCAGCGCGCCACGTTGGATACTGGACCAGATCGGGTTGCGCAGCAGCGGCACCACCATGGCCAGGGCGCCGGTCCGGGAGGCCTTGAGTGCCCGCGCCATCGCGTTGGGGCGGTAGCCCTGGCGCTGCGCCGCGAGCAGGATGCGGTCGCGGGTCTCCGGACGGATGGACAGGTTCGCATCGCCGTTGAGCACGCGCGACACCGTGGAAACGTGCAGGCCCACGGCTGCCGCGACGTCGACCAGGCGCGCGCGCCGACGCCCCACTGAGGCCGGAGCCACACTGTTAATAGCGGAGGTCTCCCATTCTCTTCACCGCCCGTCATAGCGGATTCGGCTTGGTCTCACAGGGCTCGAGAGAGGAATCGACCCGCATGTCAGGCGGTCCTACCCGTCACTACCGCAGTGGATACGTCCTATCCGTGACGCCGCAACACTACAACAACCGGCGAGAACGCCGCAGATCGCCATCGCCGCCGGCCGCGAGGTAGCGAGCAGCGCGCATGAGACCTGCCTTCTCGGGATAGGTGGATGTGGGATAGCGGAGGTTGGGGTGCCGGATGTTGGGTGCTGTCGGGTGCTGTGCGGGTGGCCGTTCAGCCGACGGCGGGCGGTCGCCGCTCGACGTCCAGGACCGACTCGACGAAACCGGCGGCGGCGAGCAGGGCAGCGTCCGCTCCTGGGGCTGCCGCCAGCTGCAAGCCGATCGGCAGACCGTCCCGGCTCCAGCCGCATGGCAGCGTGAGGGCCGGTGCCCCCGTCAGGTTGTGGATGCCGGAGTACAGGCCCTCCACCTCCCCCTCGGGGGTGTCGACCGGCGGCGTCGTCGGCGGCGCGACGAACGGTGCCGCCGGGCTCAGCAGCACGTCGACCCCGCCGTACACCGCGAGCGCGTCCGGGAGCAGGGCCGCGCGCCGATCGACGGCGGCGCGATAGTCGGCCGCGCTGACCGCCGAGCCCGCCCGCAGCAATCGCAGCGTCTCCGGGCCGTAGTGCTCGGGAGTGCTGGACGCCCGCTCGCCGTGCACCTGCCAGGCTTCGAACAGGAGGATGTCGTTGAACGTCTCACCGAGCCGGTCGAACGCCGCACCATCCACCTCGACGGTCGAGCAGCCCGCGGACCGCAGCACCTCGATGGCTTTTCCGATCGCGTCGGCAACTGCCGAGGTCAGCTCCGGCCGGTCGAGCTGTCCGGTGAGCAGGCCGATACGGAGGGCGGCGTTTCCTGAGGAATCACCTGAAGAGTCGTCGGGCGCGGATGTGTCGGTCAGCGCTGCGAAAACCCGGACGGTAGTCGCCAGGTCGCGAGCGAGTAGCCCGACGTGGTCCAGTGACGGCGCCAGTGGTTCCACACCGTCCAGGGGAAGCGCACCGTAGCTCGGTTTGAATCCCACGCAGGCGCAGTAGTGCGCCGGAAGCCGGATCGAGCCACCGGTGTCGGTGCCCAGCGCGATGTCGCAGACGCCGGCACCGACCAGAGCGGCAGAACCGCCGCTGGATCCGCCGGCCGTCCGGGTGAGGTCGAAGGGGTTTCGGGTCTCCGGAACGTCGGGGTGTGTTGCGCCGGCGGCGTACTCGAGCAGCGCGGTCGCCGCGAAGACATCGGCCCCGGCGTTCCTAAGTGCCGCGACGACCGGGGCGTCCGCCACGGCCGGTGCCGAGCGCATGGCGTCGGGATTGCCATTGCCACGTGGGTGACCCGCGATGTCGATGATGTCCTTGACGGCGACCGGAACGCCATGCAGGGGGCCGTTGGCTGCCCGCGGTGGCGCGGGAAAGAGGGCGACCAGCGCGTCCAGGGGCCGGCCGAGCCGATCCGCGCGCTCGTAGGCCGCGAGCAGTTCGAGGTTGGCGACCTCACAGGTCCGCTCGCCCCGTTCGATGGCTTGGATGATCCTGCCGGCGTAGGTGGTGAGCGGCCCCTCGAGGTCGGCGAGCAGGTCGGTGACCTCGGTTTTGCGCTTGCGCACCATGAGGTCCCGGTAGATGCCACTGTGCGACTTGGCGCTGGCCCGATTGAACGCCACCAGGCGGCCGAGCGAGCCCTCGAGGTCTTCGGGGTCGAAGCCGTCGAACCCTTCGGGGCGCACCGGTGCCTGGGCGAGAACCTCGCGGGCGACCGCGAGCATCAGCGGCCGCCAGCGTGATTGTTCCAGCGTGTCGGCGATGGAGAGATCCGAGACGGCGCCGGCGTACAGCATGGCTCCGTATGCTTCTTTGCCCCAGAGGAAGCCGAGGATGTTGTCGGTGGCTTCGGCGTAGGGCAGCGCCGCCACGAGTTCCTTGAGCCGAGGGGTTATCCGGCCGTCGAGTTCGCCGACCCGAAAGGTGCCGACATTACCCTGCAGGATGCGGCCAGGACCGAGGACGTCAGCGCCGAAGTTGACGAAGCTGACCATCAGCCGGTCCGTTCCGACCGCCGCAGACAGGACATCGGCGGTCAGCCCGTTCTGGAAGCTGACCACGTACCCATCGGGTTCGAGCCGGGACCGGACGAGTTCGGCGGCCTGCTCGGTGTGGTGACTCTTGACGGCGATGGCGACCCGGCCGAGCCGTTCCGGCAGCTGCTCCGGCAATACGGCCTTCGCCTCGACCGTGAAGTTTTCCACCGGGCCCTCGATGCTGAGGCCATGCTCGTTGATCGCCGTCACGTGCGCTGGATCGGCGTCGCAGAACAGGATCTCGTGGCCGGAGCGGATGAGATGGGCGCCGACGGTGCCACCGATCGCACCGGCCCCGATGATGGTGAGTTGCATGATAATAGCCCCTTATGGAACAACGATTAGATACCTATTGAGCTCCGGGTTCGTTGACACTACCCAAGGACAATCGTTTGCTCTAGCCTGAGCCGTCGACGCTACGCACTCAAGAAACCGGCGTCGGCCTTTCAGATGATAGGTCCACGTCCCGCAATCTCATAGAAACGCAAGGCTGCTGGAATCGTCATAGCAGCGGGCCCGCACCGGCACGACGCAACGACCGAGCAACTCGTCACCATCCCGCCAGGCCGCGTCCGCGGCCCCCGCGATCACCAAGGAGTAGGCATGCCCCACCGCAACCCTGACGCGTCGACCCCTTCGGCCGGCGATATCCCGGCGGGTCTTCGGGTCCCGTCGATCAGCCGGCGCCGAATGCTGCAGCTGGGCGCACTGGGGATCGGAACGTTCACAGCCGCGCCCATCCTGGCCGCCTGTGGCTCCAGCTCGTCCAAGCCGTCGTCGGCCGGCGCCGCCAAGAAGGGCGGCAACCTCACCATCGTCCGCGCGAATGACTCTGTGGACATGGACAAGACCACGGTCTTCAGCAACGCGTCGCTGTGGGTGTACCAGCAGATGTACGAGACCCTGGTGGCCATGACCGACGACGGGCTCGGCGTGAAGCCGTGGCTGGCTGAGAGCTACCAGATGGCCGCCGACAACCTGTCGTGCACGCTCAAGCTGAAGCCGGGCGTCAAGTTCCACAACGGCCAGCCCATGACCGCGGCGGACGTGAAATTCTCCATCGACGAGTCGAGCAAGACCAAGGGTGGCTGGGAGTTCATCAACTCGGCCATCAAGGAGGTCACCACGCCCGATGACATGACGGTGGTCATCAAGACGAAGTACCCCTGGGCTCCGCTGCTGGCCGACCTGAGCTGCCCGAACAACGGCATCATCCCGAAGAACTACGCTGGCAAGACGGCGAAGGAGTTCTACACCGCGCCGGTGGCGACCGGACCGTTCATGTGGGACACCTGGCAGAAGGGCAACTTCATCAGGTTGAAGAAGAACCCCTCGTACTGGCAGGCCGGCAAGCCGGCACTGGACACGGTGACCTGGAAGGTGGTACCCGACGACAACGCCAGGTCCATCCAGCTGCAGGGCGGCCAGGCCCAGATCAACGAGAACCCGCCGTTCTCGAGCCTGCAGCAGATCAAGGCGACGCCGAAGCTCGCGGTGGACCTGTTCCCCTCGACCCGTACCGACTACATCCTGATGAATCAGACCAAGACCCCGTACGCGGATGTGCACGTCCGCCGGGCGATCTCGTACGCGATCGACCGGGAGGCGCTGGTGAAGAACATCCTGTTCGGGACCGGTACCCCGGCGAACTCGTTCATGATGCCGTCGACGCCCTACTACGACAAGAACTGCCAGGGCATCACCTATGACATGGACAAGGCGCGGGCAGAGCTCAAGCAGTCCAGCGTCGCCGGTGGGTTCACCACCACCTTCCTGGCGATGTCCGGTGACACGGTCGACGCCGCGATCGCGCAGATTCTCCAGTCTTCGTTGAAGGATCTCGGTATCACCATGAAGATCCAGAATGTGGACGCCAGCGCGCAGCATGACCTGACGAACAAGTTGCAGTACGAGATCGCGCACTCGTACTGGACGATGGACCTGGCCGACCCGGACGAGCTCGTCCAGTTCGCCCTGGACCCGATGTCGGGCGGCCACTCCTTCAACACCGGCTACAACAACCCCGAGCTGATCGCCCTCGTTCACCAGGCCCAGCGCGAGTTCGACAAGGGCAAGCGGCAGGCGCTGTACAGCAAGATCCAGCAGCAGGCAGCCGACGCCGCCTTCCTCGGGTTCTTGTTCTACACACCGTTCCCGTACTCCCAGACCACCTCGGTGAAGAACTTCAAGGTTCTGCCCACCGGCTACTACCACATGGAAGACGTCTCACTCTGATCCGCGTGCCCAGACAGCGGACTTCGGCAGCCATAGGGAGCGGCGGCATAGATGAAGTACCTGATCTACACCCTGAAACGGCTCATCTCTCTGATACCGGTTCTGCTCGGTATCTCGTTCATCGTGTTCTTCCTGATCAGGCTGATTCCCGGTGACCCGGCGACGACACTGCTCGGGTCACACGCCACGCCGGATTCGGTGCGCGAGCTGCGCTCGCAGCTCGGTCTCAGCAAGCCGTTGTGGAGCCAGTACGTGACGTTCCTCGGGCACCTCTTCCGGGGGAATCTGGGGTATTCGTTCGTCTACAACAGCTCGGTGACGTCACTGGTCACCACGAGCCTGCCGACGACGCTGTGGCTGCTGATCTCGGCGACCGTGTTCACCATCCTGATCGCCGTGCCACTCGCCGTGCTGGCGGCGGCACGGCGCAACGGAGTCGTGGACAACGTCATCCGGGCCGTGCCGGTGGTCGGGCTGGGGCTTCCCTCGTTCTGGCTCGGAATCATGCTGATTCTGGTCTTCGGCCTGAAGCTGGGCTGGTTCCCGGTGGCGGGCTTCGGGGACACGTTCGCGTCGCACCTGCGCTCCATCGTGCTGCCCGGCATCACCATCGCCCTGACGCTCTCGCCCATCCTGATCCGAAGCCTGCGGGCGAGCATGATCGACGTGCTCAGCAGCGACTACATCGTGACGGCGCGGGCAAAGGGGCTCAGCACGTCCCGAGTGGTGTTGCGGCACGCACTGCGCAACGCCGCCGTCTCGTCGATCACCGTGCTCGGCGTGAACATCGCCTACCTCACCGGCTCGACGCTGGTAGTGGAGCGGGTGTTCTCACTGCCCGGCATCGGGCAGCAGATGATCAATTCCATTCTCGGCAGAGACTTTCCGACCGTGCAAGGGATCACGATGGTATTTGCGATCATGGTCGTGGCGGTCAACCTGCTGACCGACGTGACCCACGCCGCGCTGGACCCCCGGGTGAACCTCGCATGAGCGCGGTCACCTCGGTCGGCCCGGTGGTGGCGACGATCCCCACCTCCCGCCGGCGCAGTGGACGGTGGAACGCCCCGCTGGTGGCCGGGCTGGTGCTGTTCGCTCTGATCGTCGCCTGCGCGGTATGCGCTCCGCTGCTGACCAGCTACGACCCCATCAAGCAGAACCTCAACGATGCCTTTCAGGCGCCGGGGTCTCCGCACCACCTGCTCGGCACCGACGCCCTCGGCCGCGACGTGTTGGCGCGGCTGCTCTACGGCGCCCGGGTCGATCTGCGCGTCGGGGTGCTGGCGGTCATCTCACCCTTCCTGATCGGCAGCCTGGTGGGCCTCGTCGCCGGCTGGTTCGGCGGGTGGGTGGACGCGATCATCGGCCGCATCGTGGACATCGTGATCGCGTTCCCGTTTCTGGTGCTGGTGATCGCGCTGGTGTTCGCGATGGGGCCGGGCACGACCAGCATCTACACCGCCATCACCCTGGTGGGCTGGGTGGCGTACTGCCGGATCGTCCGCGGCCAGGTTCTCATCGCCAAGGAGCAGGAGTACGCGATGGCCGCGCGGGCCAGTGGCCTGCCGACCTGGCGGATCCTGCTTCGCCACCTGCTGCCGAACGTGGTGCTGCAGGCAATCGTGTTCTCGATGAGCGACATCGTGCTGACGCTGCTCGCCATCGTCACGCTCGGCTTCCTCGGCCTGGGAGTACCGCCCCCCACGCCCGATTGGGGAACCATGATCCAGGAGGGGCAGCAGTTCATCCTGACCAAGTGGTACATGTCCACGATCCCAGGACTCGCGGTCGTAGTGACCGGCCTGGCGCTGGCTCTGATAGCGGACGGCATCGTAGAGAAGGCCAATCAATGACCGCCCCCGTACTCGAGGTCCGGGACCTCGACGTCGACATCCCGGTGTCGCACGGGCGCCTGCACGCCGTACGCGGTGTGTCGCTGTCCGTCGGCTCCGGTGAATCCGTGGGCCTGGTCGGTGAGTCGGGTTCCGGCAAGAGTCTGACGCTGCGTGCCCTGCTCGGTGTGCTGCCGCGGCCGGCCCGCATCCAGGGCGGCACCGTCCTGATCGACGGTGAGGACGTGACCGGATTGCCTGCCAAACAGCTGCACACCCGGTTGACCGACACCATGAGCATGATCTTCCAGGACTCGCTCACCGCGCTGAACCCGGTCATGCGAGTCGGTGACCAGATCGCCGAGGCGCCGCGCCACAAGCTCGGCAAGTCCCGGCGGCAGGCACACGCCATCGCCGTCGAGCTGATGTCGCAGGTGGGTATCGCCGATGCCGAGAAGCGCTATGACCTCTACCCGCACCAACTCTCCGGCGGCATGCGGCAGCGAATCTGCATCGCCATCGCCATGTCCACCAGCCCCCGGGTGATCCTCGCCGACGAGCCGACCACCGCCCTGGACGTCACCATCCAGGCGCAGGTCCTGTCCGTGCTGCGACGGCTCAAGGAGGAAGAGGGCGTCGGGCTGCTGCTGGTCAGTCACGACCTTGCGGTCGTGAGCCAGACCTGCTCGCGGCTGTACGTGATGTACGCCGGCAAGGTGGTCGAGGCCGGCGGCCTCACCGAGCTGGTCAACCGGCCGAGGCACCCCTACACGTTCGCGCTGCTGCGCTCGGTTCCGGACGCCGATCACCGGGTGGACCGGCTGATCACCATTCAAGGACAGCCACCGGACCTCAGCCAGGTAATCCATGGATGTTCGTTCTCGCCACGCTGCCCCTTCGCGGTGGAGCACTGCATGGCGCAGGAGCCACCGCTGGCCCACGTCGGCGCGCTCGACGCGAGTGGGTCGTCGACGCATCCGGTGATCTCCCAGCGGCGAAGTGCCTGCTGGCGCGCCGATACCGCTGACAGCTGGCCCGCGATGATCACTTCCGAGCTGGTGGAGCAGCGATGACGCCCCGCAACGAGGTGCTGTCTGTCAGCGGCCTGGCACAGCACTTCACCACGCCGGTGGCTGTCACGGACCGGTTGTTCGGCAAGAAACCCACCGTCAACCGCGCCGTCGACGGGGTGGATCTGGTCCTGCACAAGGGGGAAACGCTCGGTCTGGTCGGCGAGTCGGGCTGCGGCAAGTCGACCCTGGCCCGCTGCATCGTGGGGTTGTACCGGCCGACAGCCGGAGTGATCAGGTACGAGGGTGAGGTGCTGCAACCGACTCCGACCCGGGCGCAGCGCCGCGCCATCCAGATGGTGTTCCAGGACCCGTACAGCTCACTCAATCCCCGGATGACCGTCGGGCAGACGCTGTCGGAGCTGCTGAAGTTCCACAAGCTGGTTCCACGCAACAGGATCGGGAAGCGCAGTCGCGAGCTCATGGACCTCGTGGGCCTGCCCGAGCGAGCGCTGGGACAGCGGCCGCAGCAGTTCTCCGGTGGTCAACGCCAGCGGATCGGCATCGCGCGAGCCCTCGCGGTCGAGCCCGAGGTGCTGATCGCCGACGAGCCGGTGTCGGCACTGGACGTGTCCGTACAGGCCAACATCATCAACCTGCTGACCGACCTGAAGGAGACGCTGAACCTGTCGGTCATCTTCGTCTCGCACAACATGGCGGTGGTGCGTCAGGTCAGCGACCGCACGGCGGTGATGTACCGGGGCCGGATTGTCGAGACCGGGCCGACCGAAACCCTGTTCGAGGATCCGACCCATCCGTACACGAGGTTGCTGATCGGCTCCGTCCCCCGGCTGATCGGCGCGGACGGTGTGCCGGAGGAGCTGGCCCAGGCCGCTGTGGAGAGCAGTCCCATCCGGGAAGAGGTCGCCGAGTCCGCGCGGCGCGACGGGACGACTCCGTGCCGGTACTTCGATCGCTGTCCGGCCGTCGTCGGGCGGTGCGCCGTCGAGCCGCTGTTGATCGCGGATCCGCTCGCGCCAGGCAGGTCGGCGGCGTGCGTACACGTGCCCGAGCGGGCCGGCGTCACCGCGTGAACCGGTACCGCTGACCGTGGTCGCGCATCACAGTCAGCGGTACCTGGCGGTCAGTTGCTCGCTTCGCCGTAATTGAACGTCGTGACACAGCCACCGTCGACCGGAACGACCGATCCGGTCATGAACGAGGCGGCATCGGAGGCGAGGAACAGCGCTACCTCGCCGATCTCGGACGGCTGGCCCTGGCGGCGAAGGGGCTGCATCCGGGCCGCCTTCTCGCGGATGGCGGTCGCGGCCTCGAACTCCTCGGGCGTCAGCTGTGGCCCGCGGCGTCCCAGCTGGGTGTCGATGTAACCGGGGCAGACGGCGTTGACCCGAATGCCGTCCGGGCCGTAGTCGACGGCCAGTTGCCGGGTCAGGTTGATGATGGCGCCCTTGGAGGCGCAGTAGGCCGCCGCGTTGGGAGCGCCGATCAGCCCGTAGGTGGAAGCGGTGTTGACGATCCGGCCGTCCTGCTGCGCGAGGAAGTGCGGAATGGCGTACTTGGAGCACAGGAACGTGCCGCGCAGGTTCACGTTGAGAACCCGATCGAAGTCCGCCGGCTCGATCTCGTGCAGCCGCAATTTGCCTCCGCCGATGCCGGCGTTGTTGGCGAGAATATCGAGCCCTCCGAATCGCTGCACGGCGGCAGCGATCAGGTTCTCGGCCTGCTCGGCATCGGAGACGTCCGCAGGGACGAAGAAGGCCGTGCCACCGGCGTCGGTGATTTCGCCGACGGTGCGCTCACCGTCGTCCGGGAGCACGTCGGAGACCACCACGTTCGCGCCCGCGCCGGCGAAGGCCGTCGCGATGGCCCGTCCGATGCCGTTGCCTGCGCCTGTGACAATCGCCGTCTTGCCGTCAATCCGTGTCATCTGCTGTTGTGCTCGCTTTCACCGTGGGTGAAACCCGACACGCTGTGGCACGACCCGAACCCACGCCGGGCAGAATGCAGGGCGTTCGTCTCCGCTGACGGCCGCCTCAAAAGCACCCTGCAGGTATATGAGCAGACCGTAAGCGATACGGGTGATAGGCGCAAGGAGTGTCGAACATCCGTAACAATGAGAGGTGCACCCTGAACCTTTCGCCCCGGTTGGCTATGGTCGCCAGCCGCATTTCCTCGCTCGCGATGCGCCTGCGAGACGGTGACGAGCCACTGAAACAGCAGTTCGGCGGGTAACCGAGCGGTGTGACTATCCAAAGACAATCGTTTGCTCTAACCTGATCCGGTCGAACCCGCTGACTTGCCGAGGTCTGCGGAGCCTTCCGAACGATAGGTTCATGCGTTTGCAACTCCCTCGAAACATCCGTCGATTCAATCTCGGTCATCGCACTGGTCAGGTTGACGCCCAGGCGATGCCTGGTCCTCTGTCACCACGCGCCTGGCGTACTCCGCCGTCGCGCGCCAGCCAAGGAGTAGGAATGCCCCACCGCAACGCCGGATCAGCCGGCGCCTTCGCAGCGCGAGTTCCCGCATGAGCCGGCCGGTGGTGATCGGCAGTGAGCGCAGTGAAGTGGGTTTGCCGGCCGCCATGGCGATTCTGGCGGCAGGTGGCTCAGCGCTGGACGCGGTAGAGGTAGGCCTGCGACGCTGCGAGGACAACCTGGCCGACCATTACGTCGGCACCGGCGGCCTGCCCAACGCACAGGGCCTGGTGGAACTCGATGCCTCACTGATGGTCGGATCCTCGCGCGCCTTCGGGGCCGTCGGCGCGGTCAAGGGCTTTCCCAACCCGATCTCGATTGCCCGGGCGGTGCTGGAGAAATTGCCTCAGCACAGCCTGCTGGTCGGGGCGGGTGCCGAGTTGTTCGCGGAAGAGAACGGCTTCAGCCGGGCCGAGTTGTTGACCGAGGAGTCGCGAAAGCTGTTCCGAAGCGCGCTCGAGCCTTCAGCGGAATCGGTCGAGGGCGAGAACACGAATGCCCGTGCGGGGGATGAACGCTATCGCGAGACGGCCCTGGCACTGGTGCGGCGACTCGCCCCGCACGACGGGCCGTGGGGCACCATCAATATTCTGGCGCTGGACTCCTCCGGCGAGCTTGTCGTCGGCGTCTCGACCAGCGGCTATCCGTGGAAGTACCCCGGCCGGGTGGGAGATTCCGCCCTGCCAGGAGCGGGAAACTACGCCGACCTGCGGTACGGCGGGGCGGCCTGCACCGGCCGGGGCGAACTGAGCATGCGGGCGACCGGAGCACGCAACATCGTGGCCGACCTGGCTCGCGGGTTGGACCCGGCCGAGGCCTGCCTGGCGATGCTGACCGACGCCGCGACGCTGCCGGACGAGTTCCGCGCGGAACTGCGCTGCCTGGCGCTCACCCCGGACGGCCGGCATGGCGCCGCCGCGGGTCAGACCGGCTCCGTCTATGCGGTCATGACCGAGACATCCACCGAGCCTGAACTGCACCCGAGGAGGGTTCTGTGAAGATCTTCATCTCCTCCGATATGGAGGGCACCGCCGGTGTGGTGGACTGGGACCAGTGCATGAGCACCGGCCTGCAGTACCCGTACTACGCGGACCTGCTCACAGCTGAGATCAACGCCGCCATCGAGGGCGCGATGCAGGCCGGTGCCACCGAGTTCCTGGTCAACGACGCCCACTCCAAGATGGCCAACCTCAAGCCCGACGCGCTGGCCGGACGGGCGAGTTACCTGTCCGGGCGCTACAAGCCGATGTACATGATGCAGGGGCTGGACCGCAGCTTCGACGCCATCTTCCTGGTGTCCTATCACGGCTCGATGGGCAGCGAGGGTTCGACGCTTTCGCACACCTACTTTCCGCTGGCATTCGCCGAGGTCACCATCAACGGCATCGTCGCGGGCGAGGCCGGCATCAACGCCCTGGTGGCCAGCGCCTATGGGGTGCCCATCGTCCTCGTCACCGGCGACGAGACCACCGCGGAAGAGACCCGGCGATTCTGTCCCGCTATCAAAGCCGCCGTGGTGAAGAAGTCGATCACCCGGTTCGCCGCGGAGTCGCTGCACCCGTCGGTGGCGCAGGACCTGATCCGGGAGCAGGCCGGGCTCGCCCTGGACGAGCTCAGCACAGCGGGCGCTCCGGAGATCGAGCGTCCCGTGACGTTGGCCATCTCCTTTCGTACCAGCGACTACTGCGAGCTGGCGAGCCGGGTCGCCGGTGTCGACCGCACCGGCCCGCTCGCGGCGACGATCGTGAGTGAGGACCCGCTGGAGATCTATCAGCGGTTCATCACGGTCGTGCTGCTCTGCCGCGGTCTGGTCGAATGAGAGTCATCGACCTGCGGACCGTGCCGGTTCGTGCCGGCTTCTTCGCCGACGACCAGGCCGCCATCAAGGCCGGCGCGGCGCATGACGGCTTCAACTACCGCGGCGATCCGGTCACGCCGGGGTTCACCACCACCCGCCAGGCCGGTGAGGCGCTGTCTGTGCTGCTGTTCCTCGACGACGGCTCGGTCGCGCAGGGGGACTGCGCGGCGGTTCAGTACAGCGGCGCCGGCGGCCGTGACCCGGTGTTCAGCGCCGCGGCAGCCGCGCGGGACATCACCGAGCACCTGGTACCACTGCTGCTCGGCGCGGAGCTGACGTCCTTCTGCGAGCTGGCAGAGCTGGTAGATCGCCACCGGACGCCGACGGGGTCGTTGCACACCGCGATCCGTTACGGTGTCACCCAGGCCCTGCTCGACGCGGTGGCGCAGAGCAGGCGACTGACGATGGCCGAGGTGGTTCGCGACGAGTACGCGACAGGTGTCGAGCTGGCCCCGGTGCCGATGTTCGCCCAGACCGGCGACGAGCAGTACACCAACGCGGACAAGATGATCCTCAAACAGGTCGACGTCCTGCCGCATGGTCTGATCAACAATGTCGAGACCAAGTTGGGACCGCGCGGTGAGCTGCTGGAGGGCTACCTGGGCTGGCTGGTGGACAGGATCAGTGAACTCCGGCCGACGGCTGGCTACCGGCCGCGGCTGCACTTCGACACCTACGGCACCATCGGCCTCGCCTTCGACGGTGACATAGCCGCCGTGGCTGAATACCTGGCGGGTCTCGGCCGGCTGGCGGCTCCGTACCAGCTCACGGTCGAGCACCCGATCGACGCGGGCAGCAGGGACGCACAGATCGAGATCTACGTGCACCTGCTGGCTGAGCTTCGTCGGTTGGGCGCGGACGTCCGGATAGCGGTCGATGAGTGGTGCAACACCCTGGAGGACATCGAGCTGTTCGTCCAGCGGCGTGCAGCCGACGTCATACACGTCAAGACGCCGGACCTCGGCGGCATCAACAACACCATCGAGGCACTGCTGCTGGTCCGCGCACACGGGTTGCTCGCCTATTGCGGCGGAACCTGCAACGAGACCGATCGCTCCTCACAGGTCAGCGCGCACTTGGCGATGGCCTGCGGTGCCGGTCAGGTACTGGCCAAACCCGGTATGGGCGTGGACGAAGGCCTCATGATTGTCGGCAACGAGATGGCACGCGTCACCGCGATTGCCGGCACCCGCCGGGAGCGCCATGCGCAGCTTGCCTGAGTGCGCCGGTCAGGCGTCCGGCTCGTCCGCGAGCAGTTCGGCGACGACGTTCTTCGGCTCCATCTCGATGATGCTCAGCGAGGTCTCGGTGCGCTGGACGCCCTCGATCTGCCAGACCTGTTCCATCAACAACTGCCGCAGGTGCGCGTGATCACGTACCCGAAACCTTGCCAGCATGTCGATGGAGCCCGTGACGATGTGCAGGTCCTCGAGCTCGGGAATCCTGGAGATGCTCTGCACCAGCAGACTCTGCTGGTAACCCTGCACGGCGGTGATCGTCAGGTACACGGTCATCGGAAAGCCTGCCGCGTCCCAGCCGACCCGGATGCCATAGCCCAGGATCACGCCCAGGCGCTCCAGCCGGCCGATGCGCTCGCCGACAGCGGGGGCCGACATGCCGAGCTCCCGGGCCATCGCACGCTGCGAGCGACGGGAGTCGGTGCTCAGCAAGACCAGGATCTGACGATCGACATCATCGAGCACCACCGCTTCGGACCGCTTCGGCGCCGTCGTGACCAGGCTGCTGAGCGGAGTGGCGGCAGCACCGAGCTGAACTTTCCGTCGACCTGGAGGCATGGTGTGAGAATACCGGCAGGCACCGGGTCGGCAGCGACGTTCCTCGACCGGTACTGCACAAATCAGCAACTGCACAATTGCGGGAGCCAACTGGCCGTGGTGTGCACAGGACACAAGGGCGTGACATGACTGAGCAAGAGCAGGGCCGTGGCAGGGTGGCCGTGGTCACCGGCACGGCGCACGGTATCGGCTCCGCGATAGCGAGCCGGCTGGAGGCCGCCGGCGCCAAGGTGCACCGCGTCGACAAGGACACCGTCGACATCACCGATTCGGGTGCGGTGAACGCCTTTTTCGCCGGCCTGGGGGACGTCGACATCCTGGTGAACAACGCCGGTGGTGTGATCGGGCAGGTGCACCAGCCCATCGAAGAGGTGAGTGACGAGGACTGGAACGCCGTGGTCGCGGCGAACCTGACCGGTACGTTCAACTGCACCCGCGCGGTAGCGTCCGGCATGAAGCACCGCGGCTGGGGCCGGATCGTGAACATCTCCTCCGGCGCGGGCCGCAGTGTGAGCCTCACCGGAATCCAGGCCTACGCGAGCGCGAAGGCCGGCCAGATCGGCTTCACTCGCCAGATGGCCCATGAACTCGGTCAGTTCGGCGTCACCGTCAACTGCATCGCGCCGGGCTTCGTGCTCTCCAACCCGACCACCGTCGAGCAGTGGGAGGGCTATGGCGAGGACGGCCAGGCCTCCCTGGTCAACGGCATCGCGGTCCGCCGACTCGGCAAGCCGCAGGACATCGCACACGGCGTTCTGTTCTTCACCTCGGAGGATTCCGGCTGGATCACCGGGCAGACCCTCTCGGTTGACGGCGGCCATGCTCTCTTTTGATCGCACCCATTCCGAGTACGTCGACGAGCTCACCCGCTACGTCGCCATACCGAGCGTCAGCCGCGATGCCTCGTCCCAGACGATGCATTCCGCCGCGCGGTGGCTGGCCGGCCAGCTTGCCTTCGCCGACGGGCGGGTCGAGTCGACGGCGGGCCATCCCGTGGTCCGGGCGGACTGGCTCAAGAGCCCCGGTGCGCCGACCGTGCTGGTCTACGGGCACTACGACGTGCAGCCGACCGGCGACCTCGACGAGTGGAAGACGCCGCCGTTCGAGCTGACCGTGGACGGCGACGTGATGCGCGGACGGGGCTCCAGTGATGACAAGGGGCCGGTCTATGTCGTCCTCAAGGTGGCGCAAGCCTTTATGGAGCAAGAGGGCCAGCTTCCGCTGAACGTCAAGTTCCTGTTCGAGGGCGAGGAGGAGATCGGTAGCCCGCACCTGCCGGCCTACCTCCGCGAGCATGCCGACGAACTGGCGGCCGACCTGGTCATCTCTGCCGACGGGGCGATGTGGCGTCCCAGCGAGCCGTCGCTGTCCATCGCCTCCAAGGGTTTGGTGACCCTGGACATCGAGGTGAGCGGCGCGGACGACGACCTGCACTCGGGTCGCTTCGGTGGCACGGTGGCGAATCCGCTGCACGCGCTGGTCGAGATCCTGGGCCGCCTGCACACGCCCGACGGACGGGTCGCCGCCGCGGGGTACTACGACGGCATTCCCGAACTCAGCGACGCTCGCCGTGCCGAGATCGCCGCGGTCGACTTCGACGAGGAACGGTACCGCGAGGGGCTGGGCGTTCCGGAGGTCTTCGGCGAAGCCGGGTACACCACCCTGGAACGGCTCTGGGAGCGGCCGACGCTGGAGCTCAACGGCATTACCGCCGGTGGCAAGTACACCGTCATTCCGCACCTGGCGACCGGGCACATCTCGTGCCGATTGGTTCCGGGGCAGCGCCCGGAGCGGGTGCTGCAGGCCATCACCGAGCACGTGCTGGCCCAGCGGATTCCGGGTGTGCGCGTCGCGGTCCGGCCGGACGAGGGCGGCGTGCCGGCGTACACGATCCCCGGAAATCACCCGGCCATCCGGGCTGCCATCGCCGCCTTGCAGCAGGTGTACCCGGGCCAGGACGTTCTGCTTGCAGTGATTGCCGGAACGCTGCCGGCGACGGCACTGTTCGAAGAGGTGCTCGGTGCCAAGACGCTGTTCTTCTCGTTCTCCACGGCGGATGAGAAGCTGCACGCTCCGAACGAGTTCATGCGAATTGCCCGACTGCGTGAGGGAATGCGGCGTGGGAACAGCTCTGGCGGTTGCTGGCCGAGGGCGAGCACCGGCTTCAGCCCGTGACGCGGCCTGATGGGAGGGCGCGGTGACGGCCGGGGCGTACTCGTCCTACGGCTATCTTCAGCCGGGCGAGCTTGTCGAGATTCCGCTGGCGCCGGAGGCGGGCAGGGTTCCGCCGTACGAGGCGGTGCTCACGGAGGACCAGACGCAGCGGGTCGACCGGCTGCTCACCGACAACATCGTCATCAGCCTGCACGATCACCCCGTCCGGTTTCCCGACGACATGCGCGACACCCCGGCGTACAACCGCACCGGCAGGCAGCACACCGCCTTCCGCGGTCTCGCCTCCTCCCGGATGACCATCGTCTTCGACAACATGATGGACGGAACCGCGTGCGTCACGGGCAATGCTCCGTGGCGCTGGAACGACGTCATCACCGATCTCGGGATGCGCCAGGCCGATCTCGCCCACCAGGACGAGGTCGAGGTGATCCGTACGGTCGCCGATATCCACCGGGTGCACGCTCAGGGCCGGGTCGGCCTGGTGTTCGGGCTCGAGGCGGCGACCCCGATCGAGAACGAGATCGATCGCCTCGACGTCCTCTATGGCCTGGGAGTTCGCCAGATCGGCATCGCCTACTCCGACGCCAACGCCCTCGGCAGCGGGTTGAACGAGTCCTTCGACGGCGGTCTCACCGCCTTCGGCCGGCGGGCGATCGAGCGGATGAACGCCCTGGGCCTGGCCATCGACGTCTCACACTCCTCGGACCGGACCGGTATCGAGACCTGCGAGGCGAGCGAGCAGCCCGTCTTCATCACCCACGCGGGCGCGAAAGGCGTATGGAACACGCCCCGAATGAAATCCGACGCCGTCCTGCGGGCGGTGGCCGGCACCGGCGGGGTGATCGGGATGTCCGCCGCTCCGCACACCACTCTGTCGGCCGAGCATCCGCGGCACACCATCAAGTCGGTGATGGACCATTTCCGCTACTGCGTCGACCTCGTGGGCATCGAGCATGTCGCCTTCGGGCCCGACACCCTGTACGGAGACCACGTCGGGCTGCACACGGTGTTCGGACCCCTGCTGAAGATCGGCGTCTCCACCGGTGGTGGCCCCAGCTACGAGAAGGTCGAGTACGTCGACGGCCTGGAGAACCCGTCCGAGAACTTTCCCAATATCTGCGCGGAGCTGGTGAAGGACGGTTTCTCCGACGCCGATATCGTCGCGGTGCTCGGCGGAAACATCCTTCGTGCTCTCGAAGGGATCTGGGTATGAGTACCGAGCCGAACAGCGAACTGGCCGAGTTGAGTGCGGAGTTCTTCCAGATCCAGCACACCAGCGACCCGTTCAACGCCACCCAGCTCGGTGTCACCGGTTTCGATTCCCTGGTACCCGATCCGAGCAGGGCAGGTTCGGCCGCGACCATCAGCCGGATCACCGACCTCGAGAGACGACTGGACAAGATCGACGCGGCAACACTGAACGAGGTGGACCAGATCAATGCCGCGGTACTGGCGCGCCTTGCCTGGGGCGCCCGCTCGGATCTGGAGCACTGCCTGTGGGAGACGAGCGCGTCCGCGGATGCCTATTCCTCACCGCAGGCGATGATGTTCATGTCCATTCCGACGGCGTCGATGGCCGGCCCCGACGCGGTCGAGGACTACCTCACCAGGTTGGTCGGGCTGCCCGCGTTCGTGGATGCCATCGCGGCGCGGTACCGCGAGGCCAAGGCGGAGGGACGGATCCCCACCCGGGTCGGAGTGAACCAAGCCATCGAGCAACTGACCGGGCACCTCGCGCTGAGTGCGGACTCCGACACCCTGCTGAGCCCGCTTCCCCACGAGGACACCAGCCATCAGCAGCAGCGTGCCGAGGCCAGCACCATCCTGCAGGAGCGGGTCCGGCCGGCGTTGCACCGGTTGCTCGAATGCCTGCGGGAGGAATTGCTGTCGGTCGCCCGCGCCGATGACCAGGTGGGGATCAAGTTCGTCCCAGGCGGCGAGGAGGGTTATCGCGCGGCAGTCCGGCGGCACACCACGACCGAGCTGTCACCGGCCGAGATCCACCAGATCGGGCTGGACTGCGTCGTGGGCCTGCGAGCTGAGTGGCAGCAACTGGGCGAGCGGGCGCTGGGCACCGGCGACCTGCCCACCATCTTCAGCCGGCTGCGCACTGATCCCGCGCTGCGCTTCACCGAGCGTTCCCAGATCGTCGACACCGTCGCCGACGCGCTACGGCGGGCCGAGGCAGCCCGCGACGCCTGGTTTCCGTCATTTGACATCGCCGACTGCGTCATCGAAGAGATCCACCCGATAGAGGCGGGCAATGCCGCGCTTGCCTACTACCGGCCACCAGCCGGCGACGGCTCCCGTCCCGGGGCGCACTGCGTGCTGACCGCCGACCCGCAGGAGCGTTTCGTCTACGAGTACGAGGCATTGGCATTCCACGAGAGCACTCCCGGTCATCACCTGCAGATCGCGTCGGCGCAGACGCTGACCGAGCTGCCGGACTTCCGCCGGTTCCTGGACGCCGAGGTGTGCGGTTACGTCGAGGGCTGGGGGCTCTACAGCGAGCGGCTGGCGGACGAGATGGGGCTGTACAGCTCGGACGTCTGCCGACTCGGCATGCTGTCCTTCGACGCGCTGAGGGCCTGCCGGTTGGTCGTCGACACCGGCATGCACCACCTGGGCTGGTCCAGGCAGCAGGCTATGCGCTATATGTGGGACAACACGGCCACGACCGAAGCGAACGTCCGCAACGAGATCGATCGCTACATCTCGTGGCCGGGTCAGGCGCTGGCGTACCTGATCGGCCGTCGCGAGATCACCCGGCTGCGCGGGGTGGCCGAGCAGCGGCTGGGCTCCGGCTTCGACATCCGGTCCTTCCACGGCGCCGTGCTCGGTAATGGCGCGGTACCGCTCGGTGTGCTGGAGCAGGTCGTGCTCCGGTGGATCGAGTCCGCGGCACGCTGAGCCGGTCGATTCACCACCCTTATTCGAAAGGAGCGACCAGTGTTTCTCGAGATAAACGGTGCCAATCTCAACGTGGAGGTGCTCGGGGTGCAGGGCGCGCCGGTGCTCATCGCCCACCACGGCGGCGGCGGTATCGGTTCGCTGGCCGAGCCCAGGGAGACCTTCGGCCCGCTCTCGGATTTGTTCCGGGTTATCGTCTTCGACGCTCGCGGCTGTGGGCTGAGCGAGGCGGTTCCGCCCTACTCACACGCGCAATGGGCGGCCGACGTCGATGCCCTGCGCGAGTGGGCCGGTGCTGAGCAGATCGTGGTGGCCGGCGGCTCCTACGGTGGTTTCATCGCTCTGGAATACGCGATTGCCTATCCCGATCGGGTCCGCGCGATGATCCTGCGCGACACCTCCGCCGACCGCAGCAACCTGGCCATCGCCCGCGAGAACGCGCGGACCCAGACCCGGGTCGAGGTGAACTGGGAAAACTTCGACCGTTACTGGAGCGGCAACATCCGCGATGACGCCGACCTCAAGACGTGCTGGGCCGAGCTGATCCCGTTGTACGACTTCGAGTACGACCCGGTCGCCGCGGCGGCGCGGGTAGAGGCCGGCAGCTACCGGCACGAGGCGCACAACTGGTGCTTCCAGCACAACGCGCCGGTGTACGACCTCAAGCCGGCACTGGCCACGGTCAGTTGCCCGACCCTGGTCACGGTGGGCCGGGCGGACTGGGTGACGCCGGTGTCGTCGTCGCAGACCATCGCCGAGCTGATCCCCGACGCACAGCTGGTGGTCTTCGAGAAGTCCGGCCACTCGCCGCAGTTCGAAGAGGCTGAGCTGTTTCAGCAGACGATGCGCGACTTCCTCGCCGATGCCGTGCCCGAGGCGGTGGCGTCGTGATCAGCAGGCAGGACTTGGACATAACCGGTCTAGGCAACGGCCTGCGGATCCCCTACTTCGACATCCGTGGCGAGCAGGACGGCCCGCGGCTGACCGTCCTCGCGGGGGTGCACGGAGCGGAGTACGCCTCGATCGCGGCGGCCCGGGAATTCGTGTCCACTCTCGACGTCACCGCGGTGTCGGGGCGGATCGTCGTGGTGCCGGTGGTGAATGTCCCCGCATTTTGGGCGCGATCGGCCTTCGTGGTGCCCGCGGACGGCAAGAACCTCAACCGTAGCTTTCCGGGCGACCCTGCGGGTTCCTACAGCGAGGTGCTGGCCCACCACGTCTTCCAGCAGCTGGTGCTGGGCTCGGACTACCTGGTCGACATGCATGCCGGGGACCTGCCGGAAGCGCTGGCGCCGTTCACGATCTATGAGCAGTCCGCGGTCGAATCGTCATCGCGAGAGCTGGCACTGGCCTACGGCTTGGCGCATTGTGTGCGGCAGCCGGCCGCTGCCCGGACGGTCGCAGGCAGCACTTGCGCGGCGGCCGCCGACGCCGGCATCGCCGCCATAGTCGCCGAATCGGGTGAGAATGGGCTGATGCAGCGTGCGGCGATCGACGTCCACCTCGCGGGCCTGCGCAACCTCGCCCGGTTCGTCGGGGTGCTGGCCGGCGATCCGGAACCGGCCCGGCCGGTTCAGCAGCATGAGGGCTGGCACTGGCTGCGTACCGAGCGGGAAGGGTGGTGGCAACCGGCGGTGGCCACCGGCAGCTCGGTGGAGGGCGGCGACCTGCTCGGAACGGTCAGCGACGTGTGGGGCGACGTGTTCGCCGAGATCCACGCTCCGGAGGCCGGCACGCTGCTGTTCCTCACCACCAGCCCGGCGGTGGGCGCCGACGGCCTGCTGCTCGGCCTGGCCCGCAACGCGCCGGAGCCCGGATCGGATACCCGGGAATGAGGCCGCTGGCGGATCTGCGGATCCTCGCGATCGAGCAGTACGGCGCCGGGCCGTTCGGCAGTGTGCACCTGGCCGACCTCGGCGCGGAGATCATCAAGATCGAGGACCCGTCGACCGGCGGCGACATCGGCCGCTACGTCCCGCCCTACCAGGAGGGCGAGGACAGCCTGTTCTTCGAGGCATTCAACCGGAACAAGCGCAGCATCAGCCTGGACCTCTCCACACCTGAGGGCCGTGCCGTCTTCGAGGACCTGGTCCGGGTCAGCGACGCCGTGTACTCAAACCTCCGCGGTGACGTGCCGGCAAAGATCGGGATCACCTACCCGGATCTGAAGCATCTCAACCCCAAGATCGTATGCTGTGCGCTGACCGGCTTCGGCATGACCGGGCCGCGCAGTTCCGAGCCCGGTTATGACTACATCCTGCAGGGTTTCGCCGGCTGGATGGACCTCACCGGTGAGCCGACGGGGCCGCCGACCAAGTCCGGGCTCTCGCTCGTCGACTACTCGGCCGGGCTGGTGGCCGCGATGGCGCTGGTGAGCGGCGTCCACGCGGCCAGGCGGGACGGTGTCGGAATGGACTGCGACATCAGCCTCTTCGACACCGCGATCTCGATGCTGACCTACCCGGCGATCTGGAATCTCAACGGCGACTTCGAGCCGCAGCGGACACACCATTCCGCTCACCCCTCGCTGATCCCGTTTCAGGCATTCCCCACGGCGGACGGCTGGATCGTGGTGGCGTGCCCGAAGGAGAAGTTCTGGCGCCGGCTGACGACGGCGATCGGACGGCCGGAGCTGGCCGATGACGAGCGCTTCGCCAGCTTCGCCGCTCGCCGCCGGAACGCGGATGTGCTGGTGCCGTTGCTGGAAGAGGCGTTCAGCACCCGGCCGTCGGCGGAATGGCTCGCCGAGCTGCGCGCGGTCGCGGTGCCGTGCGGCCCGGTCAACTCGGTGGCAACCGCGCTGGAAGATCCGCAGACCGCGGCGCGTGATCTGGTGGTGGAGACGGAACATCCACGCTTCGGCACCGTCCGGCAGGTCAGCAGCCCGGTGCGTGTCGGCGACGAGCGTCCGGACTATCGCCGGGCACCGTCGCGGCATGAGGACGGCCCGGACATCCTGTCCAGCCTGCTGGGTTATGACGAGCGGCGGATCACCGAACTCGACGGCGCCGGCGCGTTCGGAAAGGGACTGGCGTGATCGCGCGCAGCTACCTCTACGTGCCGGGGGACGCCAGTGACCGGCTGGATCGGGCGCATCAGCGCGGCGCCGACGCGGTGATCGCCGACCTCGAGGACGGGGTGGCCGAAACAGCGAAGCCGGTGGCGATCGAGGCGGTGCGCGCCTGGTTGAGTGAGCGGGCCGAGGACGGGGTGCAGCGCTGGGTGCGGATCAACGCGGGCGAGCGCGGTTTTGCCGACCTCCGCGCGGTATTCGGCCCAGGGCTCTTCGGAATCTGCGTTCCGAAGGTGTGCGGACCGGCCGAGGTGGCGTCTGTGGTCGATGGCGTGCGCAGCTGCGCCCGCGAGTCGCAACCGGTGGCGGTGATGGCGATCATCGAGACGGCACGCGGCCTGCGCAATCTCGATGCGATCGCCGCCGTGCCCGGGTTGTCGGTGCTGCAACTGGGTGAACTGGATTTGGCCGCGGACCTGGGGATGACGCCGGGTCCGGACGAGCTGGAGCTGCTGCCAGCCCGGGCAGCCGTGGTGGCGGCAGCCGCGGCAGCCGGGCTGATGCCTCCGGTCGCTCCGGTGTCACCCGACTTCTCCGATCTCGATCGGTTCGCCCGGACGACGGCTGCCCTGAAAAGACTCGGCTTCGCCGGGCGCGCGGTGATCCACCCGGCTCAGCTCACCGCCGTGCACGAGGCCTTCACGCCCAGCCAGCGCGAGATCGACGCGGCGGTGGACACCCTGAGCCGTTACCAGGCGGCGCTGACGGGGGGCAGCGGCGTCGCAGTGGACGCGCACGGCGCCATGATCGACGAGGCGGTCGCAAGATCGTGCCGGCGGATCCTGGAGTACACCCGATGACCGGTCGCGGCAGGTTCTTCGAGGACTTCACGGTGGGCGACGTGTACCGCCACCCGCTGGGCCGCACCGTGAGCCAGACCGACAACGTTCACGATCGCGCTGGTGACGGGGCAGTCCGTCAGCGACGTCTCGCAGAACGTGATGGCCAATCTCGGCTGGGACGACGTGCGGCTGCCCAATCCGCTGTTCGAGGGCGATACGGTGTACTCGATGTCTGAGGTACTGCAGACCAGAGAATCCCGCAGCCGGCCCGACGTGGGAATCGTGACGGTGCGGACGATCGGCTTCAAGCAGGACGGCACGCCCGTCATCACGTTCCGCCGTACGGTCATGGTCTATCGACGTGGTCACGGCCCGCAGCTCCCGGAGGTGTCATCCTCGTGACGTCAACAGTCCCTTCCGATGCCCTGGTGTCCCTCGACGACATCCGAGCCGCTGCCGAGCGCCTGCGCGGTTTGGTGCTGCGGACACCGCTGCTGCCGCTCACCTCCGCCGACGCCGACCGGCCGCTCTGGCTCAAGGCCGAGTCGCTTCAGGTCAGCGGCGCGTTCAAGCTGCGGGGCGCGTACAACGCGATCCTGCCGCAGCTCGAAAATGCCCGTCGGTGCGGCGTGGTCGCCCATTCCAGCGGCAATCACGCGCGGGCGGTGGCGTGGGTGGCACGCGAGCTCGGCATCCGCGCGGTCATCGTGATGCCCGATGCGGCGCCCCAGGTCAAGGTCGAGGGCGTCCGGGCATTGGGCGCCGAGGTGGTCATCGTGACGCCGGACCAGCGCGACATCCGTGCCGAGGAGCTGTCCGCCGCGCACGGCATGGTGCTGGTCCGGCCTTACGACGACGCGGCGATCGTGGCCGGGCAGGGCACCGTGGGACTGGAGATCGTCGAGGATCTTCCCGACATCGACGTGATCCTGGTGCCGGTCAGTGGCGGCGGCCTGCTTTCAGGCGTTGCCACCGCGGTCAAGGCACTGAAGCCGGACACCCTCGTCATCGGCGTCGAACCGGCACTCGCCGCGGATGCGGCTGAGTCTTTCCGCACCGGTTCTCGGGTGACCTGGACGCCGGAGCAGACGTACCGGACGATCGCGGACGGTCTGCGAACCACGTCGCTCGGTGAGATTCCGTGGCGCCACGTCAGCCGTTACGTCGACGACATCATCACGGTGGACGATGACGAGATCCGCGACGCGGTCAGGCGAATCGCGACCGACTGCCGCCTGGTGGCCGAACCGTCCGGTGCCGTGTCCACCGCTGCCTACCTGCACCGTGCCGCTGAACTGCCGGCCACCGGCCGGTTCGCCGCCGTCGTGAGCGGCGGCAACGTCGCGATGGCTGCCTACGCCCAGATGCTCTCGCCCGCCCCCTGATCGACGCGCACCTCACCCCGACGAGAGGAACCGCCATGGAAATGTTCATCATTCCGCTGGGAACCTGCAACTGTCCGTACGAGACGGTGGCGCCAGGAGTGCACGACGGGCAGCTGGTCAAGCTTCCGGTGCCCTCCTACCTGGTCAAGCTGGACGACGGCAAGAACCTGCTGGTCGACACCGGCATGAGCCGGTTGCACATCACCGATCCGGCCGCCACCTGGCGCGGAACCCCGATGGAGGAGAGGCTGGTGCCCGAGATGGGGCCGGCGGATGACCTGGGGCTGCGGTTGCAGGAGCTGGACGTCAAGCCGACCGACATCGACTACGTCATCAACACCCACCTGCACTTCGACCATGCCGGCAACAACGACCTCTTCGAGCGGGCGACGTTCTTCGTCCAGCGCGAGCACTACGACTACGCCCGCGTCAACACCGGTTTTCCGCACCAGTACTGGAACCTGCCGAAGCTGAAGTACGAACTTCTCGACGGCGAGTCGCAACTGTTCCCCGGCATCGAGATCCTGCTGACGCCGGGACACGTGCCCGCGCACCAGTCGGTGATGGTCCGGCTGCAGGACACCGGCAACGTGGTGGTGTGCGGGGATGCCATCTACACGCAGGACAATCTCGATCACGACAGCTGGACGAGCCAGGCTGATCCGGTGGCCGCCAAGCAGTCGGGCGAGAAGCTCAAGCGGGTCGCCGCCGATGAGAACGCGACCCTGCTGTTCGGCCACGACCCGGCTCAGGCCAAGCAGTTCCACCGCTCACCGCAGAGTTACCGCTAGTTCGGTTACCGCTAGCCCAGTTGCCGGCAAGCGCCGTCGTCACGGCGCTGCCGGCAAGCGGGGCTCAGACGTACTTGCCCATGCCGCCGGCGACGTCGATCACGGCACCGGTGATGTAGCTGGCACGGCTGCCCGCGAGAAAGGCGACCAGACCGGAGACCTCGTCCACGTCGCCGAAGCGGCCGAGTGGAACCTCGTCGGCGGCGAGCCCGGCGAGAAATTCCTCGAGGGGCTTGTCCGGTGCGCGGCGCGAGCGAATGTTTTCCCACTGCGGAGTCACCACGAACCCGATGTTGACACTGTTGACCAGGATGTTCTCGGAGCCGAATTCGAGCGCCAGCGCCTTGTTGAGGTTCAGGCACGCCGCGCGATTCACGGTGGTGGCGAAGAACGCCGGGTCCGGGTACTTGGCGTACACGGCGTTGACGTTGATCACCCGGGCCGCGTCGCTGCGTCGCAGATGCGGCAATGCTGCCCGGACACAACGGATCTGGGAGAAGAGCTTGACGTCCAGATCGTGCTGCCAGTCCTCGTCGCTGAGCGTCTCGAAGTTGCCTGGCCGCGCGCCGCCGGCGTTGTTCACCAGAATGTCGATGCCACCGAGCGCCTCGGCGGCGGCGTTCACGAAGGCGGTCACCTGACCGGGGTCCGTCACGTCGGTGACCTGATGAAAGGTCTGCACGTCGGCGATCGTGCCGGCCGCCGCTGCCAGTTCTTCGGCATTGCGTGAACAGATGGCGACGGACGCGCCCTCGGCCGCAAGTTCTTGCGCGACCCTCAGGCCGATGCCCTTGGACCCGCCGGTGATAACCGCACGCCGGCCGCGCAAACCCAGATCCATCAGGCGTCGCCGGTCGGCTCGGGGTGGACGTGGGCCAGCAGGGTGGTGCGCGGTGGGCTGAAGACGTCGACCTCGGTGCAGCCCTGGTCCCCGGTCTTCGCGCCGTGCGGTACCCACGGCGGGATGACTGCGAGGTCGCCCCGCCGCATCGTCCGGGTTTCGCCGTCGATGGTGAAGTCGAACTCGCCGTCGACGACGACCACGACCTGCTCCTCGACGTGCACGTGCATCGGAGCCTCGGTGTGCGGCTGGAAGGTGACGTAGTTGGCCAGCGAATTCTGGCCCAGGGTCGGCTGGAACCTCAGGCCGGGGACGAACTCCACGTCGGCAACCGTGTCGAGATCCACGAAGATCCCGGGGGCGGTCGGGGTGCCGGCGCCGTCGAGGTTGAAGTGCTGCTCGTCGCTCATGCTGTCGTCTCCTGGGATGCTGGTGCGGATCGGCGTGCGTGGTCGATGGCGCGGCCGAGTCGGGCGATTCCCTCGTCGATCTCGGGCAATTGGGCGCGGCTGAAGGACAGTCGCAGGTAATCGTGCTGGGCACTTCGGGCGAAGAAGGGGGAGCCGGGGACGAACGCGACGTCGACCGCGCGGGCGGCCACGGCGAGGTCGACGGTGTCCACGCCGGGGACCCGCACCCAGCTGAAGAAGCCGCCGCGGGGCACCGTCCAGGTCGCGGGCCGGGGAAGGTGGCGCTCCAGCGCGGCAGCCATCGCCTCGCCGCGGCCGCGGTACAGCGCGCGTTCACGCTCCAGCTGCGCCGGCAGGTGGCCACCGCGCAGGAACTGCTCCACCAGGCGCTGACCGAGCGCGCCGGAGCACTGGTCGGAGTTCTGCTTCGCCACCACCAGTTGAGCGACGATCTCCGCCGGGCCGGCCGCCCAACCCAGGCGCACTCCGGGAAAGAACGTCTTGGAGAACGTGCCGATCTGCAGCACCACATCGGGCGCTGACGACCAGAGACTGGGAAGCTTCTCGTCATAGAACCCGAGCTCGCGGTACGCGACGTCCTCGATGATCAGGATTCGATGGGCACGGCACAGTTCCACCAGCGCGGTCCGCCGGACGGCGTTCAGGGTGAGACCGCTGGGGTTCTGGTACTCGGGAATCGTGTACAGCATCTTGGGGACGATGCCGCGCTCGATCAGCGCCGCCAGGGCGTCGACATCGAGGCCGTGCTCGTCCATCGGCACACCGTGCAGCACGGGCTCGAAGCTCAGGAAGCCGGATACCGCGCCGAGGTAGGTAGGTTCCTCGACGGCGACCACGTCGCCGGGGTCCAGCATGCTCTTGGCGATCAGGGTCACCGCGTCGATGCCGCCACTGGTGATCATCAGCTCGCCGGTCGCCGGCCGTTGCCCCTCCGCCGACTGGAGGTAGTCGGCGATCGCCTCGCGAGTGCTGGCGATTCCGTCGCTGGGCGCGTATTGCAGCGCGACCGCCGCGTCGGTGCTGAGCAGGTCGTCGACGATCGCGCCGAGGGTTTCGGTGGGGAACAACTCGGGTGCGGGAAAGCCGCCCGAGAAGTTGATGACGCCGTGGGCGTTCGCCAGCGCCAGGATGCCGGTCAGGAACCCGTCACTGCCGGCCGTCCGCTTCGCGAGCCGGGTGCCCCAGCCAGAGCTGACATTCGGCGCGAGCGCCGACGCGGGATCGGGGTCGGTGGATGGCATATTGTCGTCCTTCCGGCAGCGTTTTGATCAAGCGGTCCAGCGACGCCGGACATTACTTACATCTGCCGGGTCGTTTGGCGTTGTAGCCTTACGGATCGAAGGTCCGCACGCAACTATACGTTTCTTTTGATTCAGCGACAATGAACTCGCGCCCGTCCGGGCCGGGAGAGAGCGGCAGGTGGCCCGATGACCTTGCAGCACATCGTCTTGTTCGCCTTCACCGAGGAGCTGGACGAGGCTCAGGCGCGGGAGATGCGCGACCAGATCGAAGCCTGGCCGCGGGTGATCGGCGGCATCGACGCCCTCCGGTTCGGCTCCGACCTGACCGGCGCGCGCACCCGCGGTCACCAGTACCTGCTCTACATGGAGTTACAGGACGTCGCCGCACTGCAGGCCTACCAGCGGCACCCGGTGCATCAGCGGTTCCTCGCCTGGGTGCTCGAGCACGACTGCACGCCGCTGGCCTTCGACTACCACCTCACGGAGCAGACCGTCATCGTGCCGCCGCCGGCTTCGGCTGGCAGAACCTGAGCATGACCTTCACCGTCAACGAGGAGCTTTCATGTCCTGTGCCCTGATCACCGGTGGCTCCCGAGGCATCGGCGCGGCGATCAGCCGTACGCTCGCCGCCCGCGGCGACCGCGTCGCCGTGCACTGCCAGTCCAATGTGGCAGCCGCCGAAGCGCTGCTCGCGGAGTTGCCGGGGGACGGCCACGTGATGCTGGCCGCCGACCTCGCCGACGACAGCGCGGTCGCGGACCTGGTGAACTGCGCGGTCGAGTCGCTCGGAACTGTCGACGTGCTCGTCAACAACGCCGGCATCTATGTGGAGCGGCCGATCGAGCAGACCAGCTACGAGGAGTGGAACGCCAACTGGCGCGAGGTCATCGGCGTGAACCTGCTCGGCGCCGCCGCCGTGACCTGGCAGGTCGTCGACCACCTGCTCAACCGGGAACAGGGCCCGGAGGGCGGGCGGATCGTCATGGTCGGCTCGCGTGGCGCCTACCGCGGCGAGCCGACCGCACCCGCGTACGGGGCGAGCAAGGCCGGGCTACACGCGCTGACGCAGTCACTGGCCGTGGCCCTCGCACCGCGGGGCATTGTGGTGAACGGTGTCGCGCCTGGCTTCGTCGCCACCGACATGACCGAGCACCTGCTCGGCGGCCCGGTCGGCGACGGCATCCGCGCGCAGAGTCCGTTCGGGCGGGCCGGTGAGACAGCCGACATCGCCGCGGCGGTCGGCTGGCTCAGCTCGCCGGAGGCGCGGTGGACCAGCGGCGCGATCCTCGATGCCAACGGCGCGTCCTACCTGCGCTGAAGCAACTGACTTGCTACTCACAGCCGATGGACGCTCACCGCGTACCCGTTGCCCAGGCCGGTGAAGGGCGAACCGGCCCAGTCCGAGTGGCGTTGCGCCAGCCACAGGCCGGCGGTCGCGCACGCGGCGTCGTACTCCCGCGTCGAGGTGACCGGGCAACCGTGCGGCAGGTGCGCGGCGTCCAGACCGAACCCGGTGACCACCGTGCCGCCCGGCGCCAGCGCCGCGGCCAGAGCCGACATGGTGGCCGCCAGGGTGCCCGGCGCGAGCAGCGGAATGACGTTGCCGGCGGCCACCACCAGGTCGAACGGAGCTCCGAGGGTCGCGGCGTCCAGGCTCGCGAGGTCGGCCTCGTGCCAGCTGAGGTCCGGGCGAAGCCGGTGCGCCTCGTCGAGCATGGATCGATCGAGGTCCACGCCGACGCACCGATAGCCCAGTTCTGCCAGCCGAATCGTCACCCGACCGGTTCCGCAGCCGGCATCCAGCACCCGGGCCGGCGGCCCGATCAGCGTCGCGCAGAAACCTGCCTCGCCGTGCATGTCCCGGCCGTCCGCGGCGAGCTGTTCGAAACGCCGGGCGCAGTCCGCGCCGGTGCTGCTGCCGGTCAGCTCGGCCCATCGGGTGGTGGCCGGGCGGGCGTCCTGCCCGTCCTGTGCTGTCTTGTCCCGCGCTGTCATATCACCGAGCCTACGGGCAGCGAGAGGTGCTGACGGCTCGACTCGGTCCGCATATCATCGGCTCCATGGCGATCACCCAAGCCGCGGACGGCAGGCAGCTGGAGTACCTGGTCAGCGGTCCGGCGGTCGGCCGGGCACTGCTGTTTCATGTCGGTACGCCCAATGCGGCCAGGCTGTTCCGGGCGGTGACCGGACCGGCGTCCGCGCTCGGGCTGCGGGTGATCAGCTACTCCCGCCCCGGCTACGGGCAGTCGAGCGCCAAGCCGGGGCGGACGGTGGCCGACTGCGTTCCGGACGTCCGGGCAGTGCTGAATGCCGCCGGTGTCCAGGAGTTCCACACCCTGGGCTGGTCCGGCGGGGGTCCGCACGCGCTGGCCTGCGCCGCCCTGCTTCCCGATCGCTGCCTGGGCGCGGCGACCCTGGCCGGAGTGGCGCCGTACCCCGCAGCCGGCATCGACTTTCTCGACGGCATGGACGAGAGCAACGTCGCGGAGTTCACGGCGGCGTTCGAGGGCACCGAGGCGCTGACCACCTTCCTCGAGCCGATGACCGCTGTGTTCGGCGGCGCGACCGGTGACTCGGTGGTGGAAGGGATGTCGGGCCTGCTCTCGTCGGTGGACCGCGAAGCGCTGACCGGGGAGTTCGCCGACGACATGGCCGCCGCCCTCCGCGGGGCGGTCGCGGCCGGAATCGCCGGCTGGCGCGACGACGACCTGGCCTTCGTCGAGGACTGGGGCTTCGCGCTCTCCGACATTCCGGTGCCGGTCTCGGTGTGGCAGGGCCGCAAGGACCGGATGGTGCCGTTCGCGCACGGGCAGTGGCTGGCGGCCAGGATTCCGGGCGCCGAGGCGCACCTGTTCGCCACCGAGGGGCACCTGTCGCTGGTCTCGCAGCTCGGCATGATCCTCGAGAACCTGGTCGCTCCGCGCCGCTGAATCTTGCCTTCCTCGGCTTCGGTACCGCGAACGACGCGGCGGGAACGGTCACGCCGGTGCGGGCACCACGGCCGTTACTGCGTGCAGAGGTTTCGCCGATTAGCTTCCGACGACGGCGGGTTCCCGCGAGATCCCCACTCCGCTGCGTGCCTCGCGGCCGTACTTGGCGATCTCGCGTCCGAGGTCCAGGGGGCGGATGGTTGCCGACTTGCCACGGTCCTCGTCGGTCAGGAACTCGGCCGGGATGATCCACACCACCTCGAACTCCAGCCCATCCGGGTCCTGGGCGTACAGCGACTTGGTGGTGCCGTGGTCCGAGGCCCCGACCAGTGCACCGGCCGCCGCCAGCCCGCCGGCCAGCCGCTCGAGGTCCCCGAGGGTGTCCACCTCCCAGGCCAGGTGGTACAGCCCGACCGAGGACCGCCCGGCCGTGGAGGCCGCTGCCTGCGGGCCGAGTTGGAACAGGCCCAGATCGTGGTCATTGGCCGAGCCGGGAGCGCGGAGGAAGGCCGCGCCCCGCATGGCGTCGCCGCCCTCGATGTAGTCGAAGCCGAGCACGTCGCGATAGAAGGCGACGCTCTGCTCGACATCACGGACGTAGAGCACGGCATGGTTCAACCGGAAGATGGACATGGCGGCCTCCTGGGCTAGCGGGTTGTGTCCAGCCTAATCCAATTTAGTTGATCGTTCAACTTCGCCTTCCAGGGTTGGTACGCCATGGCGACCCCCGGCCATACCAACCGGCCGGGGCATACCGATCAGGCGCCGAGCAGTTTCTCCAGCAGGTCCGCCAGCAGGCGCTGATCGTGCTCGTCGAGCGGGGCCAGCACCTCGGACTCCACCATGTCGGCGTCGAGCACCGCGTGGTTGAACAGCTCCCGGCCGGTCCTGGTGAGCTGGACCTTGCTGCGGGTGCGGTTGGCCGGGTCCACCGCGCGCTCGACGAGTCCGCGCTCGGCCAGCAGGTCCAGCCGGTGGGTCATCGTCGAGGGTGAGACTCCGTTGACGTCGGCGAGCCGCGACGGCGTCGAGCACCCATCCGGTCCCTGCAGGGCCAGTGCCTGCAGGACGCCCCAGTCGCCGCGCTGCAGCTCCAGGTCGGCAAGCTGCTCGCGATAGAAGTTGTCGAGTCGCTTGTGCACCCGGGACAGGGCGGTCACGACCCGCTGCACCGTCTCGTCCGCGCCGGCAGCCGTGAAGCCGGCGACAGCGGATTCGTACTCCGACAGCGGGCGCGTGCTCGGCGCTGTCGTGGGTCGGGGACCATCCGAAGTGCTCGCCACGGCATCAGTGTACAGTTATTCGATATCGAAAGTTCGATGCCGAATTTTAATATCGAAACGTATGGCTGGCCGCCAGGCACGCGGTCCTAGGCAAGGCCACGTCGTGCCGCGGTGATTTCAGAGGAGCAACAGTGCAGTCCGGTCTCGGGCGGACCCTTGTCCTGCTGTCGGGTGGCGCTCTCGCCACAGCAGGCTGGGGTGCGGTATTCCCGTTCTTGTACGCAGACATCTCGAGCGCGCGCGGCCTGGGCGGCGGTGTCGCCACGGCCACCTTCACGGCCTTCGCGATCGGCTCGATCATCGCCGCCCCGCTGGCGGGCTGGTCAGCCGATCGGGCGAATCCCACCGTGGTGGCCGCGCTGGCCCGGGTGGCGATGGCGATCTCAACCGTCCTGCTGGCCTTCGCCGCCAACCCGATGAGTGTCTGGCTGGCGGCAGCCGGGTTCGGCGCGGCGCTGGCGATGTCCCAACCGGCCATCCAGGTGATCCTGCTGGAGCGCACTCCGGCCGACCGCCGGCGCGACGTCTTCGCCTGGCAGTTCATCGCGACCAACCTCGGCGCCGCCGCCGGTGCCGCGCTCGGCGGCATGCTGGTCGACCTGTCCAGCCCGGCCGGAATGCGCCCGGTGTACCTGCTCGCCGCGGCAGTCGCCCTGGTGAGCGCCGCGGTAGTGGCAATGGCCGGACGTGGCGCGCACGCGGCGGCCGGCCGCTCCGGCGCGGGGGAGCGGGCGACCGGATCGGTGTCGTACGGCAAGATCCTGGCGCGCAAGCCGATCCGCTGGCTGCTCGGCATCGCGCTGCTGATCACCCTGGCCTGCTACGCGCAGTTCGATGCGGGCCTGCCCGCCTACGTGCTCAAGTCGACGACTGTGAACCCCGCCGTGCTCGGTGCGGCGGTCGCGGTGAACGCGGTGCTCGTCGCGGCGCTCACCGGACCCGTGGTCGCCTACACCCGCCGCCGGCGGGGCACCTCGCTACTGGCGCTGTGCGCAGTGCTGTGGGTCGGCTGCTGGGCGGTCTTCGGCTTGCCGCTGCTGGTCGGGGGCTTCGACTCGATCTTCGTGTTCCTCGGCTTCGCCGCGTTGTCCCTGGGCGAGACCATGATGGCGCCGATCCTGTCCCCGTTGGCCGCCTCGCTGGCTCCCGAGGGGGCGGCGGGACGCACCATGGCCGCGGTAACCGGCGCGACCACCGTGGCTACCGCGATCGGCCCAATCCTGTCGGGGGCACTGCTCGGTCTCGACCTGCCCGCGGTGTTCATCGCGATGCAGATGCTCTTCTGTGTGGCCGCCGCCGTGGCGGCGCTGCGGTTGCGCAGGATGGCGCCCGGATCGACGGGCCGCCCACCGCAGAAGTTCCAGATCCCCGAACTGGTCGGCTGAGGCGCTACTTCTCCGAGGTGTCCTGGAGCGAGAAGCTGCCGGTGACGTTGACGGCATTCCACTGCTGCAAGGTGCTGTAGTCACAGGTGGCCATCACGAGCTTGGGCCAGACGGTGAACTGATCGTTCGTCGGCACGGTCTTGAGCGACAGGCACAACCCGCCGTTCTGAAAGCGGTACTGCTGAGAGAACGGTATCGACGGCGAGGTGGCTGGTGTGGAACGGGTCCACACCATACGAGACGGCGGGACGCTGTTGCCAGCATTAGCGGAGCAGACCGTAAGCAGTACGAAGGTGTCGACGCCGGTGCCTTGGTTGTAGAGGCAGTACTTGACTCCACCGGTGTTGTAGTAGAACCACCCGGAGTTGCTGTCGAAGGTGAGCTTCTGGTTCCAGTTCACGCCGCCTGGCTTGGGGTTCTGCTTGCAGCCAGGCGCGATCAGGTACGGCGGGTTGGTCACCGCTCCGGGGGAGTTGATGCAGCGGCCGAACTGCTGGAAGTTGATCCACTGCATGGAGCCCGCCGCCGCGGCCGCGCCCGCACCGACACTCGGGGTGGGGATCCAGGCGTCCGTGGGGCTGATGAGGTAACCGTCGCAGGTGGCCAGGGCCACCTGCGCGTTCGCGGTGTGGCTGGTGACCGTCATACAGAGATTGGACAGCGTGGCCGTTGTCGCGCTGGACGAGGTGGGTGCCTGGAAGGAGCTGTGGTCGTCGAAGCTCCACTGCTGGGACCACACCGGGCTGCCCAGTGCGCCGCACTGCCTCAGGATGAGGGGGCTACCCGAGGTCGGAGTGGTCGAGCTCTTGTCACGGATGTCCAGACACAGACCCGTGGTGTAGGTGATGCCACCGACGATCGTCCCGATCGAGCTGGTCAGCTGCAGGGTGAGGTCGGTGCGGTAGGCGAAGACCTGTTGCGGGGCCGGCGGGTAGCTGGTGCTGCACTGCTGCAGCTTCGGGATTGTCACACCCGCCGTGGGCGTGCCTGATCCTACGTCGATGCACCAGATTGTCGATTCCGTTGTCCCGTTGGGATAAACGCGAATGGCTCCGCCGCTGATGTTGGAGTTGTCCACCTGGAAGGCATACACGGTGGTCAGGGTGCGCTGGGGCGAGCCGCCGTCCGCGGTGACGCCACCGGCATTGTCTGAACCGGTCGAGGTGATCCGGGCGTAGCGGGGGATGACTGAACTGGACCCGGGATCATAGGTGCCGTAGCCCGGCACGCAGCGCATGACAGGCACTTCCGGATGTCCGGTGGGATTGCTGACGTAGTACTGGATCGTCACGCTGTAGGTCGCGGCGCCGCCTGTGACGTTGCCGGTCAGCGGCAGCGTCTGGTTTTGGGACGCATCGGTGGTGCAGGGCAGCTTCGTCGGGTCGCCCTTGCCCGAGCTCACCGAGTCGCGGATTTTGCCGATGACGGCGTCTACTCCGCTCTGGGCGGCGTTGAGCGAGTGCACCCGGGTGGTGTCGAAGGTGGTCGACCGGCGCTGGTTGATGATGCTGGGGATCAGCGCTGCGGTCAGCGTCAGGCCGATGAGCATCACCATCATGGCCATGGGCAGTGATCCGCGATCGTCTGATAAGCGCTGGCCAAAGCGGTTCCACAGGCGCTGCGGCCAGATCGAGGACACTGTCACGGCCGACCCGCCTCCTGGCACACGCTGTTCGGTTGGGTGGGATCACGGTCGGCCCGCGACGAGGCGTCCTTGCTGTTGACCGAGGTGTACGTCACCGAGGATGACGATGTCACGGACGAGCTGCCGATGCCGGAACTCAGGGTCACGGTCAGTTGCTCGAAGTCCAGCGCGCCGGTGGCGACCAGAATGAACGGGGCGGTGGGCGCCCTGAGGTCAGTCCCGAGCGCGGTGAAGTCGGTCAGGGCGGTGATCGGCCCGCTGCTGGGCACCACCCAGGTCCGCTGCCTCAGCACGGATGTCGCGGTATTCAACTGCAGCTGCGTGCAAACGGCCTGGCCGGTGTTGGTGGTCTGGAACTCCACGTAGTAGTTGTTCGAGGTGTTGGCCGTGAGGGTCGGAGTGCTGATGGCCGCCGCGTACCGGATCGACTTGTCCAAACGGATGAACACGTTGTTCAGCTGGCCGGAGGTCGCGATCAGCGTTTCCGCGCGGCTGGAGCCCTGGGTCAGCAGGGTCACCGCGCCGGTGAACATGCCGAGGAACACGGTCATCAACGCCATGCCCGCGACCATCTCGGCCATGGTGACGCCCTCGTCGGAGCGTAGCCGCAGCCTTAGCCGTGCTGCGAGCCGCCTCATTGGATTGTCCACGTCGCAGGCTCCGTGATCGTGATCCCGTTGGGATCGTTGATGGTGACGCTCACGCTGTACGTGCCGGTGGCTGCCGTGCTGCTGACGGTTCCCGCCACGTAGAACGTGCCGCTGCCCGCGGCCTCGATCACCGTCGAGGTCGGTGTTCCGGTAGAGGTGACCGAGAGCCAGTTGCCGGCCAGCGAACCGCTCGCGCTGCTAGTGCTGGCAAAGCTCACCGTGCAGGCCGACGTGCAGTTGTAGCCCAGGGACTGGGTGGCGATGGCCGTGCCCCGGGTCGCGGTCAGGTTCGCCAGGGCCGGGGCGGTGCTCGCGACGGTCCAGATGGCGGTGGCCGCGATGCCGGTCACGGTGTACTTGGTGTCCACCGGGCTTACCTTGACCGCGTAGCTGCCGACGACGGCGGAGCTACTGACCGTCCCCCGCAGGTAAACCACGCCCGAGGTCGACACGACGTTGACCGAAGTGAACACGGTCCCGGTCGCGGTCGAGCTGAGGCCGAGACCGGCCGGCGCGCCCGACAGGGTCAGGGTGCAACTGGCGGTCGGGCAGGTGTAGTCGACCGGGCTCGAAACCGTCCAGCCGCGCAGCAGCGTGTACGGGGTGGGCAGTCCGGAGGCGGTGGGCCGGGTCACCGTCCACGTTGACGACACCGCGATACCCGCGATCGAGTCACTGGTGTCCAGCGGCGTGACCACGACGGCGTACGAGCCGCCGGCGCTGGTGCTGATCGTGCCTCCCAGGTAGATGGACCCGCTTGTGGTGATGACGTTCACGACAGCGCTCGCGGTGCCGGTGCTGGTGGTCGCGAGGCCGATACCGCTGGGCATGCCGGTGACGGTGAACTGGCAGGACGCGGTGGGACAGGTGTAGCTCAGCGCCTGGGAGGTGATGGCGCTGCCGGCCGGGGTAGTGAAGGTGGCCGCCGGGGCGCTTACCGTCGGCGGCGGCATGATCGTCCAGGTGAAGGCGTTGCTGGTGACCGTCCGGCCGGCGGCGTCGGTGATCGAGGCCCGGACCGAGGTGTAGTTGGCAGACGGTGCACTCACGGTGCCGGTGATCAGGCCGGCGCCGCTGATCGACAGTCCCGGCGGGGCGTTGGTCAGGGCCATCGCGCAAGGGGTGTTCGGGCACCCGATACCCAGCTGCAGGCTGACGGCCCCGCCGACGGTGTCGATCTGGGTGGCGGGCGCCGATACGGACGGCGCGAGGACCACCGACCAGGTGAAGGTCTGCGTCGTGCTGGTCCGTGCGGCCGCGTCGGTGATGGTCAGGCGCACCTGCAGGCCGGACACGGTGCCGGTCGGCGTGCCGGTGACCACCCCGTCGGAGCTGACCGAGAGCCCGGACGGCAGCGTCCTGCTCGGATCGCTCCAGACGTAACTTCCGGAACCGCCGTTGGCACCGAGCGGCAGCGCCGTGATTGCGGTGCTCACGGTGCTGATCTGGTCGGCGGGGGTCACTGCGACCAGTGGGGGAACAATGGTCCAGGCGAGGACACGGGGCCTCGTCCGCCCGGACGAGTCCGCGACGGTGATGAGGCTCTGGTAGGTTCCGACGCTGGTCGGGATGCCACTGATGACACCGCTGCTCGGGTTCAGGCTCAGCCCGGGCGGCAGGCTGCCGGTCTGGCCCTGCACCGGAACGCTCCAGCTGAACGCCGGTCCCGATCCACCCGTCGCGGTAAGGGTGAGGTTGCTGATCGCGACGCCCAAGTACGCCGACTGGGCACCGACATTGCTGGGTACCAGATCGTTGAGGATCTTCCAGGTGAACGTCCTCGACACCGTGCGCAGGAATGCGTCGGTCACCGTGACGACCACCGATTGCCCGCTGCCGTTGGCCGGGCCGTCGGGCGTGCCGGTGATCTGGCCAGCCGTGTTGATGGTCAGCCCGGCAGGCAGACTGCCGGGCTGACCCTGGGCCGGAATGCTCCAGGTGACCGGGCTGACACCGGTGCCGCCGTCGAGGGCAAGCTGGAGCGAGACGACGTCGTTGATCGCGGCGGACTGGGGACCGGGGTCGCTGATCACCGGAACCGGCGGCGGTGTCTCGTTGAGCAGGAAGTCGGGATCACTGTCGACGCTGAGCAGGGTGGCGGTCGCGAAGATGCAGCCGCTGGCCGCGCAGTGGTTGTCCTGCCAGGTGACGGCGAGAACCACCCGGAGGAAGTTCGACACACTGACGGTCGATCCCGTGGTGTTGGCGCACGCGGTGCCGGGATCGGACGCGGTCGCGACCGTGCAGGAGCCGATGTAGGTGGTCAGGGTGAATCGAGGGCCGGCGGCCGGCGTCACGTAGTCCACCATCGGCAGCTTGGGCGTGGCCCCGCTGTCGTCGCTGACCTGGTTCATCGAGGCCAACCAGCCGGCGACCGCAGCCGGTGCCGCCTGGAACTGATTCGCGACAGCGGTGGTGGTCCGTCCGGCGTAGGTGTCCGACGGCTGCAAAGCCCGGATGCGGTCGATCGCGCCGGCTGCGAGCTGAGATGCCGTCTGACGACTTCTGAGGTCGCTCGTGGAACGCCCCGCGGTGATGAAGAAGGTCGTCAGCGCGGTCATGATGACGACGATCAGGCTGATGGAGATGATGGCTTCCAGCAGCATGAAACCGCCTTCACGCGAATCGGCGTCGCGGCGCGCGGCGAGCAGGCCCTTGATCATGGAAGTGGTATCAGCCGGAGCTTCCGGCAGCGAGCTGCTTGGCCAGCTGTGCCGCGACCTGAGCGCTCTGCGGAGCGACGAACGCGGTGAAGACGGTTGTCATGCTGGAGCCGGGATCGATGGACTTGCCGTTCTCGGCGGTCCCGGGCACGAGCTTGGTCGAGGTCACCAGTGCCAGCCGTGGTCCGGCCTGCTGGACCTTGGTGAGGAACGCCTTCTGGTTGGCGAGTGATCCGGACGACACGACCGTGAGCGGTACAGCGTAGATGCCTCCGGCGGGATTGGCCGTGGCCGAGGCGACGCTGTGCGCACCCGACGCCGCACCGTTGACGGGTGCGGCCGTGCCGATCACGATGCTGGTCAACATCACGTGCGAGGCGGCGGCCTGGCGGTTCAGCTGCAGGGTGAGGCCGGAGAAGTCGCTGTCCATCGGCAATTGCTTGAGCCGGTCGGCCAACTGCGCCGACAGCTGGCGCAGGTTCTTGCTGTCCGAACGCAGCCGGTTCGTCTTCACGAGCAGGACGGTGTTCTGGGTCTCGGCGTCCGCGCGCTGGCTGCGCAGGTCAGCGGCGCTGGACCGTTGGGGTGAGATCGCGCCGAACCAGGCCGCGGCCGTGAGCACCAGGGCGCTGGCCAAGCCGCCGGCGATCCAGGTCTTCTCGTTCTGAGGCAGTTTCATCGGCCGGTCACCTTGCTGGCGTCGAAGCGATGGGTGAGAACCTCGTCGGTGAGCGACAACGTCACGTTGAACTGGGCCGACGGGCCGCTGACCTCGTTGGAGACCGGAACCACGTCGATGACTCCTGTGATCTTGCGGAGGTTCGCCAGGTACGCGGGCAGGTCGTCCAGGCTGTGACCACTGCCGTTGAGGATGACCTGGCCGATCGACTTGTGACCCGAGGTGTCCAGTGAGGACGCGGTGCCGGCCTGCGCGGAACCGGCGGTGGCGGCAAGGGCACCCGCCGGGCTGATCTTCACCTCGATGTCGTCGAGGGCCATCGTCGGCGGCAGGGCGCTCCGGAGCGAGCCGATGGTGCTGGCGAAGCCGACGTCGGCTGTCATCAAAGTGGCGATCTTGGCGTCGATTCCGGTCATCGAGGCATGCAGCTGGGTGACGTCGCTGTAGCGGTGCTGTTCGGCGAGCAGTTGCGAGGTACGGCTGTTCTCTTCGGCGAGATCGTTCGAGGCCATGTGCTTGGCGTGGGCGGTGTAGCCGTACAGCAGCACCAGCAGTACCAGCAGTACCAGCAGTGAGACCATGCCGGCGAGTAGTGCCTTGCGGATGACAGCGAGCCGACGTGATGCGGTGAGCTCGGGCGGCGTGAGGTCGGCGACGATTCCCCAGCCGGGCATGGTGTTCCAGATCCGGGCCTGCGGGCCGACGGCGGTCATGCTGCCGCTCCCATGGCCAGGCCGACGGACACCGCGCTGGCGTGGAACTCCGGGTTGGCCTCCGGCTGGGCGGCTGTCCAGCGGTTGCTGATGTGCTGCATCGGCGCGACGACCGACGTGGGAATGCTCATCTGCTCGGTCAGCAGCTCGGCCAGCCCGTGCAGTGAGGACGCCCCGCCGGTGAGCGAGATCCGCTCCAGGCTCGCTCCGCTGCTGGTGGATCCGAAGTAGTGGATCGAGCTTCTGATCTCTGCCAGGAGCGGGCGCAGGACCTCGTTGAGAATCCTGGCGATCTCGGGGTGGGGTCCGTCGAGCCCGATGTCACGCTTGGCACGCTCGGCGTCGTCCGGGCTGAAGCCGAGCTTGTCGGCGAGCGCGTCGGTGAGTTCCCGGCCGCCGCGTGACACGGTGCGGACGACCTTGGGAATGCCCTGGTTGTGTATGACGATGCTGGTCAGGTGCGCGCCCATGTCGAGCACCGCCTCGACAGCCAGTCGCTCGTCGGCGATGGAACGCAGGGTGGCGAAGGTGGACAGGTCGACGCGGGCCACCTTGAGCCCCGCCTTCTCGACCGCCGCGACCGCCGCCAGCACCGGCTGGCGGGGAGTCGCCACCAGCAGTCCGGTCACGGTGTTCGTCTCAGCGTCTGGTTCTGCCAGCGGAGCGAAGTCCAGCAGCACCTGGTCCATCGGCAACGCGACGATCTCACGGGCCTGGAAGGGCAGCGCCTTCGCGCGCTGATCGGGGGACAGGTTGGGAACGGTCATGTCCCGCACGACGATCTGCTGGTTGGCCATGCCGAGAATGACGTTGCGGCACTCGAAGTTGTTCAGCCGCCAGAGCGCCCGCAGGGCGTCGGTCACAGCGGCTTCGTTGCAGACCACGCCGTTGACGACTGCGCCCTCGGGCAACTCCAGCTGCCCCAGACCGTGCACGGTCACCGACGGGTGGCCGTCCTGCGCTCCTGGCGCGAGGATTGCGGCGCGCACGCACGTCGCTCCCAGGTCGAGGCCGATGGCATGGCCGTCGGTGTTGACCACCCCGACCTTGGCTATGCCGGTCCGGCGCTGCTTCATGGGTTCTCCAAACCAGATCGCGGGATCTGATAACTTAGGCGTTGAAGACAAGATCGGTATAAGCGCCGGCGATCTGAGGCGCCGTGAACAGCGCGATGAGGGTTCCGGCGATCATGAATGGCCCGAACGGCAGCGCGGTCTTGCGTGAGCCAGCCCTGCTGAGTAACACGGCTATTCCTACGACGCCGCCGAGCAGGAAGGCCGCGAACGCGCCGACGATCAGAGCCTGATACGACAGGAATCCCAATATGCCACCGATGATCCCGGCGAGCTTGACATCTCCGAAGCCCATTCCCGCCGGGTAGGCAAAGGCCAGCACGAAGTATCCGCCGAACAGGGCCAGGCCGCCGATCCCTGCGCGAACCAGTGCCGCCGGGTCGTCGGCCACCACCGCCGCGACAGTGAGCATCAGCGCCAGCACCGGATAGGACGGGATAACGATCGAGTTCGGCAGCCGGTGCACGTCGAGGTCGATGAGGCTCAGTGCGATCCCGATGGCGGTGAAGAACAGCAGTGCCGGTAACGCCGGCAGCTCGTGCAACCGGTGCGCTTGCAGTGTCACCGCAACAAAAAGTGCTCCGGTGGCCAGTTCGACCAAGGGGTACCGCGGGCTGATCGGCGATCGGCAGTCGGCGCACCTGCCCTTCAGCATCAGCCATCCCAGCAACGGAACGTTGTGGCGTGCCCTGATCGAGGAACCGCACGTCGGGCAGTGTGAGCCCGGGGTCGACAACGACTGCTCCAGTGGCATCCGGTGGATGACCACGTTGAGGAACGAGCCGATCGCCAGCCCCAGCAGGGCAGCCGCCGCGATCAGGATCGGCATCGTCGGCATCCTCTGGGCTGGTTGGGGGACTCGGTTGAGCTGGTGCTGTGGTGGTGGTAAACGCGAGTGACCGGCCGGTCGGGACGATTGGCGCCCCATCCCGGCCGGTCACTCCGGTGAACAAGGGATCAGGAGGCGGCGGTCTGGCCGGTCGAGCTGCTGTAGATGTAGGTCGCGCTGCCGGGGCTGCCGGCGACGGTCTTGACCGTGTAGGTGCCTGAGGTCAGCGTGTAGGTCATCTTGTTTCCGGGCGAGATGTTGATCGTGCCGGTGCCGGTGCCGCAGGTTAGCGGGATGGTTCCGGTGACGTCGGCGGTGCTGCTGGCCGGGTAGGTGTTGCTGTTGTCGGCGTAGCACTGCTCGACGACGGCGATGGCATTGCGGGTGTCAGACTGCGCCGACTTGTTCTTGGCGCCCTTCTGGTAGTTCAGGTACAGCGGGATCGCGATGGCGATCAGGATGCCGATGATGACGACGACGACCAGCAGTTCGATCAGGGTGAAGCCCTTGTCGCCTGCGGCGCGCTCCTCGCGGAGCTTTTGGAGCTTGTTGAGCATGGGAGCCTCCTGGCTCGGTCGGGTAGCGGCGGCGAAGCCGGCTTGCGTTAGGTGGTGCTTCAGCTATGAAATCGGCGCGATTCTCAGGTACCTGAGGCGACTTCACAAGTTATTCACTACGGAATATTCCATTCGGGTAACGATGGCCTGGGCCGGAAAACGGCGCAACGCCGCAGCCCGGACCGGGCACGGCGCTGCGGGTAGGACAGGGCTCAGTTGCTCTGGATGTGCTGGTAGATAGAGAACATCGGCAGGTACAGGCAGACGACCATGGTGCCGATGACGGCTCCCAGCAGGACGACGAGCAGCGGTTCCATCGCCGAGGTGAGGGAGTCGGTGGCGGTCTCGACCTCCTGGTCGTAGAAATCGGCCACCTTGTCCAGCATCTCGGTGATCTGGCCGGTCTCTTCGCCGACCTCGAGCATCTGCACCACCATGTTGGGGAACATCGGATGCTTGGCGAGTTGGCCGGACATCTGCGAGCCGGACCGGACGGCGTCGCGCACGTCGCTCATCGCCTCACCCACCACGGCGTTGCCCGCGGTTCCGCCGACGATGTCCAACGCCTGGATGATGGGCACGCCGACCGCCAGCAGGGTGCCGAGGTTGCGTGCCCACCGGCTGATCGCCAGCTTGGTGAACAGGGTTCCGAAGACGGGCAGCTTCAGTTTGAAGCGGTCCATTGCCAGCCGGAAGCCGTAGTTCGTGCGCACCGCCCTGCGATATGCCCGCAGCCCCACCCCCGAGCCGACCAGGATAATCGGCAGCAGCCAATACATGTTGTGCGACAGCGTGACCATGATCTGGGTGGGCAGCGGCAGCTTGCCACCGAGGTTCTTGAACATCTTCTCGAACACCGGAACGATGAAGATGATCACGCCGGTGCCCAGCAGCAGCGAGAACAGCAGCACGATGACCGGGTACGTCATGGCGGACTTGATCTTCGCGCGCAGGTTGGCATCCGACTCGTACATCCGCGCAATCCGCGACAGCGCCTCGTCCAAGAAACCGCCGGTCTCACCGGCCTTGATCATGTTGATCATCAGCAGCGGAAAGTGTTCGGGATGTTGCGACATCGCGATTGACAGCGGCATGCCGCCCTGGACGTCCGCGCGGACCTGCGCCAGCGCTGTCTTCATCTTCGGTTTGGCGGCCTGGTCTTCCAGGATCGACAGCGACCTCAGCATAGTCAGGCCAGAGGAGGTCATGGACGCGAACTGCCGGGACAGGACCGCCAAGTCCTTGAGGCTGGTGCGTCCCCCGAGGCCGGGGATCTTGATCTCTTTCTGCAGGGCCCCGCCGGCGCCGGTGACCGAAAGCGGCACCAGCCGCTGGTCGGCGAGCGCGTTGGCCGCGGCTTCGGCAGATTCAGACTCGATCCTGCCCTTCGACATGACGCCGGTAGCGTCGATGGCCTCGTAGCTGAAGGTCTTGGTGGCCACCGGGTCAGATCCTCGCCAGTCGCTTGAACTCGTTGGGGTCGTGCGCGAGTTCCAGGGCCGTCGACTTGCTGATCACCTGGTCGGCGTAGCGCTGGGCCAGGTGCTGGTCGAAGCTGATCATGCCGGCGTCGGAGGAGGACTGCAGGAAGGACGGGATCTGGTGCACCTTGCCCTCCCGGATCAGGTTCCGGATGGCGGAGGTGGCCGTCATGATCTCGCAGATGATGGTGCGGCCCATCCCGTCCTTGCGGGGCGCCAGCGCCTGGGTGACCACGCCCTGCAGGCAGTTGGACAGCTGCGCGCGGATCTGTTGCTGCTGGTGCGGGGGATAGATGTCGATCAGCCGGTCGATGGTCTGGGCCGCGGACTGGGTGTGCAGGGTGGCCAGCACCAGGTGACCGGTCTCGGCCGCGGTCACCGCAACGGACGTGGTCTCCAGGTCGCGCAGCTCCCCGACCAGGATGATGTCGGGGTCCTGCCGCAGCACGTGCTTGAAGGCAACGGAGAAGTCAGCGGTGTCCGAGCCGACCTCGCGCTGGTTGACCACACTCTTGCCGTGCCGGTGCAGGTACTCGATCGGGTCCTCGATCGTCACGATGTGCGCGGCGCGGGTCTGGTTGGCGACATCGAGCAGGCTGGCCAGCGTGGTGGACTTTCCCGAGCCGGTGGGGCCGGTGACCAGCACCAGGCCACGGGGCAGGTGTGCGAAGTTCTCCACCGACTGTGGCAGCCCCAGTTCCTCCAGGCCCCGGATCTTGTGCGGAATCGCACGCATGACGGCGCCGACGGCACCGCGCTGCCGGTACACGTTCACCCGGAAGCGGCTGACCCCCGGTAGCGCGTAGGCGGTGTCGAGTTCCTGGGTCGTCTCGAAGCGGTGCCACAACGCGTCGCTGAGGATGGACCGGATGAGCGTCTCGGTGTCCACGGGCAGCAGCCGATCCCGGCCCTCCAAGGGCTTCAGCTCGCCGTTGACCCGGAAGCACGGGGCGATGCCTGCCGTGATGTGCAGGTCCGAGCCACCCCGCTCCACGAGCAGGCTCAGCAGCTCGTCCAGCTCGCGCTTCGCCTCGTGCATCGAGAACGGGCCGTCAATTGCGGTCAGCGGATTCATGTGACTTCCTCAGTTGTCTTTGCAGTGGATGGCGGCGTCATACCGTCACCCGGAGTACCTCTTCGAGGCTGGTGAGCCCAGCCATGGTCTTGCGAAGGCCGTCGTCGCGCAGGGTCACCATGCCCTCGGCGATCGCGACCTTCTTGATCTCGCTGGCGGCCGCGTGCCGAACGGTCAGCCGCTCGATCTCTTCCGAGACCGGCATGACCTCGTTGATCGCCAACCGGCCGCGGTAGCCGGTCTGGGCGCAGGACCGGCAGCCCACCGGACGCCAGAAGTTCTCCGGTTTCCCGAACACCTCGAAGGGCCACTGCGCGCCGGACAGGTCCTTCTCCTGCGGCGCGTAGGCCTCTTTGCACCACTCGCACAGCCTGCGGGACAGTCGCTGGGCGAGCACCGAGTCCAGCGAGGATCCCACCAGGAACGGCTCGATCCCCATCTCGACCAGCCGTGGCATCGCGCTCGGAGCGTCGTTGGTGTGCAGGGTCGACAGCACGAGGTGGCCGGTGAGGGCAGCCTCGACCGCGAGCTGGGCGGTGGCCCGGTCCCGGATCTCACCGATCAGCACGACATCGGGGTCCGAGCGCAGGATCGCCGGCAGCACGGCGGCGAAGGTCAGGCCCGCCTTGACGTTCACCTGCACCTGGTTGATGCCGTCCATCCGGTACTCCACCGGGTCCTCGACGGTGATCACGTTGACCTCCGGCCGCGCGATCTCGCCGAGGGTGGCGTACAGGGTGGTGGACTTGCCGGAACCGGTCGGCCCGGTGACCAGCACCATGCCGTGCGGCTTGGAGAAGCTGGCCGAGAAGCGTGCGTAGTTGTCGTCGGTGAACCCGAGCTTGCGCAGTTCGAGGTCGATGCTGCCGGTGTCGAGCACCCGCAGCACGACCTTCTCGCCCCACACCGTCGGCAGGGTGGCGGTACGCAGGTCGATGCTGCGTCCGCCCAGTTCCTTGGTGATGCGGCCGTTCTGCGGCACCCGGCGTTCGGTGATGTCCAGGCCTGAGAGGATCTTCAGGCGCGAGATCAGGGCTGCCTGGATTCCGCGCGGCACCGCGTCGACCTCGTGCAGCACGCCGTCGATGCGCAGCCGGATCTTCAGGTCGTACTCGCTGGGCTCGAGGTGGATGTCGGAGGCACGGCTGGTGATCGCCCGCTCAAGCAGGGCATTGACGTAACGGACGACGGGGGCGTCCTCGTTGACGGAGTTCAGCCCGTCACTGCTGCTGGCGGCGCCCTCGTCCGCGACGATCTGCGCCGCCGCCTGGTCGAGATCGGTGCTCTCCCGGGTGTAGCGGTCCAGCAGCCGGTTCAGCTCGTCCTTGGTGACGACCATCGGGCGCACCATGAGGCCGGTGGCGGCCCGGATGTCGTCCAGGGCCAGGACATCGCCGGGATCACCGACCGCGACGGTGATGGTGCTTTCGGTGACGGCGATGGGAAGCATTCGGTGCCGGCGTGCGAGCGTCAGCGGAACCCTGCCCATGGCAGCCGGTTCGATCGGAAAGCTCGACAGTTCGGCGGCCTCGACGCCGTAGGCCTCGGCGACCGCCTGCGCGAGCTGGAACTCGGTGACAAGCTGGTCGTCGATGAGGACGGTGCGCAGTGGGCGGGACGTCAGTTCAGCGGTGGTCATCGCATGCTGGATGACCTCGTCGCTCATGCCCCGGGTACGCAGTGCCGTCACAATGGCGCGCAGTGCTGGGTCCATGGCTCCTCCGGGAAACGCCGAAGTGGTGACCTACCGCGCCCCCGACCGGGGGATTTATCGTGGACGGGTAGGCACCACTGCGCTTCCTATCGGCTGTGCGTTGCAGATCTGAGCGTCCCGGCGGAAGTCGCGTGATCTGCTGCGTAATCCGTCGCGCTGCGGTCAGGTCGAGCGCTTATGGTCGGCGAGCACGTTCTGGATCACCCGGCGGTTGATCGCCGCTCGCTGAGCGTCGGTATCGATATGCTCGGCCAGTCCGATCAGCGCCTTCCACAACGCCCAGCCCCGCGCCCGTGCCCAGGTTCCGTCGTCGGCTCGGACGGCGTGCCGGAACGCCTCTCGGCTCTCTCCGGAGAACCTGGTCCAGGCGATCACCAGGTCACAGGCGGGATCGCCTACGCCGCACGTTCCGAAGTCGATGACGGCCACGAGCCTGCCGTTCCTGGCCAGCAGGTTTCCGGTGGCCACGTCTCCGTGGAACCAGACCGGCCGGCCCGTCCAGGTCGCGCTCAGCGCCGCTGCCCAGACCGCCGTGGCAGTCGTCGTATCGATACGGCCCGCCAGTGCCTCGAGCACGCGTCGGGTTTCACCGTCGTAGTGGGCCGGGGGCGCGCCTCGATAGAAGCTGTGTACGCCCGCGACCGGACCGCCAGTCGGGTCGACGCGTTGCAACGCGCGGAGGAATTCGCCTACCTGCGTCGCGAATTCCGCCTCTTCGGGGATGTGTGCATGATCGGCCGTCTCACCGGTTATCCAGTTTCGAACGGACCAGTTGTACGGAAAGCCATCGCTGGGCTTGCCCTTGGCGAGACAGACCGGAATCTCCACCGGCACAGGTGGTGCCAGCACGGGCAGCCAGCGGTGCTCCTTGTCGATCGCCGGCGCATAGTGGTCGGCAGTGGGCAGACGTACCGTCATATCGGTGCCGAGGCGGTAGGTGCGGTTGTCCCAGCCGTCGACCTCTACCGGTACGACGCTCAATCCACTCCACTGCGGAAATTGGGTGGCGATCAGACGTTTCACCAGCGCGGCATCAATGTGTGCGCGACCGTCCGGATGGACGACTTCAGGCATCGTGGAATTATCGCGGTATCCGCCATCGGCTCGCAACGTCGATTACGGGCTCATCGGAGATTCGGGTGGATGAGCCGTCCGGCAGCCAAGATCACACAGTCGGTAGTTGGCCAGGTTGCGGAAGCCGAGGCCGATGCGGCGGTGTAGCTCGATGATCCCGTTGAATCGCTTCGGTGCCGCTCAGTTGTTCGCGCGGCCGGTGCCGAAGTGGCGAGCAGTTGTTCCCGCCAGGAACGCAGTGTTCGTCCGAGCCGTGCGATCTCGGGATGGGGCAGGTGTGGAAGCTGTCGAGCACTTCGATCGCGATGCGGCGGCCGCGGTGCAGGTCCTTGGCGCTGAACGCGGCTCGCAGCTTCTGATAGCACTGCCAGGCGATGGTGACCTCGTAGTTCGGGTCCCCGGCCTCCAGCCCGGCGTTGAGCCGGATGATCTGTCGTTCGGACAGCTTCTCGGCGCCGGCGCGCAGCACGTTGCGGACCTGGTAGAGCTGGGAACCTCGGCCGATCTGTAGCCTGCATCGTCTTGATTCGGTTCCTGCCTCGAGGGCATGTGGAGAACGCCGGGCGGCATCTAAAGAGGTGAGCATTCGTTTGCCTCGGATTGCGAGAGCGGGATGTCGATCAGCACGCTGATGCGCCGTCGCTACGCAACCGGCTGGCGTTGACAGTCAGTCAGTCAAGATCGTGGCTCAGTACTGGTTGTGGCGGCATGTCATTCTGATGCTGTGGTTGAGGAGCGGCGGTGGCATGGCTATTGGTCTGTGCCGGGTTCGGACAGAAGCTCAGCCCGGCGTTCTGATGATCGGCGCTGACGGGGAGATCGCGCTCGAACTCATCGGCGGCTTCGACCTCGACGTCCGGATTCCGCTTCCCAGCGGGAACGGGTTCTCCTTCACTGGCAAGCAGCGCGAGTTACCCCTGGTCCATGGGACCTGCGAGGGCACCTCGATCACGTTGGTGCACTGCCACCAGAGGATCAAGGACAGCCGGCTTCGGAGCTCCGAGCTTCCATTCGCTGGGCGCCGGGAGGGCGTTGATCGGGGTGCACCTCCAAGACCTCGACGAGCCGATCTTCAGGCGTGCCTGCCTCCACCTTGAGAAACTTCATGACTTGGTTGGCCATCTCCGCCGTGGAGCACCGCTTAAACAGCGACGGCATAGATCGCTCCGCCCACATTCGGCCCCCCGACCCAGTGGGCGTCACAGTCGGGGGTGGACGATCAGCGCCGGGTTGCTGTCGAGCGTCTTCCGGTTCGAAGAGCGCCGCGACACCGCATCCGTGATCGGGGATGCGACCGCCGGGCTCACATTGACGCCGCCGGGTCGCGCCGCCTACTCGGGTTTCGACGCCATGACCTCGGCCTTCTGCGACCTGCTCACGCTGGCCAGCGGGGAAGCGTGCGGGCTGATCAGCATGTCGTTGGTCATCCGAGACCCAAGGCGCGTCGCTCTCGGTCCCTGGTGAAGGGTGTCGCGTCCGCGTTAGACCTTGGTGATGATGTCTTCGGCGGTGGTTTTCCAGATGAATGGTTTCGGGTCGGTGTTGCAGTGCTCGGCCCAGGTGGTGATGGCGCACTGAGATCGGCGACACTGGTGAATACGCCGCGGCGTAGGCGCCGATCGGTCAGTTCTTTGAACCAGCGTTCGATGAGGTTGAGCCAGGAGCTCGATGTCGGGGTGTAGTGCAGGTGCCAGCGGCGACGGTCGCGGTGAGCCAGCCATTTCTGATCTCGGGCGTGGAGTGGGCGGACAGGTTGTCCAGGACGACGTGGACGGACAGGCCGCGGGGCACGGTGGCGTCGATCTGTTTGAAGAACCGCAAAACGTCGGCGCCAGCGTGGCCTTTGCGCAGATCGGTGAGTACTTCGCCGGTGGCCAGGTTCATGGCCGCGAACAGATCGATGGTGCCGTTCCTCTTGTAGTCATGAGTCATCGTGGCGGCCCGGCCACGTTTCATCGGCAGCGAGGGCTGGGTAGGGTCCAGGGCCTGGCACTGGTCTTCTCATCAAAGCTGCACACCACCGCCCGCGACGGCGGGCTGAGGTAACGCCCGACGACATCGACGAGTCTCTCCTCGAAACGCGGATCGTTGCTGATCTTGAAGGTGTCGACCTTCCACGGCTTGAGCCCATGATCAGACCAGATCCGGGCCACCGCGTCCTTGCCGATCCCGACTCGGGTCGCCATCGACCTGGTGCTCCAGTGCCTCGAGCCGTCCGCGGGCCGCTCCTGGTGGGTCAGCCGCACGACCTCTTCGACCGTGCCTGCCGGCATCGGGGGCTTACGCCCGCGACCCTTGGCGATCACCCCGACGCCCTCGACACCCTTGTCGGCAAAGCGTCTGCGCCACCGCCGCACCGTGTCCGAATCGACCTCGCACCGGCGGGCGATCTCTTGATTCGCGGCCCCATCCGCGGCCAACAGCAAACCCTTGGCCTGGACCACTGTGCGATGCGGCAACGACATCGACCTCGCCATTCCCACCGGGCCTTCGCCCCGAAAAGTGGACACGCGATTTGATTGTTATGCGGCCGGTCGTAGCGTAGCCGCGGTGGTGGTGTTCTCGTAGGTGATCGGGCTGCGGTAGCCGCAGGCGGAGTGCCGGCGGCGG